>CAJMRM010000042.1 GCA_905215775.1 uncultured bacterium
GCATTTCTTAAAAGAACAGGATATTCCAGGTATCAGCGGAATCGATACAAGAGCCCTTACAAAGATCTTAAGAGAAAAAGGAACCATGAACGGTATGATTACCACCAACGGGGAGTATGACCTGGAGGAGGTAAAGGAGCGGATCCGCCAGTATACGGTAAAGGGCGTTGTGTTAAAGACCTCTGTAAAGAAGCCCTATGTGCTTCCCGGAAACGGAAAAAAGGTTGCGCTGCTGGACTGCGGCGCAAAGGATAATATTGCCAGGAACTTAAATCAGAGAGGCTGTGAGGTGACCGTTTATCCGGCAGATACTCCGGCCGAGGAGATCTTAAAAACCAATCCCGACGGGATCATGCTGTCCAACGGCCCCGGAGATCCGGCCGAGAACGTGGGGATCATTGAGGAAGTAAGGAAGCTGTATGAATCCAGCGTCCCGATCTTTGCCATCTGTCTTGGGCATCAGTTAATGGCCCTGGCCACCGGAGCGAAGACGTATAAGCTGAAATACGGCCACCGCGGCGGAAACCACCCGGTAAAGGATCTGGAAACGGGACGGGTGTACATAACCTCCCAGAACCATGGCTACGCGGTAGACGAGGAAAGCCTGGATCCCAGCGTGGCAGTTCCGGCGTTCGTGAACGTGAACGATAAGACCAACGAAGGCTTAAAATATGTGGGAAAGAATATTTTCACCGTGCAGTATCATCCGGAGGCCTGTCCCGGTCCTCTGGATTCCGGATACCTGTTTGACCGCTTTATGCGTATGATGGAGGAGGGAAGATAATGCCAAAGAACCCGGATATTAAAAAAGTACTAGTGATCGGCTCCGGCCCCATTATCATCGGCCAGGCCGCAGAGTTTGACTATGCAGGAACCCAGGCGTGCCGTTCCTTAAAGGAGGAGGGCGTTGAGGTCGTGCTCTTAAACTCCAACCCGGCTACGATCATGACCGATAAGGACATTGCCGATAAGGTATACATCGAGCCCCTGACCACCGAGGTGGTGGAGCAGCTGATCATGAAGGAAAAGCCCGACAGCGTTCTCCCGACCCTGGGCGGCCAGGCCGGCTTAAACCTGGCCATGGAGCTGGAAGAGGCCGGTATTCTTGCAAAAAATAACGTGCGCCTCATCGGAACCACGCCTCTGACCATTAAAAAGGCCGAGGACCGTGAGATGTTCAAGGAGACCATGGAAAAGATCAATGAGCCGGTGGCTCCGTCCGAGATCGTGGAAAGCTTAGAGGACGGTCTGGCAGTGGCTGAAAAGATCGGCTATCCGGTGGTGCTCCGTCCGGCCTATACCTTAGGCGGATCCGGCGGCGGTATTGCGGAAAATCGGGAGCAGTGCGCGGAGATCCTGGAAAACGGCCTGCGCCTTTCCCGCGTGGGACAGGTCCTGGTGGAGCGCTGCATTGCCGGCTGGAAGGAGATCGAGTATGAGGTAATGCGCGACGGCGCCGGAAACGTGATCACCGTCTGCAATATGGAAAACATCGACCCGGTGGGCGTTCATACCGGCGACTCCATCGTCGTGGCTCCGTCCCAGACCTTAGGAGATAAGGAGTACCAGATGCTCCGTACCTCCGCCTTAAAGATCATCACCGAGTTGGGGATCACCGGCGGCTGCAACGTGCAGTATGCGTTAAATCCCAACAGCTTTGAATACTGCGTGATTGAGGTAAACCCCAGAGTAAGCCGTTCCTCTGCCCTGGCCTCCAAGGCCACCGGCTACCCCATCGCAAAGGTTGCCGCAAAGATCGCCCTGGGCTATACCCTGGACGAGATCAAAAACGCCGTAACGAAAAAAACCTACGCCAGCTTTGAGCCCATGCTGGACTATGTAGTCGTGAAGATGCCCCGTCTTCCCTTTGATAAGTTCATAAACGCCAGCCACAGCCTGGGAACCCAGATGAAGGCCACCGGAGAGGTTATGAGCATCTGCACCAGCTTTGAGGGAGGCTTAATGAAGGCCATCCGTTCTCTGGAGCAGCATGTGGACTGTCTCCTCTCTTACGATTATTCCGGACTTACATCCGCGGAGCTTAAAGAGGAGCTGAAGCGTGTGGACGACCGCCGGATCTGGGTCATTGCCGAGGCCCTGCGCCGCGGCTTTTCCTACGACCTGATCCATGATATCACGAAGATCGATATCTGGTTCATCGACAAGCTGGCGATCCTGGTGGAGATGGAGGCTGCCCTTAAGGCTGCCGGAAGAGATCTGACTCCGGAGCTCTTAAAGGAAGCAAAGCGCATCGAATTCCCGGATAATGTGATTGCAAGACTCACAGGCCTTTCCCAGGATGAGGTAAAGACCATGCGCTGCGAGAACAACATCCGCGCCGCCTTCAAGATGGTGGATACCTGTGCCGCCGAGTTTGCGGCTGAGACGCCGTATTACTATTCCTGCTTCGGCAGCGAGAACGAGGCCGACGGGACCACAGACAAGAAAAAGGTGCTGGTTCTGGGCTCCGGCCCCATCCGGATCGGCCAGGGAATCGAGTTCGACTTCTGTTCCGTACACAGTACCTGGGCCTTTGAGAAAGAGGGCTATGAGACCGTTATTATCAACAACAACCCGGAGACCGTCAGCACGGACTTCGATATTGCCGACAAGCTGTACTTTGAGCCTCTGACTCCGGAGGATGTGGAGAGCATCGTGGATATCGAGAAGCCCGACGGAGCCGTTGTCCAGTTCGGCGGCCAGACGGCCATCAAGCTGACCGAGGCTCTGATGAAGATGGGAGTTCCGATCTTAGGAACCGCCGCCGAGGACGTGGACGCGGCCGAGGACAGAGAGCGGTTTGACGAGATCCTGGAGCAGTGCGGCATTCCCAGACCCAAGGGACAGACCGTATTTACGGCAGAGGAGGCCAAAAAGGCAGCCAACGAGCTGGGATATCCGGTGCTGGTGCGCCCCTCCTACGTGCTTGGCGGCCAGGGCATGCAGATCGCCATCTGTGACGAGGATATTGACGAATTCATCGGAATCATCAACCAGATCGCCCAGGAGCACCCGATCCTGGTGGATAAATATATCATGGGCAAGGAGATCGAGGTGGACGCCATCTGTGACGGCACCGATATCCTGATCCCGGGTATCATGGAGCATATCGAGCGTACCGGTATCCATTCCGGCGACAGTATCTCCGTTTACCCGGCCCAGAGCATCACCGAGGGCAACAAGAAGACCCTGGTGGAGTATACAGAGAAGCTGGCCAGAGCCCTTCATGTAAAGGGAATGATCAACATCCAGTTCATTGTGGACGGAGAGGATGTTTACATCATCGAGGTAAATCCCCGTTCCTCCAGAACGGTTCCCTATATCAGCAAGGTGACGGGGATCCCCATCGTTCCCCTGGCGACCCAGATCATCTGCGGCCACACCATCAGGGAGCTGGGATATACTCCCGGACTCCAGAAAGAGGCCGATTACTTTGCGATTAAGATGCCCGTGTTCTCCTTTGAGAAGATCCGCGGTGCAGACATCAGCCTGGGGCCGGAGATGAAATCCACCGGAGAGTGCCTGGGTATCGCAAAGACCTTCAACGAGGCCCTTTATAAGGCGTTCCAGGGCGCAGGCATCAAGCTGCCCAAGTATAAGAACATGATCATCACCGTCCGGGATTCCGATAAGGAGGAGATGGTGGACATTGCCGCCCGCTTCAAGGCCCAGGGCTACCGGATCTTCTGTACCAACGGAACCGCCCGGTACCTGTACCAGAAGGGCGTGGTGACCATCCCTGTGCGTAAGATCGAGCAGGAATCTCCCAATATCCTGGATCTGATCCTGGGACATGAGATCGACCTTGTCATCGACATCCCGGCCCAGGGAGCCGAGCGCAGCCACGATGGCTTCATCATCCGCAGAAACGCCATTGAGACCGGCGTGACCGTTCTTACGGCCATTGATACGGCCAGGGCCCTGGTGACCAGTATGGAAAACCGTGCCCAGGAGTTGACGCTGATCAACATTGCAGATATTTAAATTCATAGCTTTTTATCCATTATGCATACCGCCTTCGGGTGGTATGCATAAAAATTTATACAGACTGGATAAAATGTATATTTTTTTAAAAAACCTCTTTACAAAAGCATATTTATGCATTATAATGCGTAACATAAACAAAGGCCACCGGAAAATGGCCATTTGAAACTGTATATATGAAGCATAAAATAAAGAAAAGAGGAATAATTATGAAAAAGAATGTGCTTATAGCAATGGCAGCAGTGGTATCCATGGCAGTGATGACCGGGTGCTCCGGCGGAGAAGGCAAGACAGCGGATGCGAAGGCAGAGACCTCCGGCGCAGCAGCCGCAGAGACCACAAAGGCAGAGGCCGGTTCCGAAAGCGGAACGGAAGCTGCCGCCCCGGGTGTGGATCCCAACAGCCGCTTAGGAAAGATCCTGGCCTCCGGAAAGATCACCATGGGAACGGCTCCGGATTTTGCGCCTATGGAATTTAAAAATGTCGGTGCAGCCGGCGTCGAGTACGTAGGCTCCGACATTGAGCTTGGAAAATATATCGCGGAAAAGCTGGGAGTAGAGCTGGAGATCAAGGCCATGGAATTTTCCGCCATCCAGCAGGGACTGTCCTCCGGGAACATTGATATGGGAATTTCCGGCTTTGCATATACGGAAGAGCGTGCAGAGGCTCTGGGACTTTCAGACCGCTACAATATCCAGTCCGAGGACAAGGGCCACACCCTTCTGGTAATGAAGGACGACGCGGCTTCCTATAAAACGGCAGAGGACTTTTCCGGAAAGAAGATCGTAGCACAGAATGCATCCCTCCAGCAGTCCCTGGTGGCGGAGCAGCTTCCCTCTGATATCCAGTTCCAGCCCATTACGGCCATCACCGACGGCGTTCTGATGCTGACCACCGGAAAGGCCGACGCTGTGGCGGTTTCCTACGATAACGGAGAGATGCTGATGAAGTCCTATCCGGAGATAGCCATGACCGAGTTTAAATTTGACCATTCCGACGAGGGCAATGTCATTGCTGTTAAAAAGGGCGAGGATGAGCTTCTCGAGGCCATCAACGAGATCATTGCAGAGGTCAACGAGTCCGGGATTTACAGCCAGTGGACCGAGGAAGCCCGGGCTTTGGCAGAAAGCCTTGGCATAGAGATGAAATAAGCCGGAAAGAAAGGAGAAGATCCAATGGAATTTTTCACAGTTATGGGAAAGGTATGGTGCGAATATTCCCACCTCTTCCTGCACGGCTTATGGATGACCTTATATATGGGCGCGCTCACGGTGCTGATCAGCACCGTGTCCGGCTCTCTGATGGCGATGATGCACCGCAGCAGCTGGGGGATCGGAGGGTTCCGTCCCCTTCACGCCATTGCAGCCGTTTATGTAGAGGTGATCCGCGGAACGCCGATCCTCTTACAGCTGTATTTTTTCTATTTTATGCTGCCCCAGTGGCTTCCGTTCATGAATCTCAGTGAATTTTCCTGTGTGATGATCGCCTGCTGCGTCAACTCCACCGCCTACGTCTGCGAGATCGTCCGCGCCGGGATCCAGGCCGTGGATGCGGGACAGACCGAGGCGGCCCGTTCCCTGGGCTTAAACAGCCGTCAGGCTATGATCCATGTGGTGCTGCCCCAGGCGGTAAAAAATATCCTTCCCGCTCTCTGCAACGAATTTGTGGCCATTGTCAAGGAAACGTCCCTGGCCTCCACGTTCTTTATCGGAGAGCTGATGACCCAGTTTAAGACCATCAACGGCATCACCTTCCGTGTGCTGGAGCCGCTGACCATCGTGGGTATCATCTATTTCCTTGTGACATTCGTTATGTCCAAGCTGATCGCATTACTGGAGAGGAGGATGAATGCAAGTGAGCGCTGATAACGAACTGATCCGTGTGGAGGATCTACATAAATCCTTTGGAAGCCTCCAGGTTTTAAAGGGAGTAACGGAGACCATTACCAGAGGAGAGGTGGTTTCCATCATCGGCCCCTCGGGCGGAGGAAAGAGCACCTTTTTACGGTGCCTGAACCTGCTGGAAACGCCCACCTCCGGCCATATTTATTTCGAGGGGACGGATATTACAGATAAAAGCGTGGACATCAACCTCCACCGCCAGAAGATGGGGATGGTGTTCCAGCATTTTAATGTGTTTAATAACCTTACGGTTGGGAAAAACGTGACCCTGGCCCCGGTGCTCCTGGGGAAAAAGACCCAGAAGGAGGCCGACGAGATGGCGGCGGAGCTGTTAGCCCGGGTAGGCCTTCAGGAAAAGGCGGACCAGTATCCCAAAAAGCTTTCCGGCGGCCAGAAGCAGAGGCTTGCCATTGTCCGCGCCCTGGCCATGGAGCCGGATGTGATGCTGTTTGACGAGCCCACCTCGGCCCTGGACCCGGAGATGGTGGGAGAGGTGCTTCAGGTAATAAAAAGCCTGGTAAAGACGGGAATGACCACGGTGATCGTGACCCATGAGATGGGCTTTGCCAAGGAGGTTTCCGACCGGGTATTTTTCATGGACGGCGGGATCATCGCCGAAAAGGGCAGTCCGGACCAGGTGTTCAACCATCCGTCCAACCCGCGTACAAAGGAATTTTTAAGCAAGGTATTATATTAAGAAGAAATCAGGAGGGGCAGACCATGACCGACGAAAAGAAGAAGGTTTTAAGCTATATTGACGAGAAGGCAGACGTGATCATCGATACATCCGATAAGATCTGGGATTTTGCGGAGCTTTCCCTGAGGGAATTTAAATCCGGGGAGCTGTACGCCCAGGTATTAAGGGAGGAGGGCTTCCAGGTGGAGCATCCCTTCTGCGGCATCGAGACGGCGTTCCGCGCATCCTACGGCTCCGGAAAGCCGGTGATCGGGATCCTGGCCGAGTACGACGCGCTCACAGGACTTTCCCAGGTGGCCGGACAGGAGACCAGGGAGGAGCTGACGCCCAATGGCAATGGACACGGCTGCGGTCATAACCTTCTGGGAGCCGGATCCATGGCGGCTGCCTTTGCCATCAAGCATTATCTGGAAGAAAAGGGAGAGGGGAGCGGAAAGGTGATCCTTTACGGCTGCCCGGGAGAAGAGGGAGCCGCCACCAAGGCATTTATGGCCAGAGACGGCGTATTTAAGGAATGCGACGCGGCCCTTACCTGGCATCCGGGAACGGAAAATCAGGTCACCTCAGGCACCTGCAATACCTGTATCCAGACCGAATATAAATTCACCGGCATCGCCTCCCATGCGGCGGGAGCTCCGGAGCAGGGCCGTTCTGCCCTGGATGCGGTGGAGCTGATGAACATCGGCGTCCAGTTCCTGCGGGAGCATATGCCCGATACGGCAAGGATCCATTATTCCATCACCGATGCCGGCGGAGACTCTCCCAACGTGGTACAGCCCCGGGCGCAGGTGCTCTACATGGTGCGTGCCATCTGGGCCAAGGAGGCCCTGGCTCTCCAGGAACGGGTGGACCGGATCGCTCTGGCCGCTTCCATGATGACCGATACCACCATGGAGAAAAAGTTCATCGACGGCTGCTCCAACACGGTTCCCAACAAGGTGCTGGAGAAGCTCCTTTGGGAAAACTTCAGCCAGATCGAGATGCCGGAATATACAAAGGAAGAGCTTTCCTATGCCCAGGCCCTCTGCGATTCAGTGGAGATGAAGGACAATAAGCTTCCCGGTTCCTTTACCGAGGACAGCGAGGAACTTTACGAATTTGTGGATAAGGCCTCAGACCACGGAACAAAGGCCATCAACGACTTCCTGATCCCGTATTTCTATTCGGAGCATCCGCGTATGGGCTCCACAGACGTGGGCGACGTGAGCTGGCTGGTTCCCACTGCCCAGATCAATACGGCCACCTATCCCTCCAAGGATCCGGGCCACTCCTGGCAGAATGTGTCCTGCGGCCGTACCTCCATGGCCCATAAGGGAATGCTGATGGCTGGAAAGGTCCTGGCAGCCGCTGCCGTGGATTTGATGGAAAAGCCGGAGCTTTTACAGGCGGCCAGGGATGAATATGAGACAAAGATGAAGCGCTACGGCGGATATTTCTGTCCGGTTCCCGAGGGCGCAGTTCCGGTGGTGCCGGGCGAAAAGATGTAAAAAAGAAAAATGTAAATATAGAACAATGGATTCCTCCTCGCTTTTGGTCGAATGGAGCCGATTTATACAAAAAATGGATGACAACACAAAAAAATATCGGTAATCCTTTACAAAAGCCATGAAATGGGTTATAATACAATATGGTTGTTTAATATATAACAAACCGAAAGAAAGAGGAGGAATTCAAAATGAAAAAATTAGTAAGCGTTCTTCTCGCTGCCGGCCTTGTAGCCAGCATGACAGCATGCGGCGGCGGTGATAAGAAGGAGTCCGCAGCAGCACCGGCAGAGACAACAGCCGCAGCCGCTGAGACAACAAAAGCAGAAGAAAAAGAGACAGAAAAAGTTACAGAAGCAGTTACAGAGGCAGCTAAGGATTTAGCAGACGCAGGAGAGATCTCCGTATTATACTACACATACGGCGATACATATATCTCCAGCGTTCGTTCCGCTCTGGATGCCGCTCTTGACAAAGCCGGCATCAAGTACCAGGACTATGACTCCAACAACAGCCAGACAACACAGACAGAGCAGGTTTCCACAGCCATCGCAAAAGGAACCTCTCTCCTGGTAGTAAACCTGGTAGACAGCGGCTCTGATGATGCTGCAAAGAACATCATCGAATTAGCAAAAGCACAGAACATCCCGGTGATCTTCTTCAACCGTTCCGTAAGTGAGGAGGTTGTTTCCGCATACGACAAGGCTGTATTCGTAGGTACAGACTATGAGATGGCTGGCCATATGCAGGGCGAAATGATCGGTGAGTACCTGGTTGAGAACTTCGATACCGTAGATCTCAACGGCGACGGACAGATCTCTTACGTAATGTTCAAGGGCCAGGAGGGCAACGCCGAGGCAATCGCACGTACCCAGTTCGGTCAGGAAGATGCGGACAAGGTTCTGGAAGCAGCCGGCAAGAAGCCGTTATCCTTCTATGATGCAGGAAATACAAACAAATATCTGGTTGACCAGGGCGGTCTGTGGTCTGCAGCAGCAGCTACCGAGTACATGCAGACAATCCTGTCCCAGTACAGCGAAGCAAACAACAACATGGTTGAGCTTGTTATCGCAAACAACGATGAGATGGCAATCGGATCCGTTACCGCTCTTCAGAACGCCGGCTACAACAAGGAAGGCGCTACTGTGATCCCGGTATTCGGTGTAGACGCAACAGACGCTGCAAAAGACGCAATTGCAGCTGGTACGATGACCGGAACCATCAAACAGGATGCTGAAGGTATGGCAAACACCATCGCCCAGATCACAGCAAACTATCTGACAAGCGCAGAAACATTTGAGGGTGTCGATGCAGCCAACGTAGTAGGAACATGGCGTGTGAATATTCCTTACGCTATGTACACAGGCGAGGAATAAAGTCATCGATGATGCAGCCGCACTTCGGTGCGGCTGTATTTTTTTACGCGCACAGCGGCCAGATGAACATGTCCGCATGCTCATGTGGCCGCTGCCGCGATAAAGAACGGGATCTGCAGAGCCGGTCCTGTTCAGCGCCATACGGAGATGACGTTCTAGTATGACAAAACGGCGTATAGCGAAATACTTGAGAATCAGGAGGCGATGATTTGAGTATGAAAGACACAACAACTGCCGCTGGATCAGGAAATCAGCCTGTGCTTCTGCGCATGGAAGGGATCTGCAAATCGTTCCCCGGCGTAAAGGCTCTGGATAACGTTTCCCTGACAGTCCGGGCCGGGACCGTCCATGCCCTTATGGGGGAAAATGGAGCCGGAAAATCTACTCTTATGAAATGTCTGTTCGGTGTGTACAACAAGGATGCGGGACATATTTATCTGGACGGCAAGGAGGTCAGCTTTAAAACCTCAAAGGAAGCCCTGGAAAACGGAGTGGCAATGGTACACCAGGAGCTGAACCAGGCCTTAAAGCGCAATGTTATGGATAACATGTGGCTGGGCCGGTTCCCGAAGATCTCCAAATGGTGTCCCCTGACCAGCGAAGCCAAAATGTATGAGGCCACGAAAAAGCTGTTCGACGAGCTGGAGGTGAACGTGGACCCCAAGACGGTGATGAGCACCATGCCCGTATCCCAGAGGCAGATGGTGGAGATCGCCAAGGCGGTTTCCTATAATTCCAAGGTGATCGTATTCGACGAGCCCACCTCCTCTCTGACTGAGGAAGAGGTGGAGCATCTGTTCCGGATCATCAATATGCTGCGTGACCGGGGCTGCGGAATCATCTACATTTCCCATAAGATGAAGGAGATCTTACGGATCTCCGATGATGTTACCATCATGCGTGACGGCCAGTGGATCGCCACCAAGCCGGCGAAGGAGCTGACGATGAATGAGATCATCAAGCTGATGGTAGGCCGTGAGCTCACCAATCTGTATCCGGAAAAGGATAATGTGGTTGGAGAGCCTCTTTTGGAGGTAAAGGGACTGACTGCCGCTTACTCCAAGCTCCATGACGTATCGTTTGTGGCGAAAAAGGGTGAGGTTCTGGGAATCGCAGGCCTGGACGGCTCCGGGCGTACAGAACTTCTGGAGAATATCTTCGGGATCGCCACAAGAAAAGAAGGCGAGATCTATCTCCATGGCAAGCGGGTAATGAACCGCAATGCCAGGGAATCCATTAAGAATAAATTTGCCCTGCTGACCGAGGAGCGGCGCGCCACCGGTATTTTCGGGATCCGCGATATCCAGGCCAATACCACCATATCCAGCTTCAAGCGGTATAAGGTAGGCCCATTCCTCAGCGATAAGAAAATGAGCGAGGCGACGGAGTGGGGGATCAAGGCCATGCGCACCAAAACGCCCAGCCAGAAGACCCAGATCCGTTCCTTATCCGGCGGCAACCAGCAGAAGGTGATCCTGGCCCGCTGGCTTCTGACGGAGCCGGAGGTGCTCCTTCTGGACGAGCCCACCCGTGGTATCGACGTGGGAGCGAAATATGAGATTTACCAGCTGATCCTGAATCTGGCAAAGGAAGGAAAGACGGTACTGATGGTTTCCTCCGAGATGCCGGAGCTTTTGGGCGTCTGCGACCGGATCCTTGTAATGTCCGGCGGACAGCTGGCCGGTGAGGTGGACGCAAGAACAACGACGCAGGAAGAGATCATGGCTCTGGCTGCGAAATTCGCATAAGGATAGGAGGAATGAACTGTGGCTGACAATAAAGCAACATCCAAAGCACAGGAATTTAAAGCGCTTTCCAAGAAAGACCAGCAGAGAAGGATTGGGGATCTGATCTTAAACAATGCAATGTATATTATCATTGCCATTGCGATCGTTTTCATTACGGTGAAACAGCCCAAATTCCTCAGTCTTTCTTCAATCGTAAATATTATTTCCCTGACGGCGGCGAAGCTGCCCATCGCTCTGGGAATCGGCGGCTGTATCGTACTGACCGGTACAGATATTTCCGCAGGCCGTGTGGTAGGTCTGGCAGCGTGTATCTCTGCCTCCTTACTGACCACGGTATTTAAGGTTTTCCCCAACATGACATCTGCAATGCCCATTCCGGTGGTATTTCTGATCGTGGTGGGCGTAGGCGCGGCTGTGGGCTTCGTAAACGGCTTCAGCGTTGCCAAATTTAAACTGCATCCCTTTATCGTAACCCTTTCCACCCAGCTGATCACATACGGTATCATCCTTATGTACTTAATGAACGGCGTCAATAACGGACAGACCTTAAGCGGACTGACCGACAGCTACCGTTCCCTGATCACAGGAACCTTATTTACCATCGGAGGCGTTGCAGTTCCCAGATATGTTCTGTATGCGGTGATCCTGACTGCCATCATGTGGGTGATCTGGAATAAGACGACCTTTGGAAAGAATATGTTCGCGGTTGGCTCCAACGAGGAAGCCGCCAACGTATCCGGCGTAAACGTGGCTCGCACCATCATCCTGGTGTTCATGCTGGCCGGCGTGATGTACGGCATCACCGGTTTCTTCGACGGCGCACGTATCGCATCTGCCAACGCCAATACTGGTCTGAACTATGAGTGTGACGCCATCGCAGCCTGCGTAATCGGCGGCGTATCCTTCGTCGGAGGTATCGGACGCATCAGCGGTATCGTAGTGGGCGTTCTGCTGCTGCAGATCATCTTCGCCGGATTGAACTTCCTTTCTGTTGACCCCAACATGCTTTATATCATCAAGGGTCTGATCATCCTGGTAGCCTGTGCCATTGATATGCGTAAGTATCTGGTACGTAAGTAAGCGATGACGGAAGAGAAGAAAAACGGGTCCTCTCCGGAACCGGACGGAGAGCGGCAGAGAGAATTCCGGGGTCTTTATAAATATGTGAAGATCTCAGAACGATCCTTAAACTGGATCATCATTGTCCTGGGGACAGCCCTTGTGCTCTGTTTTGGCATCGGCTACGCCAACCGGGGATATATGGTGGACTTCGATGCCCGGGGCGGGACTGTGGTGGAAAGCCAGAAGCGGATGTACGGCGATCTGGTGGAAGCGCCTGCGGACCCTGTCCGGGAGGGAAGCGTATTTGAGGGCTGGTATACAGACGAAAATCTGACGATCCCCTGGGATCTGTCCAAGGATACGGTCACTGGTCCCATGACGCTTTATGCCAAATGGCGGGATAAGTAACCCATAAAAGTTAAAGATAAGGCCTCACTGTCCTTCCTGCGCGTTATTGCACAGCGGCGGTGAGGTCTTTGAGATTCAAGGAGGATCACATGCTGACGAGTAAAAAAGTATCCGAATCCGTACGCCTGGGTTCGATCCTGATGTTTTCCGGTGGTTTCCTGGACGCATATTCCTATCTGGTGCGGGGAGAGGTATTTGCAACTGCGGAAACGGGAAATATTGCGCTCATGGGAATCAGCCTGGCCCGGGGCGACCTGGCTCTGGCCGGACGGTATCTGATCCCGGTGGCAGCCTATGCGGCTGGAATTTTTCTGACGGAATGGATCCGTATGCGGATGGGTGAAAATGGAACGGTCCATTGGAAGGAAGGGATCCTGTGGCTGGAATTTGCGGTGATGGTCCTGGCCGGGTTCATGCCCCAGGGCTGGAATCCTCTGGTGAACTGCCTGATCGGATTTTCCTGCGCCATGCAGGTGGAGGCCTTCCGGAAGATGCATGGCATGGCCTTCGCCACCACCATGTGCACGGGAAATTTAAGAAGCGGGACCGAGCTTCTGGCTCTGGGAACCCTCGAAAACGATGGGGAACAGAGGAAGCACGGATTGTGGTATTACTGGATCGATCTGGTGTTTGTGGCCGGCGCGGCCGCCAGCGCCCTGCTCTGCCAGGTACTTGCAGAACGGGCGGTCTGGGTCTGTGCGGCGGCGCTTTTGTCAGCGATCCTTTTCATCCGGTACCACCGGAGGATGGCCGAGGTATGACCGGATCTTTAGCAGGGCTCTTTTCTGGAGAAAAGGTAGAAGCCGGGATCCCGGTTATCGGTCTCCTTTTCCAGCAGCTCCGGGGAGCAGTAGGCGAAGGGAGAATCCAGGCGCACCTTTCCCTCCCGTCCCGGCTCCTCATATTTTCCTTCTTTTAAAGACGGGTCCAGGACGCAGATGCTGTCTTTTCCGGCGGATAGAAGCAGCACATAGTGGCCGCCGTGGGAGAATACGCCGGTATAGCCCTCCCGGTCGCCGCCCACGTTGGCGATGACGCTTCCGCCGTTTCTTAAGTGCTGCATGGCCGTTTTTAAGCTGTTGGTGGTGGAAAAGTCCAGATCGTAAAGCCTTGCCACCACAGGCCCCAGGATCTTCATATCGGTGCCGGGATGGAGATTGGCCTTATGCTTTAAGGACAGGGAGATCAGGCGCTTTAAGGAAATGGTCTTTGTTGTGAGCTGGTCCACCATCATGGCCAGGGAGCAGAGTCCGCAGCCGGCCTCCTTAATGGAGAGCGCGTGGAAGCGACTGCCTTCGGTGGCGGCGTCGGTGGGATATGGGATATCCGGATGCTCCAGCTGGTTTAAGTATTTCATAGGTATCCTCCTTTATAAGAGTATGTATGGTTATATTATGAGTTTAGAAGGCGGAAATGTCAAGAACTCTGGGATTTTTTTCGGCACTGATGGGGGAAGGTGTTGATTCCTGGAAGAAATGCGTTTAAAATGGAAGGATGGAGGAACCGGAGTATGGAAATGATCAGAGGAAGGTCGGTCCTGAATAAGACTGCCGTGGGAAAGCTCCAGTATTATGAGCAGAAGGAAAGAAAGGCGGTGCGCCAGCAGGTGGAGGACGCAGAACGGGAGCTTCTGCGCTACGAAAAAGCCCTGGAGCAGGCGGAAAAGGAGCTGGAGGACTTATATGAAAAGGCCCTGGGAGAGGCGGGTGCCGAAAGCGCCTCGGTGTTTCTGGGACACCGGATGCTGCTGAAGGATGAGGAATACAGGCAATCCGTGACCAGGCTCATTGCCGGACAGGGCGTCAACGCGGAATTTGCGGTGGAGGCAGCGGGAGATGGCTTCTGCCGCCTGTTTCTGGAAATGGAGGACGAGTATCTGAGGGCCAGGGCCGCCGATATCCGGGATGTGTCGGACCGGCTTCTGAGGATCCTGGAGGAGGGCGCCGGAGAGGGAGAGCCCGGAAGAGGACCGGCGCTTTCGGAACCGGTGATCCTGATGGCCAGAGACCTGGCGCCCAGCGAGACCGTACAGCTGGATAAAAAAAAGATCCTGGGCTTTGTGACAGAGCAGGGCTCCGCCAATTCCCACACAGCCATCCTGGCCAGGACCATGGAGATCCCGGCCCTGGTATCCGTTCCCGTGAACCGGGAGTGGGACGGAAGGCTGGCAGCCATTGACGGAGAAGAGGGGATCCTTTATGTGGATCCGGATCCGGAGACCCTTGACCGCCTCAGAAGAAAAAAAGCCCGCCAGGAGGAGGCGGAAAAGCTCCTTCTGGAAGTCCGGGACCTTCCGGATGTGACCGGAGACGGGACCCGGGTGGCCCTTTATGCCAACATCGGGGGACCGTCAGACGTGGATGCGGTCCTGGAGTGCAGAGGTGCAGGCGTGGGCCTGTTCCGCAGCGAATTCCTTTATCTGGAAAAGGAGACGTATCCCACAGAGGAGGAGCTGTTTTCTGCCTACCGCCAGACGGCGGAGCGCATGGGAGGCAGGGAGGTGGTCATCCGCACCCTGGATATCGGCGCAGACAAGACGGCGGACTACTTTGGGATCGAAAAGGAGGCCAATCCGGCCATGGGCTTCCGGGCCCTGCGGATCTGCCTGAAGCGGCCGGAGATCTTCCGTACCCAGCTCAGGGCCATTTACCGAGCCAGCGCCTATGGAAAGGTTTCCATGATGTTTCCCATGGTGTCCTCTCTCTGGGAGGTGGAGGAGGCCAAGGGGATGGCGCTGCAGGTACGGGAGGAGCTGGAACGGGAAGGCGTTCCGGTGGGGAAGGTGGACCTGGGGATCATGATCGAGACCCCGGCCGCCGCCCTGCTCAGCGGGGAACTGGCGGAGCTGGTGGATTTTTTCAGCATCGGAACCAACGATCTGACCCAGTATACCCTGGCTGTGGACCGTCAGAACGACCGTCTGGACGATTTTTACGATCCGCATCATCCGGCCGTCCTGAGGCTCATTGCATACGTGGCGGAAAACGCAAAAAAAGCAGGGATCCGGGCCGGGATCTGCGGAGAGCTGGCGGCAGACCTTTCTCTTACGGAGACCTTCCTGGAAATGGGGATCCGGGAGCTTTCCGCAGCTCCGTCCTTTCTTCTGCCTCTGAGAAAAAAAATACGGGAGATCCGCCTGAAATAGGCGGAAGCTGCAGTAAGGAGTCGATACATGGAACAGAACCAATATGAGATCATTGTGCTGGATCTGGACGGCACGCTGACAAACCGGGATAAGGTGATCACGCCCCGGACGAAAAAGGCCCTGATGGAGGCCCAGGCCCGGGGGAAAAAGGTGGTGCTGGCCTCCGGACGGCCCACCCAGGGAGTGGTGCCTCTGGCCAGAGAGCTGGAGCTGGAGGCCCACGGCGGCTTTATCCTGTCCTACAACGGCGGCCGGATCATGAACTGTGCCACCGGAGAGGTGGTGTTTTCCAAGGAGCTGCCGGTGGAGTCCAACCGGATCATCATTGGCCTGGCCGAGGAACACCGGGTGGATATCCTGACGTATGAGGGCAGCCGCATCCTCACCAACCATGCGGAATGTCCTTATGGAAAGCTGGAAAGCCGCATCAACGCCATGGAGGTGGTGGAGAAAGCGGATCTGGCGTCCTATGTGGATTTTCCTGTGCCCAAGTTTCTGATGATGGACGACGGGGATTACCTGGCAATGGTGGAGCCCAGGGTAAAGGCGGCCCTGGGAAAGAATTTCAGCGTCTACCGGTCGGAGCCGTTTTTCCTGGAGATCCTTCCCAGGGGCATCGATAAGGCCCAGAGCCTGGAGCGTCTCCTGGAGGTTCTGGGGCTGTCCCGGGAGCAGATGATCGCCTGCGGCGATGGCTATAACGATCTTTCCATGATCCGGTACGCCGGGCTGGGAGTGGCCATGGAAAACGCGGTGCTGCCGGTGCGGAAGGCGGCCGATCACATCACTGCATCCAACAACGACGACGGCGTCGGAATGGTGGTGGAGCGGTTCATGCTGGCGTAGGGGGGAACGCCGGTTTTCTTTAAATATATTTTGCAAATTACTGGACTTAAAAACTTTAATGTGTTAAAATATTAGTTGTGTATCGGGCAGGAAGACTGCGGGAAACCATTGGATAATGGAAAAATTTGTCTCACAAAGGGGAGTCTGAACATGAATAAAAAGATAAAAACGGAAGCTGTGGACCATCTTTTTGAAGCGGTGCTGACCTTAAAGTCTCCGGAGGAGTGCTACGCGTTTTTTGAGGACGTGTGTACGGTCAACGAGCTGCTGTCCCTGTCCCAGCGGTATGAGGTTGCCAAGATGCTCAGGGAAAAGAAAACGTATCTGGATATTGCAGAGCGTACCGGCGCTTCCACTGCCACCATCAGCCGGGTGAACCGGTCTCTGAATTACGGGAACGACGGCTACGATATGGTGTTCAAGCGTCTGGGATATCCGTTTGAGGAAAAATAAAAGAAAAAAGCTGCCTTCCGGATGGCCATGGTTTATGGCCCCGGAGGCAGCTTTTTCAATGCCTGTTTTTATTTCTCACGGCTGAGGGATTCCTTCAGCGGAAGGATCTCCTTTTTGTAGACATGGCGCAGGAATACGGCGCTGACCACGGCGGAAAAGATTTCCGCAATGGGGAAGGCGAACCATACGTAGAAGAGTCCCATGGTCTTTGCAAAAATAAACGCCGCAGGCAGAAGGATCACCAGCTGCCTTAATACGGACACCCACAGGCTCAGCATGCCGTGGCCCATGGCCTGGAACAGGGAGGAGCAGGCAATGCCGAAGCCGGCCAGGATAAAGCTCAGGGAGATGATCTTAAGGGCCGGTACGCCGATCTCCAGCATGGATTCAGAGGCGTTGAAGATCATCAGGAGATTTTCAGCGGCCAGGTTGAACACCAGGAGTCCGCCGGTCATGATGGATACGGCATAGAGGATGGCCAGCTTTAAGGTCTTCATGATCCGGTCCGGCCGGCCTGCGCCGAAGTTATAGGCGATGATGGGCACCGTACCGTTGTTTAAGCCGAATACGGGCATGAACACGAAGCTCTGGAGCTTGAAATACACTCCGAATACGGCAGTGGCCGTGGAGGTAAAGGCAATGAGGATCTTATTCATGCCAAAGGTCATGACGCTTCCGATGGAGGCCATGATGATGGACGGGATGCCCACGGCGTAAATATGGCCGATGATCTCCTTTTCCGGACGGAAGCCTCTGAATGCCAGCTGGATCTCATGGTTTTTCGTGATGTTCAGGAAAAAGCCCAGGATTAAGGCGATGATCTGTCCGGTAACGGTGGCCAGGGCTGCGCCGGCGACGCCCATTTTCGGGAAGCCCAGAAGACCGAAGATCATAATGGGATCCAGGATGATATTTAAGATCGCGCCGGTTCCCTGGATGATCATGGAATAAAAGGTCCGTCCGGTGGACTGCATGAGACGCTCAAAGGCGATCTGGCCGAACAATCCAAAGGAAAGGATCGTGCAGATCCTCAGGTAGGAGGTTCCCAGATCCACGATCTCCGGATCCTTTGTCTGCGCCAGGAAAAAATGTTCCGCAAAAAACAGTCCGAACACGGCAAAGGCCAGGAAGCTTAAAAAGGCCAGGAACAGGGCGTGGATGGCGATGCGGTTGGCCTTTTTGAAATTCTTTTCGCCCAGGCTTCTGGAAAGAGTAGCGTTGATGCCGACGCCGGTACCGGTAGCTACGGCGATCATCAGGTTCTGGGCCGGGAAGGCCAGGGACACGGCGGTCAGCGCGTTTTCGCTGATCTGGGCCACGAACATGCTGTCAACAATGTTATAAAGGGCCTGGATCAGCATGGAAAGCATCATGGGGATGGACATGGACAGGATCAGCTTGTTGATGGGCATGACTCCCATTTTGTTTTCTGATGACATGATTGATTCTCCTCTCGTAATTTTATGTACATTTGTATGAAAGGCATCCCGGAAACAGCCGAGGTACAGCCAGACAAAAAAACGACCTGTTCGTATGGTCGTTTCCGGGGATTATTATACGGCAACTTCCTCCATAAGTCAACCGCAGGGGCCTGTGGATTTGACAAAATCCGCCGTATGGCGTATGATATTTTTCAGTGCAGGTGTACGACCGACGGGTCTGCATAACGATGAATAAAAAGGAGAGACTGCCATGATCCAGGATATTGGAGAACATAAGTTTGATCTGTCCTTCCGACAGCCGGAGGCCAGGGATGAGGATTACGTATTATATATGAAGAGCAACAAAACGCTCCTCAGAAAAACGGAGGATGGAAATTATGAGATCCCCAGATTTTCTGATTTCCCCATGGAAAAGGTGCGGCTGAAGATGAAGGCCTATTATCTGTTTGCCATTGACGGGACCGGATATTATTATGTGCGGGAGATGATCCAGGGAGAAGAGGACGGTTATGAATTCTGTCCGACCTCCGTATTCCGGAAGATGACTCCCATGTACCAGGCCTTTGCCGGGATCACGGCTACCCAGCTTCACCGGTGGAAGGAGAGCCGGAGGTTCTGCGGCCGCTGCGGCCATGAGACCGAGGACAGCAAAACGGAGCGGGCGGTGGTATGCCCCTTCTGCGGCCAGACGGAATATCCCAAGATCTGCCCGGCGGTGATCGTGGCCATCACAGACGGAGACCGGATCATCCTTTCCCGATACAGAGTCAGCAACAACCCGTACCGGGGCTACGCACTGATCGCCGGATTCGTGGAGATCGGAGAGACCTTCGAGGATACGGTGCGCCGGGAGGTCATGGAGGAGGTCGGGCTGAAGGTGAAGAATATCCGTTATTATAAGAGCCAGCCCTGGGCCTTTTCCGATACGGAGATGATCGGATTTTTTGCAGAGCTGGACGGAGACGATACCATCCGCCTCCAGGAGGACGAGCTTTCAGAGGCCGGATGGTACCACAAAGACCAGGTGCCGGACGAGACCATGCTGAACAGCATCGGAAGCGAGCTTAAGATGGTCTTTAAGTACGGTAGCATGGAAAAATTTTATGAAGCCACCGGTATCAGGCCTGGGGAGTAGAGCAGAAGGCCAGAAACTCCCTTAGGGTCTGGGACTGGTCCTGGGGCGGGCAGGCAAAGCCGATGACCCGCCTGGGGATCGGCGACTCCAGCGGGACCTCCATGAGGGTCCCGTTTTTCAGATCGCCGGATACGAAATCCAGGATCACACAGGCGATGCCCAGGCCGATGCGGGCAAATTCGATGAGAAGGGCCATGTCGGTGACCTCCAGAAGCTGGTTCACCTCGATGTCCCGGTCGGACAGGTAGGTGTCCAGATGCTTCCGGCTCATGTTGCTGCGGTCCAGGAGCATGATATTTCCCGTTTTAAAGATATCCGGGGACGGTCCCTCCCGCAGGGTCAGGTTTTCCATATAGGCAGGGGTGCAGACGAAGCCGTCGTGGATCTCCATGACCGGGGTGAAATTTAATCCTCTTCTGGCCCGGGGCTCCGCCACCAGGCCGATGTCGATCTTCCTGGCCTCCAGCATTTCCAGGGTGTGGGCCGTGGACTGGCTTTCGATGGTGATGTTCACATGGGGATATTTTTCCACAAAGCCCTTTAAATAAGGTAAGAGGACGTATTTGCACAGGGTATTGCTGACGCCGATTTTTAGCTGGCCGATATGGAAATCGTGGATCCTCTTTAGCTCCTTTTCTCCGCGGTTTAAGGAATCGAAGGCGTCGGACACATGCTGGAAGAGCACGCTTCCCTCGGGGGTGAGCTGGACGCCCCGGGAATTCCTCAGAAACAGCCGGGTCCCCAGGCTTTCCTCCAGCTTTCCGATGGCCTTGCTGATGGCCGGCTGGCTGATATACAGTTCTTTTGCTGCCCGGGAGATATTGCCGCACCGGGCCACCTCATAAAATATACGGTATTGAGACAGATGCTGTTCCATATTTATAACTCCATTTCATATTTAACATTCATATTATGTATTTCTATTATAGAGAATCCCATGGTAAAATGTCAACAGGCAGTTCCAAACGAGAGGAGAGATTCCAGATGGGAATGACAATGACACAAAAAATCCTGGCCGCCCATGCGGGGCTTCCGGAGGTAAAGGCAGGCCAGCTGATCGAGGCAGGGCTGGATCTGGTGCTGGGAAATGATATCACATCTCCCGTGGCCATCAATGAAATGAAGAAAATGAAGGACCAGACCGTATTCGATAAAGAAAAGATCGCCCTGGTCATGGACCATTTTATCCCCAATAAAGATATAAAATCGGCAGAAAACTGTAAATGCTGCCGGGATTTTGCCAATGACCATGGCATCACCAATTACTTTGACGTGGGAGACATGGGCATTGAGCATGCGCTTTTGCCGGAAAAGGGACTGGTGACCGCCGGAGACGCGGTGATCGGCGCGGACTCCCATACGTGTACCTACGGCGCCCTGGGCGCTTTTTCCACCGGGGTGGGGAGCACAGACATGGCGGCAGGCATGGTCACAGGCAAGGCCTGGTTTAAGGTGCCCTCTGCCTTAAAATTTGTCCTTACGGGAAAGCCGTCCCGCTGGGTCAGCGGAAAAGACGTGATCCTCCATATCATCGGCATGATCGGAGTGGACGGCGCTCTCTATAAATCCATGGAGTTCACCGGGGATGGTGTGAAGCATCTGACCATGGACGACCGGCTCACCATCTGCAACATGGCCATCGAGGCCGGAGGAAAGAACGGGATCTTCCCGGTGGATGAGGCGACGCTCCAGTATATCAGGGAGCACGGAAACCGGCCTTATACCGTATATGAGGCCGACGAGGACGCGGTTTATGACGCAGTCTACACCATCGATCTGTCTGCCTTAAAGCCCACGGTGGCTTTCCCCCATCTTCCGGAGAACACGAAGGAGGTGGGAACCTTTGAGGATGTGAGGATCGACCAGGTGGTCATCGGTTCCTGCACCAATGGCCGGATCCAGGATATCCGTCAGGCGGCGGAGATCTTAAAGGGCCGTAAGGTGGCCAGGAATGTCCGCTGTATTGTGATCCCGGCTACCCAGTCCATTTACCTCCAGGCCATGCGGGAGGGCCTTTTAGAGACCTTTATCGAGGCCGGCGCTGTGGTGAGCACCCCTACCTGCGGTCCCTGCCTGGGCGGCTATATGGGCGTTCTGGCGGCAGGAGAGCGGTGCGTGTCCACCACCAACCGGAACTTTGTGGGACGTATGGGCCATGTGGAGTCGGAGGTGTATCTGGCGGGTCCCGCAGTGGCGGCGGCCAGCGCAGTGACAGGAAAAATCTCCGCTCCCTGGGAGCTTGGTTTATAGGAGGGATGCAGCATGCAGGCAGAAGGAAGAGTTTTTAAGTATGGAGACAATGTGGATACGGATGTGATCATCCCGGCCCGGTATTTAAACGCCACCACCGGAGAGGAGCTGGCGAAGCACTGTATGGAGGACATCGATAAGGAGTTTATTCATAAGGTACAGCCCGGGGATATCATCGTGGCGGAGAAAAATTTCGGCTGCGGCTCCTCCAGGGAGCATGCGCCGCTGGCCATCAAGTGTGCCGGCGTCAGTTGCGTCATTGCCGAGACCTTTGCCAGGATCTTTTACCGCAACGCCATCAACATCGGCCTTCCCATCATCGAGTGCCCGGAGGCGGCTGCGGCCATCCGGGACGGCGACCAGGTGGAGGTGGATTTTGACCGCGGGATCATCCGCAACAGGACAAAGAACGAATCCTACGAGGGACAGGCGTTCCCTCCGTTTATGCAGAAGATCATTGCCGCCGGAGGCCTTGTGAATTATATCAACGCCGGAGCGGAATAGGAAGATAAAAAGACAGAGAAAGGGCCGGACGGTCCGCCGCAGGAGAGATCCCGCAGCAGGCCGTCCGGCCCTTTTCAGGTACAGATCCGGGGAAGGCGGCAGCGCTTCCAAGGCCGCGCACTACGCCTGCACCGGCCGGGAGCTTACGGAGCGGAAGAATACGGACGCCTGGCCATTTTCCTCCATCTGGGCCGTCAGGGCCCGGGAAACGGAGCGCAGGACCGAAAGATGGACTGCCAGGGATAAGTGGTCCACGGTCTCCGTGTGCTCCTTTGTACAGCCGTCCACGCCTCCGGCCTCCACTACCCGGTGAAGCAGCTCCGCTTCCTGGGCTTCGGTGGGAAGGAGGTACAGGCCGGCCTGGAGGGAAAGGAGAGCCGCGATCCCCCAGCCCCACCAGTTGGAAACGCCGCTGGCCAGGGAGATATCCGCCGCCTCGCTGGCGCAGATCAGCTTTCCGCAGGGAACATGGGCCTCGATCTCGCGCCGGTAGGCGCCCATCCCCATTTCATTTCCTCCGTCTCCGATGGAGATGGTCTCTGCCCCGAAATCATGGGCCTCGGACAGGAACAGGGCGGAGTCGGTGATCATGTCGTCGATGGTCTCGCCGCGCATGTTGTGGTAGTGGCCGTCAGAGGCTTTTCCGGGCCGTTCCAGGCTGATGAAATGGGTGGGACGGAAGGAGCGGATACAATCTCTTATGAAGTCTCCGGAGGCGTTCTCCGGGATCATGGAAAGGGCCGTCCCGGGAGCCCGGTAGGAGAGGGCTTCCTCCAGGAGATGGTAGGAGGCCCGGTCCGTGACCACCAGGACCTGGGCTCCGGCCTGGGTAAAGGCAAAGGCCAGGTTGGCGGTTCCGGAGGGACCGTCGGTCTCTCCGATGCAGCCGCCGTCCTCCATACGGACGGGAAAGCCCGTTAAAAGGATGACCCGGGCGGCATGCTTTAGGGATTCAGCCGCTTCTTTGACAGGGTTTTCCGGAAGAGACGTGAGGAGCCCCCGGCCGCCCATGTCCTGCTTCATGATCGTATCCAGCTGGTGATAGAAATTCATTGTTTGATCCTCCATGGAAAATTCGCGGACACGCAGGAGCGCCCTTGAGGGCAATAAAAAAAGACCCACGTATCCCGTTGAGATTCATGGCTCTTACTTAAGGAGGGAGCATCCGGGCAGGAGTCCCTTTAAATAAAAGAATCGTTATCTGTTAATCCCATCTTAGCCGATAACGGGAGAAATGTCAAGGCCTCCGGGATTTACAAACGCGGCCGGTTTATAGTAAAATAAGGAAGAGGGACGGTTCCGGGGAGAAGGCCGGAGGCGGAAGAAAACAGGAAAAGGGGGAGCAGAAGGTGTACGCAGAAAATACGGTCCTGGTGGTGGGGCAGGCGAAGCCCAGCCGGGAGGACGCCATTTACAATCTTCATGGGGAATTTTACATCAGCCTGGTGGTGGAACGGGATACGGGACGGATCCTGGACGTGGACTGCAATACGATCCTTTCAGTTACAAAAAATTTTGTGGCGTCCATGTTTGTGGGAAAAAATCTGAGGACCGATACGGAGCTTCTGGAGAGAGAGATAAAGGACCGGTACTTTGCCCTGACCCAGAAGCCTCTGATCGCCTGTATGAAGGATGCCCATAACAGGTACATGATGGCCTGCCAGGGACCGCGCCAGGGAGGCAGGTAGGCCGGGATGGATCAGACTGGCCTTCTCCCCGGCGGGAAAGACCACCGGGGAGTTTTCTGGCCGCCGATCCAGGGCCGGGGCATCTGGCTTTTTATGGCCAGAACATCGGATCATAGAGATTTCTTCAGCAGCTCATCTACGGTATTACGAAAATCATAAAACAGATCCAGATACTTTCCTATGATGGTCATACAGGCGCTTTTAATGATCGCTCCATCATAATCATGGGCCAGTTCATTTCTGGTCCGGAGCATTTCCAGCCATGTGTCGTCGCTGATCAGCTTTGCCTGGAAGGCTTTTTTCAGCACTTCTTTTGGGGAGCCTGTCACAAAGTCTGTGATCTCATAGTAGCCTACGATGATATCCTTCATCACCTTCCAGGCCAGGTCCATGGTAATGCTGAATTTTGCCGTTGTGCCGCTGAGGACAAAGGAATCGCTCATATCTCTCTGCCTTGCCTCTGCAAGTGCATCCAGGGAACGTTTAAAGCTTTCATATCTCTTATAAAATCTTTCTTCCATATTTTCTGATATCCTCCATTAACAGATCGTTTGCACAGGTATCCATGTTTACAACATCGATGGAATACAGGGTAGGAATGTCGTCGATCTCATCCCTGCACCGGTCGAAGTCCTTGCATCCGGAGATCGCAATGTCGATATCGCTTCGTTCAGCGGCGGTTCCCTTTGCCCTGGAACCGAATAAGACTACCTCTCTGGCCTGGTATCTGCGTCCGATCTTCACAATTTCCTGTAATATTTCTGCAACCGTCATAAGACCACCTCTCTCTTCCGCATGGCTCTATATATGCCTGGATCTGTCTTTTATGCCTTGTCTCATGATGGATATTATACAATATACAGAGCCTTCGATACAATACCTAATAAAAATACGATGGGTCCAGGACAGGGGAATCCGGTTTTTCCTGTCGGACACGCCGGATTCACGCCGGGAGAACCACCGGCATATTCTGATAGAAACAGAAGATGTTTTGAGGTGATCCATGATCCCCAAGCTGGAAGTCAGTCATTTATGCTATTCCTACCATACGATGGAGGGGGAGACAGAGGCTCTTTCCGACCTGTCCTTTCAGGTTCAGACCGGAGAATTCCTGGCGGTGGTAGGACCGTCCGGATGCGGGAAATCCACGCTCCTGTCTCTGATCTGCGGTCTTTTAAAGCCGGATTCCGGCAGGATCCTTCTGGATGGCCAGCCGGTTTCCGGGGGAGATACCCGGATCGGCTACATGCTCCAGAAGGATCATCTTTTTGAGTGGAGAACGATCCGCTCCAACGCCTGTCTGGGGCTGGAGATCCAGAAAAAAATGGATAAAGTCCATGAAAAAAAGGTGGAAGAGCTTCTGAAAGCCTACGGCCTCGGAAGCTTTGCAGACGCCAGGCCCTCGGAGCTTTCCGGCGGCATGCGCCAGCGGGCAGCTCTCATACGGACCCTGGCCCTGGAGCCGGATCTGCTGCTGCTGGATGAACCGTTTTCCGCCCTGGATTACCAGACCAGGCTCACAGTCTGCGACGATATCAGCACCATCATCCGCAGCCGGAAAAAAACGGCAGTCCTCATTACACATGATCTTTCAGAGGCCGTGAGCGCCGCCGACCGGATCCTGATCCTGACCCGCCGTCCCGGCCGCATCAAAGATACCATTTCTATTACGTTTCCCAAAGAGGCGGATAGCCCATTGAAAAGAAGAAATTTTCCGGAATTTTCCGTTTATTTTAACGAGGTGTGGAAGATTCTGAAAGAATAGGAACGATCCCAGTGATTTGGAGGTGTCTCATGAAAACGCATGAAACCCTGGCCCAGCAGGAATTTGTGGCAAAGCAGCTGCGCCGCCGCCAGATAGTGGTCCTGGCCCGGCTCTTTCTGTTTCTTTCGGTCCTGGTCCTCTGGGAGATCTGCGCCAGGACCGGCGTGATCAATGCTTTTATCTTCAGCTCTCCCTCCCGCATCGCCCGCTGCTTTTTCTCCATGGTGCTGGATGGAAGTATTTTTTTACACACCGGAGTCACCATCCTGGAGACTCTGGTGAGTTTTTTCTTTGTAACGGCTGTGGGGATCCTCGGAGCCGTGGCTCTCTGGTCCAGCAAAACCCTGGCAGAGATCCTGGACCCCTATCTGGTGATGCTGAACAGCCTGCCCAAATCGGCTCTGGCCCCGATCCTCATTGTATGGCTGGGGAGCAGTATGAGGACCATTGTTACAGCCGCCGTTTCAGTGGCCGTATTCGGCTCTGTTCTGACGCTTCACAACGGCTTTATGTCCATGGATCCGGACCAGGCCCGGCTGATCCGCTCCCTGGGAGGCGGGAAAAGGGAGATTCTGTTTAAGGTCCTTCTTCCCGGTTCGGTTCCCCTGATCATCAGTAATATGAAGGTGAACGTGGGGTTATGTCTGGTGGGAGTGATCATCGGAGAATTTCTGGCGGCCCGTCTGGGTCTGGGATATCTGATCATTTATGGGAGCCAGGTGTTTAGATGTGTGTACGGACCTATATGATTGCGTATCCTGTTTTTATAGAACATCTTTCAGCAGCCCGGTCTGCGGTATTGCAGGACTCATAAAACAGATCGTCATAGGCCAGTTCGTTTTTGGTCCGGATCCTTATGGACATTTATAATACACAGAGCCATCTGTATAAGACCAGGTTCTTCTGTCTCATGTCATATTATGCTGGATCTGATATACTCTTCTACTGCAATTTTTGGAATCTTCCATGTTTTTCCCAGCCGGAAGCCTTTCAGCTCCCCGGACTGTAATAACTGGTAAACGCGATTCCGTCCGACGTGTAAAAGCTCGCACAGCTCTTCCACGCTCAAGATGTCATTGTACTGTTCTAACATATCATGAATACCTCCATATAGTTTATTTTTTATTAATGGCATCAAAAAGATTTATGTATGCCAGGGTTTCTTTATTATATTGTTATTCTGGATATAACAATAATTAAAGCCTAAAAAAGCTTAAAAAAGCAGACCAGAGCTTAAAAATACATTACACAGGAGAAAAAAAGGCATGCAGATCAGAGTAAGCCTTGATAAAGAAGGATTTCATGAGAAACCGGAAAAACATACAGCGAAAATAAGCAGCCGTATTGCGGCAGAGATAAAATGCTGCGGGATAGATGAGCTGGCAGAACTGGTCGGAGTAAAAGGCCATACGTTCTGTCCGGCTGTTTTTACAAAGAGAAGAAGGAGGGCAGAGAATTTTAAGGAGATGCAGGTGTTTGCGTTGGATTTTGATAATGGTGTCAGCTATGAGAAGATCGTCCGGATTTACAAAGACTACGGGATCCCGGCGGCGTTTGCCTACCATACGTTCAGCTCCACACAGGTCAGCCCCAGGTTCCGGGTTGTATTTGTAAACGATGTCCGGGTGACGGACCGGAGGGCGGCGGAGCTGATCATACAGATGCTTCTCGGGATTTTTGAGGATGCGGACCGGTCTTGCAAAGATGTTTCAAGGATGTTCTTTGGAGGAAAACGGCTGGCCGGTCCGGTAAGCGGGCAGACGATCAATATTTTGAAGCTGGCAGAGAGTTTTCAGAGAAAGCTGTTTGTAAAGGATGAGAAAAATTACAGCAGGGCGATTCGGCGATTTGCCAAAAGGAATCAGATCGCGTGTGTCGGGGAGATCCTGCGCATCAGCCGCGTACATAAAGATGGTAAAATGGAAGAAAAATCCGGAACTGACCCTTATATATATGGGTCAGAAACGGTTTTTCCTTCCGATTGCCCAGAATATATCATACGCAACAGTTACCAGGGAGATGTACGCGAAAACAGAAAAGAAAGAGAGCCGCGGAGGATGATCCGTATCCAGAAGCCAGGACTTAAAAAGTGCCGGCTTTATGTGGACTTTCTTACAAAGGACCACATTCATCATAATGAACGTTTTTTACTGCTTTCCAATCTCCTATGGATAGAGGGTGGGAGGCGGTTGTTTTTTGCAGAGATCAGCAAAAAGAATTATGATAGGAAAAAATGGCGTTTTTACGCAAAGTATATAAAAGAGCATGGATACAGGCCTCAGTCCTGCCAGGGAAACTGTATCTACTGTGAGGAATGCCACCACAAGGAGAATATGGTACTGACAGTCAGTGAACGGAGCCGGATCCGGTGGATCGGCCCGGAACTGTTTTATGAACCGGCAGAAGACGTATACCAGTATATCGGAAGCTGTTTGAGGGAAGCGGCAGAGGAAGAACAATCTGGAATTTATATAATACCGGCCCAGACTGCGATCGGAAAAACAGAGAGCTACTGTGAGCTTATCCGGAATGATTCAGGAAGAAAATATATGATTGCTGTTCCTACAAACTGTCTGAAACAGGAGATCAGAAACCGTCTTGAAGCAAGGGGAGTCCATGCGGAAGTGACGGTTTCTTTAGATGAGGCGGAGCTTCCAGAGGAGCTGGAAAAAAGGATCAGGAAGTTATATGATCTTGGCCTTGGCAGAAAGGTGGCAAAGGAACTGCGGCTTTATATTAGGGAACACGAGGACTCCCAGGACGCGCTGTCGATCCGTACAGCAGAGGTATGCAGACGATATCTGTCGGGAGAGGAGCGGATCCAGGCGTCACGGGTTGTCATTACGACCCATGCAAGGCTGGTTACGCTGTCCAGGGAAATGCTGCAGGAATTTACAGTTATCATAGATGAGGACATTCTCTCCACATTCTTTAAAAATATGAGAGAGACATGGTCAGAAGATCTTATAAAGGCCAGGGACTCCGGAAAATGTCCCAGGCTGCTTAAGAGCCGTATTGAGGAGATCCTGGCTGCACCAGAAAAAGACTGCCGCAAGTTTGTCAGTGATATGGAAACGGGATATATACCGGAGGAGGTACTGGAGGCGCTGGTTATATCCAGTAATGTCAATGAATTATCCTGTGCCGGTTCTTATATAAAGGAAAACGGCCGTATCCGGTATTTTTGTCCAACCATGCTGCAAAAGGGGAAATATATTGTTCTTTCCGCCACTCTGGAGCCAGAGCTGTACCAGAAATACTTTCCAGGCTGGTATGTAAAGGATTTTCCGTATCGGAGGGCACGGTATACCGGCAGACTAAAACAGCTGACGGCACATTCCATGAGCAGACAGTATATCCAGGATCATATGGATCAGATCAGGGAGATCCAGAGATTGTTTGGAGGTGAAAAACGGAATGTTATCACATTTTTGAAATATGAAAAGGAATTAAGCGGATTGAATCTTCATTATGGAAATACGGAAGGAGTAGACTCCTTAAAAGGTCAGAATATGGTCCTGATCGGTACGCCGCACCAGGATGAGGCTGTTTACAGAATGGCCGGTGTATATCTGGATATACCTGTCAGCCGGGATACTCTGGCAGTAAGAAAAGTACAGTATGCCGGATATGAGTTCAGCATTATGACCTACGAAAATGAAGAACTGAGGAAACTCCAGTTTTATTTTATCAGAAAAGAACTGGAACAAAGTATAGGAAGGGCGCGGCTACTGCGGTATGACTGTACAGTGGTGCTTTTTTCTAATTTTCCATGTGAGCAGGCAGAACTGATCCAGGAGGATTATTTTGAGAATCCGGAAATACTGACTGCGCTGCAGCCTGTCATGGCAGGCAGATAATAAAACTTGTCGGAATTGCATGAAACAGATTTTATGGTAAAGAGGAGATTTTGAAATTAAAATTTATAAAAGATGAAATGGGGGCTGACAGACAGGCGGCACTGCAAAAGCAGAAAAAGGGTCAGCGGTATTGCATCCGTGCAATAGGAGCCGTCTGTTACAGGGCATTCTGCCTGGGGAGAACGCTGGGATCCCTGGAAAGGGTAGAAAGAGGAATGAGCGTTATATATAGTATTTGCTATGAAATGGAAGCCTGCGGTAAAGAAAATATTTGTGAATTAAAGTACCGGTGAAAATTGGTATTATACGTATAAAACAGAGTTCTTTAAGTTGGATGTGACGGATTACTTAATTAAAGATGTATATTATAATAGTGCATACCATCGTGTATGCTACATGATCGGTTCCGGGGCATAGAAAACGGGAGATAAGTGCATTTGACACT
>CAJMRM010000043.1 GCA_905215775.1 uncultured bacterium
TACGGCGGCAGGAGATAAAAACGGAAACGTATACGGCGGCCATTTAAGCGCCGGAACGGTGGGAGCGACCCTGGAAATGGTCATCACGGTGATCGACGGGACTGTGGACCGGGTAAAGGATCCGGATACGGGGCTGAACATCTTTAAATTCTAAAAGAAATGCGGACTGGATGGGATCCGGCGGGGCGGAACAGGGAAAAACGCTCCGCCGGATTCTTGACAATATAAGGGGTTCACGCTATAATACACTGGATGTTAGTATAAAGGGGCAGTTTGCCCTGAATATAAAGGAAGGTATGACGTCATGGCAGATAAGAAACACATTTTGACTTATGCAGGACTGAAAAAATATGAAGATGAGCTTCAGGATCTTAAAGTAAACCGCCGTCGTGAGATCGCCCAGAAGATCAAAGAGGCCAGAGAACAGGGAGACTTATCCGAGAACGCCGAGTACGACGCCGCCAAGGACGAGCAGAGGGACATCGAGGCCAGGATCGACGAGCTGGAGAAGCTGTTAAAGAATGCAGAAGTCGTTGTTGAGGATGAAGTAAACCTTGACAAGATCAGCATCGGCTGTGTTGTCAAAGTATATGATGTGGAGTTTGAGGAGGAGATGGAGTTTAAGCTAGTTGGCTCCACCGAGGCCAACAGCCTTCAGAATAAGATCTCCAACGAATCTCCGGTGGGCCATGCGCTGATCGGAAGAAAGGTCGGCGATGTGGTGGACGTGGAGACCCAGGCTGGAATGCTCCAGTATAAGGTATTGGATATCAAGAGAGTGGATTAATTACTAAAAGGAGAGAAGAGCAGTGGCAGAGCAGGGAAACCAGAAGAAGGGAAACGGCCAGGAGCAGGATATAAACCAGCTTCTTAAGGTGCGCCGTGAAAAGTTAGCAGAGCTTCAGGCAAACGGAAAGGACCCGTTCCAGATCACAAAATATGACGTGACTGTGCACAGCACAGACGTAAAAGAGCAGTATGCAGAGTATGAGGGAAAAGAGGTTTCCATCGCCGGACGTATGATGAGCAAGCGCGTGATGGGAAAGGCCTCCTTCTGCAACGTCCAGGACCTGAAGGGAAATATCCAGTGCTATGTGTGCCGGGACGACCTGGGCGAGGACACCTATAAGGATTTCAAGAAAATGGATATCGGCGATATCGTGGGAATCAAGGGCTTTGTATTTACCACAAAGATGGGAGAGATCTCGATCCATGCCCATTCCGTGACCCTGCTTTCCAAGAGCCTCCAGATCCTTCCGGAGAAGTTCCACGGGCTGACCAATACGGATATCCGTTACCGTCAGAGATATGTGGACCTGATCATGAACGAGGACGTAAAGGATACCTTTATCAAGCGCTCCAGGATCCTGGCTGCCATCCGTAAATATCTGGCCGGCGAGGGCTTTATGGAGGTGGAGACCCCCATGCTGGTATCCAACGCCGGAGGAGCTGCCGCAAGACCCTTTGAGACCCATTTCAACGCACTGGACGAGGATCTGAAGCTCCGCATTTCCCTGGAGCTTTACTTAAAGAGACTGATCGTGGGCGGCATGGAGCGTGTGTATGAGATCGGCCGTGTATTCCGGAACGAGGGACTGGATACGAGACACAATCCGGAATTTACCTTAATGGAGCTTTACCAGGCATACACCGATTACCACGGCATGATGGACCTGACGGAGAATCTGTACCGCTTTGTGGCCCAGGAGGTTCTGGGAACCACAAAGATCGTTTATAATGGAATCGAAATGGATCTGGGCCAGCCCTTTGCACGGATGACCATGGTGGAGGCCGTTAAGAAGTATTCCGGCGTGGACTTTGACGAGATCCATACCCTGGCAGAGGCCAAGGCTGCGGCCAAGGAGCACAACATTGAGGTGGAGGCCCGTCACAAAAAGGGCGATATCTTAAACCTGTTCTTCGAGGAGTTTGTAGAGGAGCACCTGGTACAGCCCACCTTTATTATGGACCATCCGGTGGAAATCTCTCCCCTTACGAAGAAGAAGCCGGAGAATCCGGAGTATACCGAGCGGTTTGAGTTCTTTATGAACGGCTGGGAGATGGCCAACGCGTATTCCGAGCTCAACGATCCCATCGACCAGAGAGAGCGCTTTAAGGTCCAGGAGGAGCTGCTGGCCCAGGGAGACGAGGAAGCCAACCACACAGACGAGGATTTCTTAAACGCCCTGGAGATCGGTATGCCTCCCACAGGCGGCATCGGCTTCGGAATCGACCGTATGTGCATGCTGCTGACCGATTCTGCCGCGATCCGCGATGTGCTGCTCTTCCCCACCATGAAGAGTCTGGACGCCGGAAAGAAGGAAGAGAAGAAGGCGGTTTCCTTAGAAGCTGCCCTGGATCAGGCCTCCGGAGTCCTTGCACAGCAGCTGGAGACTGCGCCGGCAGCAAAGGCAGAGCCGGTGGACTTCTCCAAGGTCAAGATCGAGCCGCTGTTCGAGGATCTGGTGGATTTCGATACCTTTGCCAAATCCGATTTCCGTGTGGTGAAGATCGAGGAGTGCGAGGCGGTTCCCAAGTCCAAGAAGCTGCTTAAGTTCATCTTAAACGACGGAACGGACCGGAAGCGCACCATCTTAAGCGGGATCCATGATTACTATGAGCCGGAGGAGCTGGTTGGAAAGACCTGTGTGGCCATCACCAACCTGCCTGCAAGAAAAATGATGGGCATTCCTTCCGAGGGTATGCTGATCTCTGCCGTATATGAGTACGACGGACGGGAAGGACTGAACCTGCTGATGCTGGACGATGCGATCCCGGCAGGTGCAAAGCTGTACTAGGAGGAGTCTCCGAAGGTACGCCATAAACCCGGGATAAGGCGGGAAGCTGGGGCTGCTGCAAAAGAAGCGGATTCTTTGAGCGTTTCTTTTGCGGCGGTCCTTTTTTGCTGCTGTGGGCCGGGAACGGCAGGAACTTCCCCGGAACCGGCCGGTTTTTGCAAAACGAATTGAATTTCCTGGTGAATAATGGTAAGATGAAGGGAGAACAATTCTGAAAGCAGGTGACAGTTCCCCATGGAAACACAGGTCATAGACTTCCATACCCATATTTATCCGGTGGCCCTGGCCAGACGGGCCATGGAGGTGGTCAGGCGGGAGGGCGATCCCTACGACAGCCTTCCCATCCGGGAAAACCTCCTCAGGCGTATGGAGGAAGCCGATATTTCCCTGTCGGTGGTCCAGCCGGTGGTATCCAGGCCGGAGACCCAGACCGACGTGAACCGGTTTGCGCGGGAGATCGTGAGAACCAATCTCATTTCCTTTGGAGGCCTCCACCCGGACTGTCCTCATGTACTGGAGGAGATCGAGAAATTAAAGGATCTGCATATGGCCGGGGTCAAGTTTCATCCCCCGTTCCAGAGGGTGCATCTGGAGGACGGAAAATACAGGGAAATGTGGGGACGGATCAATCACCTGGGACTGCCTGTGCTGATCCACTGCGGCTGCGCCAAGGTTCCCAGCCCCTACGATCTGCACCCGGCAACCGCAGAGTGGATCATCCGTCTTCTTCCGGACGTACCGGTGATCCTGGCCCATATGGGAGGCCTGTCCATGGACCGGACCGGGGAGGACCGGCTGTATCATATGCCGGAGAACGTGTATATCGATACGGCAATGAGCGCAGAATTCCAGGATAAGGACGAGTTCGAGCGGATCGCCGGCGCCTTCGGACCGGAGCGGGTGGTGTTTGGAAGCGACTTTCCATATGGAAGCCAGAAGGCGGCGATCCGCCTGATAGAGGAAACGGGATTTTCTCCGGAGGAAAAGGCGGCGATCCTGGGAGGCAACGCCAGAAGGATCTTAAAGGACAGCATACGGAAGCGTTAAAATGGGATCAGATGAGAAAAAGGAGAGGATAAGATGTACACATGTGCAAGCTGCACGGTCCATGCGTGCAAGGATCCGGACCATAAGGATATGCCGAAGAACTGCCCCATGCGGCAGGAGGCTTTGGTGGCCGAGGCAAAGGCAGAGTATCAGAAACCGGAGGTGCAGAAATTTTTTGTGACCTCCTCAGAGATCGAGCACGACGGCTACTGCCAGTGGCCAAGGCTGAAGGAAACGATGGTATTCTGTAAACGGATGGGATACAAAAAGATCGGCCTGGGCTTCTGCATCGGCTTTTCCAAGGAGGCCAGGATCGTGGCGGATCTCTTTAGGAATGAGGGCTTTACGGTGGTATCGGCTGTCTGCAAGTCCGGCGGCATGGATAAGACTGAGGCCGGGATCCCCGATGAAAAGAAGCTGAAGCCAGGGCAGTATGAGGCCATGTGCAACCCCATTCTCAAGGCAAAGCTCTTAAATGAGCAGAAAACGGATTTCAATATCGCCCTGGGGCTCTGTGTGGGCCACGATTCTCTGTTTTACCAGTATTCCGAGGCCAGGGTTACTACACTTGTGGTCAAGGACCGGGTCCTGGCCCATAATCCGGTGGGAGCCATCTACTGTGCGGAGGGCTATTTTAAGAACCGTCTGAAGATCGAAGAATAGCCGTTGAAACAAAAGAAATAGGGACAGGCCGCCGCGCATATGCTTTTATAAGCGGAAGCGTATGGGCGGAGGAATCTTATGCGGATGAGCGAGCTAAAGCGTAAGGAGGTCATCAACGTCTGCGACTGCAGGCGTCTGGGATTTATCGGAGATCTGGAATTTGATCCGTGTACGGGCCAGATCAAAGCCCTGATCGTCCCGGGACCTGGCTGTGTCTGCGGCTTTCTGGGCCGGGAAAAGGAATTTGTGATCCCCTTTGAGGACGTGTGCCAGACGGGGGATGATATTGTCCTGGTACGGCTCCGGGAAGAATCGTCCAGGCCGCAGAAATAAAGGAAGTGAGGAAAAGAAAATGAAATGCCCATTCTGCAATGCGTCGGATACGAAGGTCATCGACTCCAGGCCGGCGGACGACAACAGCTCCATCAGGCGGAGAAGACAGTGCGAGCAGTGCGGCCGGCGGTTCACCACATATGAAAAGCTGGAGACGATGCCGCTGATGGTCATAAAAAAAGACGATTCCAGAGAAACCTATGACCGTTCCAAGCTGGAGAAGGGGATCCTCCTTTCCTGCCATAAGCGGCCGGTTTCCTCCCAGGAGATCAGCGCGGTGATCGACGAGATCGAAAACCAGATCTTCAACATGGGAGAACGGGAGATCCCGGCGTCTTTGATCGGGGAGCTGGTGATGAAGAAGCTGAAGGACGTGGACGAGGTGGCTTATGTGCGGTTTGCCTCCGTTTACAGAGAGTTCAAGGACGTGAACGCGTTCATGGAGGAGCTGGCCAAGTTCCTCAATAATAAGTAGAGGCGCGTATGTTAGAGAGTTTTTTCCCAGATGAATATGTGGACAGCGCCTATGGGATCCCGTATGAGGAACTGTACCAGAGAGGGTACCGCGGGATCATCTTTGATGTGGACAACACCCTGGTTCCCCACGGTGCTCCGGCGGATGCCCGTTCCATCGGCCTGTTTGAGCGTCTGCGGGCCATGGGCTTTTCCACCTGCATCCTTTCCAATAATAAGGAGCCGCGGGTGGCTCCCTTTGCCGGCCAGGTAAAAAGTCCTTATATATTTAAGGCTGGAAAACCGTCGGTAAAGGGCTACGGACAGGCCATGGAGGTCATGGGAACGGAGCGTGAGAATACGCTCTTTGTCGGGGACCAGCTTTTTACCGACGTATGGGGGGCCAGAAGAACGGGCCTTTACAGCATCCTCACAAAGCCCATGGATCCCCATGAGGAGATCCAGATCGTTTTCAAACGATATCTGGAGGCAGTGGTGCTGCGGGCCTATGAGAAAAAAAGACGGCGGCCGGCTCCGTGACCTTGCAGCCGCTCATCCGCGTCTCCTTCTGCCCGCATGCAGCGGACAAGAAGGGCCTGGCGTCTGGCCGGTGGAGATCCGGGCAGAAAATGCGTATGAAAACGGGTTTTCTGAACCGCTGCCTGATTTTTGTAAAAAATAGTTGAAAACATAGGCATTATAGTATAAAATAGGATAGAATCAGCCATAAGCGTGAAATGAGAGAATCAGATTTTAAGGAGGAATATCATTTATGGTATCAGCAGGCGATTTTAGAAATGGCGTGACACTTGAGATTGACGGTCAGGTAGTACAGATCATGGAATTCCAGCACGTAAAGCCGGGCAAGGGCGCCGCTTTCGTTAGAACTAAATTAAAGAACGTTATCAACGGCGGTGTAGTTGAGAGAACCTTCCGTCCCACTGAGAAATTTCCGGCAGCAAGGATCGACCGCGTGGACATGCAGTATTTATATGCAGACGGCGATCTTTACAACTTCATGGACAACAACACCTACGAGCAGGTTGCCTTAAATAAGGATATCGTTGGCGATGCCTTAAAGTTCGTAAAGGAAAACGAGATCGTTAAGGTATGTTCCTACAACGGCAGCGTATTCTCCGTAGAGGCTCCCTTATTCGTTGAGCTGGAGATCACCGATACAGAGCCGGGCTTCAAGGGCGATACAGCAACTGGCGCTACAAAGCCGGCAACCGTTGAGACTGGCGCACAGATCAACGTTCCGTTATTCGTGAGCACTGGCGACCGCGTAAAGATCGATACCCGTACAGGCGAGTATCTGTCCAGAGCTTAAGCTTCGGAAAGGAAAAAAGAACATTGAAAACAGGAGTCCCGTGGAAGGTTCATGGGACTTCTTTTGTTTTTTATGGGGAAAACTATATATTTTAAGGAGGTTGTGAAATGAAAAAGCAGATTCTGACTCTCTCAGCAGCCGCTTTTATGGCGGCCCTCACATGCCAGACGGCCTTTGCCCTGGATCATGATGTGGTGATCCTTCACACCAACGATACCCACTGCGGAATCGAGGAAAATATGGGCTATGCCGGACTTGTCTGGTATGAGAACCAGATGAAGAAGGAGACTCCGTATGTGACGCTGGTGGATGCCGGAGACGCCATCCAGGGCGCGCCGGTGGGGACTCTTTCCGAGGGCGAATACCTGGTTCAGATCATGAATAAGGCCGGATACGATTTTGCCGTTCCCGGAAACCATGAATTTGATTACGGGATGGAAAAGCTCCTGGGGCTTTCCGCCAGACTGGACTGCGGCTATTCTGCCTGCAACTTTGTAAACCTTCCGTCAAAGACCACGGTGTTTGCGCCTTACAGGATCATGGAGTACGACGATATCCAGGTGGCCTTTGTGGGCGCTGCCACGCCGGAGAGCATCACCAAGTCCACGCCGGCCTACTTCCAGGACCAGTTTGGAAGATACCGCTTCGGCTTCAGTGAGGACGAAACGGGTGAGGCCCTGTACGACCAGGTGCAGAGCGCTGTGGATCAGGCCAGGGGTGAAGGCGCCGACTATGTGATCCTGGTGGGCCATCTGGGCGATAACGGGACCACGGAGCGATGGAGCTCCAAAAGCGTGATCGCCAATACCACCGGCATCGATGCTGCCATCGACGGCCATTCCCATGAGGTCTGTGTGGAACAGGTTCCCAATGAGAACGGAGAGATGGTGGTATTGACCCAGACCGGCACCAAGTTCGCAAATATCGGAAAGCTGACCATCACCACCGACGGACAGATCCAGGCCTCCCATGTGAGTGCCGTGACGGACGCAGAGGGGAACCCGGCGAAGGATGCAGAGATGGAGGCGTTTATCAACGGGATCAAGTCCCAGTATGAGGAATCCCTGAAGGCTGTTCTGGGCCATACGGACGTGGATCTGATGGATAAGGATCCGGAAACAGGACTGCGGGCGGTCCGGAATGCGGAGACCAACCTGGGCGATCTCTGTGCCGACGCCAGCCGTTATATGATGGGCGCAGACATCGGCTTTATGAACGGCGGAGGAATCCGTGCCGGGATCGAAGCCGGGGATATTACCTATGAGGATGCCCTGAACGTATTCCCCTATGGAAATATGATCTGCATGGTGGAGATCTCCGGCCAGAAGATCAAGGACGCCCTGGAGATGGGAGTGAAGAATTATCCGGAAGAAAGCGGCGGCTTTATCCATATTTCCGGACTTACATACACCGTGGACTCCTCCGTGCCTTCCAGCGTGGTCCTGGATGAAAAGCGGAACTTTGTGTCTGTGGACGGCGAGTACCGGGTACGGGATATCTATGTGGGAGAAGAGCCTCTGGATGTGAACCGGACCTATACCCTGGCTTCCCATAATTACTGGCTGAAGTCCGGCGGAGACGGAATGTCCATGCTCATGGGCTGCCCCATTTTAAAGGATGAGACTATGGTGGATGTGGATACCATCACATCCTATATCAGCGAATATCTGGGAGGCTCCGTGGGAGAAGAATATAAGGATCCGCGGGGACAGGGAAGAATTACGATCAAATAGAAGAGAAGATAAAAGGATCCCACTCCGGATCCCGGGTCTTATTGGGATTCAGAAGTGATCATACTGTGCGGATTCTGAAGATCCGGAAGCCTCTGGTCACAGCCCCCGGACAGGATCTGGGATACAGAGTGGGATCTGGCCCGTTCTCCGGTGCAGGAGGGCGGGCTTTTTGAATGTAGGACCTGACCGCGCCCCTGCGCAGGCGGATGCCTGCGGTACAACGGCGTACATCAGGTGCCTTCATTATAGTACAGGCTTGTTTTCAAATCAAGGGTGAATTGTAATACATATGAAAAGAGCAAAAAGATACGCTGCCGTCAGAAGTGCCCGGTATTGGACGGAAACGGCTTCCGGCGTGCTATAAACGGCCGGATCGGGAAGAATGGCCGGCCCGGAGGGCAGACAGAATGGATTCTATAATAGGGATCAGGGCGGCGGCCTCATCCTCGCTGCATTGTTCGATCAGAAGATGCAGCTTGCTGACCGCCGGATTATCCAGATGGACCTCCGGATGGAAAATTTCTCTGGAATCTATTTTGAGCGCACGAATCAGGGGGAATAAGATTTCCATTTTGGGGTTCCCCTTATAATTTTCAATATTCATCACTGTGCGTACATCGACGTCGATCTGGTCTGCAACCTGGTTTTGTGTGAGCCCCAGTTCACCGCGTGCTTTTTTTACTGCATCGCCCAGGGGCTGGGAAAATTCCTGCATAGCTAGTCACCTCAAATCTATTGTACAATATAGCTCATTTTATTTAAATTCATTATAGTTCCCATTTTCACTGTATTTTAATACATTTTTCGCGAAAAATAAATAGGAATCAAAAATTTAACAACACATACAGGAAAAACTGGTAATTTTTCAAAATTGGAAGTATAATCAAATCCATGGAGGAAGGAATATGATCTTATATTTTACAGGAACGGGAAACAGCGCCTTTATTGCAAAACGGATCGCAGAAAAAACGGGAGATACGGCGGTGGACGTATTTCCCATGATCCGGGAACACGATTACGGAAAACTCAGCTCCAGACGGCCGTTTGTGGTGGTCTGCCCCACCTATGGCTGGCAGATCCCCCATGTGCTGGGGAGCTGGCTGAGACGGACGCGGCTTTCGGGAAGCAGGAAGCTGTATTTTGTCATGACCTGCGGAGACGGGATCGGAAATGCAGGAGGATACGCAAGACGGCTCTGTGAGAAAAAGGGCATGGAATATATGGGCTGCGGAAAAGTGGTGATGCCGGAAAATTATGTGGCCATGTTTCCGGTGCCGGACAGGGCAGAGGCGGAGCGGATCATCGAAAGGGCCGTTCCCCAGGCGGACGGGATCGCAGAGCGGATCGGAAAAGGGACCCGGCTTCCGGAGACAGAGATCACGCCTGCGGACCGGTTTTTAAGCACGGTGGTGAACCCGGTCTTTTATAAGCTGTTGGTCCGTGCCGGAAAATTCAGGACCACGGAGAGCTGTACGGGCTGCGGGGCCTGTGTGAAGCTCTGTCCCATGTCCAATATCCGGCTGGAGGGCGGCAGTCCCGTGTGGGGATCAGACTGTACCCATTGTATGGCCTGCATCTGCCGGTGCCCGGAAGAGGCCATCGAATATGGAAGGATCAGTGTGGGAAAACCCAGATACCGGTGTCCGGGAGCAGGGGACGGAAGCGGGAACTCATAAAAAAATAAAAAATTTGCAAGAACCTCTTGCAAGTTTTAAAAAAGTGTTGTATTATATAAAAGATGCATCTGTAGCTCAGTGGATAGAGCAATGGCCTCCGGAGCCGTGTGCGTAGGTTCGATTCCTATCAGATGCATTTTTTTATTGCAGAAAACGCCTTTGGCGGCTTCCGGGAGGAGCCGGGTATGACCTCAGCCCCTCAGATCTGCGATGAGCCGTTTTGGTTTTTCCAGAAGCGCCAGGGCATCCAGGATGGACGTGGTGCACAGGTCCGTACAGCTTAAGAGCTTTGAGTAAGCGCCTTCTGCTCCGATAACGGAGATGGAGAGGGCGCTTTCTTTGCACATAAGGCAGTCGTTGCGGCCGTTGCCGATGGACACGCAGCGGTCCGCCCCCAGGGAACGGACGATGGCCAGCTTGAAATCCATGGCGGATCCGGCCGGAAAGGTCTGGATGGTCAGAGGAAGGCCCTGGCACATGGCCCTGGCGGTTCCATGGGTATCTGCGGTGAGGACGTGGATCTGGAAATCCTCTGAGAGACGGATCAGCGCCTCCCTGACTTCCTGGGGGATCCGGCCGTCCACGGCGATGGTGCCGTTATAATCCAAAACGAGAAAAGAAAGGTCTAGGCTTTTGAAGCCTGGAATCTGAATGTTCATAATGGTCCTCCCTGGGTGTAGTTTGAAGCGCCCTTATTATACCATGGCGGCCCCGGGGATGCCAGAAAACCCGGGATAGATTTTTTTATGGATCTCCAGAGTCCATATAGAAAAATTCAATTAGATTTTTGCGGATGGCAGGTCTATACTTATTATATTTGAGACTTTGGCTCGATCATATCTAAGGAGGAAATGAGAATGAAAAAGAATCTTGCAAAAATCCTGGCGGTGTCCGTATCCATGGGAATGCTGACGGCGTGCGGAGGAAACGGCGGGAAGGCCGAGACCACGGCGGCTGAGACGAAGGCAGCCGAGACCACAGCGGAGGAAACAAAGGCAGAGGAGACCACGGCAGCAGAGAAGGAGGAGGAAAAATTCCAGGCCTCCGTACTGTTCTGCGGCTCCACATCCCTTTACCCGATCATGTCCTCTCTGGCTTCTTCTTTTACAGAGGAATATGTGACCTGGGATAAGGTGGATCCGTCGTTCCCGGCAGAGAATATCTCCATTTATGTGGCTCCGGGCGGATCCGGCGTGGGAGTCAGCGCGGCCATTGACAAGACCGCAGATTTCGGTATGGTGGCGAGAGCCATGAAGGACAAAGAGGTGGAGGAGCTTGGGGCCGATTACCAGTCCTTTATCGTTGCCAGGGATGCCCTGACGGTTTCCGTCAATGCGGAAAACCCCATCTGCGGCGTAACAGACGATCTGGCCACAGATCTGATCCGCCAGATCTTCGCAGGAGAGATCACCACCTGGGATCAGGTGGACGCATCCCTTCCGGCCGAGACCATTAACGTATACATCCGCGACCTGTCCGGCGGAGCATATGAGGTCTTCCAGAAATCGGTCATGGGAGACAGCGAGGTGACTGCATCTGCGACCCAGTCTGCGTCCATGACAGAGCTGGCCACCAACATTGCCAACGATCCGTGGGGGATCGGATACGCAGGCTTCGGCGCCTACAATAAGGCAAATGCTGAAAAACAGGTCCTTCAGGCCATGAAGGTAGACGGCGTGGAGCCCACAGTGGAGAATATCGTTGGAGATACCTACAAGATCCAGCGTCCCGTTATGTTCGTGACCGGCGATGCGGTCAGCCCCTCTGAGCAGGCGTTCATCGACTATATTTTCTCCCAGACCGGCTACGATGTAACAGAGGCCAACGGATATATTCCGGCCTTTACGGTGGGAGAATAGGACCATACGATCGGAAAAATCCAACAGGCTTACAGCTGGGGGAATGGCGGGGGACCGGGAATGCCGGCGGCTCCGTCTCCCCCAGCCGCTGTATGTAAGGGACGGAGGCCCTTTGGGGGCCAGCCTGTTGATGGAGAAATGCGATGAGAAAAAAGCTGGATAGGATCTTTGGGTTTTTTATCTGCGGGATGACGGCCATTTCCGTTCTGGTACTGGGATTTGTCATCTATTTTATCGTCCGGGAAGCCCTGCCCCTGTTTTCGGAGGTAAGCGTCCTGGACTTTCTGTTTGGAAGCAGGTGGATGCCTGTGGACTATACGGGGACGGTTTCGTTTGGGATCTTCAACTTCATTGCCGCTACGATCGCGGTCTCCTTTACTGCCCTGGCGCTGGCCCTGGGAGTTGGGCTGGGGGCGGCGGTCTTTCTGGCATTTGTGGCCACGGAACGGATGCGGGGCATTCTGTATCCCTTTGTGGATCTCCTGGCCGGGATCCCGTCGGTGGTTTACGGGTTCATTGGACTGCAGGTGCTTGTGAAGCTGTTTTTAAAGGCAGGGGTGCCCACCGGCTCCTGCGTTTTGGCGGCGGGTATCCTGCTGGCGGTGATGCTCCTGCCGTTTCTGGTATCCTCCTGCTGCGAGACCATGCTGAAGGAAAAAGAGAAATATGAGCTGGCGGCCTGTGCCCTGGGCGTTTCCAGGTGGTATGCGGCCGCTACGGTGGTCCTTCCGGCGTCGGGAAGGAATATCCTCCTTTCCATGATCCTGGCCATCGGCCGGGCCATGGGGGAGACCATGGCGGTGATGATGGTCATGGGAAACGCCAATCTGTTTCCGCAGCTTCTGGGAAAAAGCGAGAGCATTGCCTCGGTGATCGCTCTGGAAATGGGGACAGCCGTTTACGGGAGCACCCATTATCATGCGCTTTATGCTGCGGGGATGGTGCTCATGATTCTTTTGTTCCTCATCAACGGACTCATTGGCCTGATCCGCAGCCGGATGGAGGGGGAGACATTATGAGATGGATCGGAATGGCAGTGAAAATATGGGCGTATGTGGGCATCAGCGCGGTCTGCGCGGTGGTCCTGTTCCTTTTTGGATACGTTTTTTACCAGGGAGCCGGGACCATCAGCGTGGAATTTCTCACGGAGGCTCCCAGGGGACTGGTGCTGGGAGAAGAGGGAGGGATCTGGCCGGCCATTGCGGGGAGCCTTTGGTTTACCGGAACGGCCATGGTCCTCGCCTCTGTTCCGGCGGCAGCCTGCGCCCTCTACCTGGTGTTTTACTGCAAAAGCCAGAGGCTCTACCAGGCAGTACGTCTGGTGATCCAGTGTATGTCCGGAATCCCGTCCATTGTTCTGGGGCTGTTTGCATACAGCTTTCTGGTACGGGATCTGAACCTGGGCCGGTGCATTTTTTCCGCCGGGGCAGCCTTGGCGGTGATGATCCTGCCCTTTATTGAGGTGCGGGCGGAAAAGGCGTTCCGGGAGGTGCCGGAGGAACTGGTCCGGTCCTCTTACAGCCTGGGCTGCTCAAAGCTCTATACGATCACGCGGATCGTACTGCCGGCGTGCCGGGGAGAACTGGTGTCCGGGATCATCCTGGGCGGCTGCTACGCCATGGGAGCTGCGGCGCCTATGATCTTTACGGGAGCTGTGGCTTATGCGGCAGTGCCGGACAGTATCTTTTCTCCGGCCATGGCCCTGCCTCTGCATCTGTATCTTCTGGTGGCCCAGGGGGCTACGTCCATGGATACGGCCTACGGAACAGCCTTTGTGATGATGGCCATGATACTTTTGAGCAGCCTGCTGGCCACAGCTTATGCAAGGAGGAGTCAGAATAGATGGAAGAGATCCTGACGCTGAAAGATGTCAGTGCCTTTTACGGGGAGCATCCCGTATTAAAGGAGGTGACCATGGGGGTCCGTCCCGGGCGGATCCTGGCGGTCATGGGACCGTCGGGAAGCGGAAAGACCACATTTTTGCGGGCTCTCAACGGTCTTTTATGGGAAGAGTCGGAGGCGGAGGTGCGGGGAGAGATCTGCCTGCTGGGCCGGGATATCCGTACCATGGACCGGGAGGAGCTTCGCCGGAAGGTGGGGCTGGTGTTCCAGACGCCCCAGCCGTTTCCGTTTTCTATTTATAAAAACATGACCTATGCCCCCAGATATTACGGGATCCGGAATAAAGAACGTCTGGAGGAGATCGTAAGGGAAAAGCTGATGCTGGCGGGGCTTTATGAGGAGGTGAAGGACGTGCTTTCCAAAAGCGCTCTTAAGCTTTCCGGGGGACAGAAGCAGAGGCTCTGCATTGCCAGGGCCCTGACGGCGGAGCCGGAGGTGCTGCTTCTGGACGAGCCCTGCTCTGCTCTGGATGTGAAGGCGTCGGCGGTGGTGGAGGAGACTCTCCTGGGGCTGAAGGAACGCTACACCATCGTCATCGTCACCCACAACATCGCCCAGGCCAGGCGGATTGCCGATGACGCGGCCTTTTTCTTTGAGGGGCGTCTTGTGGAATACGGGGAGGCGGGGAAGCTGTTCACATGTCCGGAAAAAGAAGAGACCCGGTCATTTCTGGCCGGGGTCTGCGGATGATTCTGGTATAAGGTTATTTGGTCACGGCCTTCCATAAAATATCGTGGCCGACGGTCTGGTAGAACAGCTTCTTCACCTGCTCCGGCTCTCTGGTCTGGCCCAGGATCCACATGAGCTTGGTGACGGTGGCCTCCAGGGTCATATCGTAGGATTCGATGAGGCCGAAGGCGTTTTTGATCTTCTGGCCCACCTCATAAACGGACATGTTGCTGCCCTCCTGGGTCACCTGGGTGGTCATGACCACGATCTTTCCGGCCTGGGTCATTTTCTCGATGGAGTGGTAGAAATCGCCGGATTCATAGGAGGGAAGGCCGCCGACGCCAAAGGATTCGATGACAACGGCATCGTAGTGCTCTCCCATGTAGTCCAGAATGGAGGAGTCCATGGACGGGATCAGCTTTAAGAGGGCCACCCGGTCGTCCAGGTCATGGTAGAAGCGGACGTTTTCCCGGTCCTGCCACTTGTCGTCAATGTAGAACAGGATATGCTCGTCCTGGATCACGGCCAGGTAGGGGAAATTAATGCTGGAGAACGCGTTGTAGCTCTTGGTGCGCTCCTTCTTTCCGCGGGTACCGGCGATGACCTTTCCGTCAAAGACGATATTTACGCCGTGGGCCCGTTCACAGGAGGCGAACCGCAGGCTGTCCAGCAGGTTGGTGCGGGCGTCGGTCACGTCCAGATCGATGGGCTTCTGGGCTCCGGTGATGACGATGGGCTTTTTGGAATGCTGGACCAGATAGGACATGGCGGCTGCGGTATAGGCCATGGTGTCGGTGCCGTGGCAGATCACAAAGCCGTCGTAGTTATCATAGTTTTCCTCCAGCACCTGGCATAAAAGCTGCCAGTGCTTGGGATGGATATTGGTGCTGTCGATATTTAAGACCTGGATGGCCTCCACTTCACAAAAGGAACGGGCCGCCGGAACGTAGGATAGAAGCTCGTCTCCCGTAAGGAGCGGCGTCAGTCCGGAATCCCCGTGCTTGCAGGCGATGGTGCCCCCGGTTCCTAAAAGAAGAATGTGTTTCATAGATGTATCCCCTTTCGTAGATATCATAGATACTGGTGATCACTTTTTATCAATCATACCAAAAATCGCCGGGAGGTTCAACTGTATGGAGAAGAAAAAGAGAAAAAGAAGGTGACCGCCATGACTGGAATCCCCAGAGATCCTGTGATGCTTTTAAGCTATATCAATACCCAGCTGAGAGACTTTTATCCCAGCCTCGAAGAGCTTTGCAGCGCTCTTTCCCTGGACCGGGAAACGCTGGACAGAACCCTTTCCTCCATTGATTATTTTTATGACCGGGATAAGAACCAGTATCTGTAAAGAACGGTCTTTCTGCATATCCGGCGGCATTTTCTGCCACACTGTTCCTATGGAAAACAGAATGAAGAACTTTTTAAAATGCGGCGCCGCCGGGTGGTGCATGGAGATCGTATTTACGTCCCTGGTCTCCCTGGCCTCCGGCGACCGGAGGCTTATGGGGAAGACCTCTCTTTTTATGTTTCCCATTTACGGCATGGGGGCCTTTCTTGGCCCCTTCTGCCGGAGTCTGGACCGGCATCTTCTCCGGCCGGGAAAAACGAATCCGGCGGACCGGCTCCTGCGCCATGGACTGAGGGACATGGCGCTTATTTTTACTGCGGAATATGTGACAGGGAGGCTCCTTCGGTCCCTTAGGGCCTGCCCCTGGGATTACACCGGCTGCCGGTTCAGCGTGGACGGCCTCATACGGCTGGATTTTGCCCCGCTCTGGTTCGGGGCCGGACTTTTGTTTGAGAGGATCACCCAGGGAAAAAGTTCCGGTAAATCCTGCGTAAAGAAGATGTAAAACGGCGGGAAATCCCGGGGATTTTCTTGCAATCAGCCGGATAGTTTTATATAATAGGAAGATGACGCCGGGGCCGCCGGGACAGGACAGAAGAGGCCGCCTGGAAACCGTCAAAAATACGAAAAAGGTGAGGATTATGATTCGACTTATTTTAGTGGCTGTGACGCTGATCGGTTTTCTGACCCTGGGATATCCGCTTCTGGCGGCCCAGAATTCTCTTGGAAAAAAGGATCCCCATGCCAGGGACGTGGAGAGCCTTAAGATCGTCCAGTATATGTTTTTCCTGATCTTAAAAATGGCGGGGATCACCGTCACCGTCAAGGGGGCGGAAAATATACCCAGAGACAGGGCTGTGCTGTTTGTGGGAAACCACAGAAGCTATTTTGACATCCTGGTGGGCTACACCACAGTACCGGGCTTCGTGGGCTTTGTGGCGAAAAAGGAGATGGAGAAGATCCCCCTTTTAAGAAGCTGGATGAAGAACGTCAACTGCCTGTTCCTGGACAGAAAGGATATCAAGGCCGGGTTAAAAACGATCCTGGAGGGGATTGAAAAGGTAAAGAACGGGATCTCCGTCTGGATCTTTCCCGAGGGTACCAGAAACCGGAACAAGGATCTGAAGGAGCTTCTGGTATTTAAAGAGGGGAGCCTTAAGATCGCGGAAAAATCCGGCTGTCCGGTGGTTCCTGTGGCCATGGTGGGGACGGCAGAGGCCTTTGAAAGCCATTTTCCGTTTATCCGTCCGTCCCATGTGACGGTTTATTACGGAGAGCCGTTTTATGTGAAGGAGCTGGAGCAGGACCAGAGAAAGCACGCCGGAGCCTACACAAGAGAGAGAATCGTAAAAATGCTGGGGGAGATACAGAATGAAAACGCCTGATCTGAAGGAATGCAGAGAAAAGCTGGACGGGATCGACCGGGAGATCGTCCGGCTGTTTGAGGAGCGCATGGCCGTCTGCGGCCAGGTGGCTGAATATAAGATCGAGACCGGTAAGGCTGTCTACGACGGAGAGCGGGAAAAGCAGAAAATTGCCGCAGTCCGGGAGATGGCAGAGGGAGACCAGAATAAGGAGGCGGTGGAGGAGCTGTTCACCCAGCTTATGACCATGAGCCGCAGATACCAGTACGGCCTTCTGTGCGCCAGGAAAAAGACGCCGCCCCTGGGATTTCAGGAGGTGGACGGGATCCGGAAAAAGGACGTCCGGGTGGTATTCCAGGGCGTGGAGGGCGCGTACAGCCACGCCGCCGTCCGCATGTACTTCGGGGAGGATGCAGACGCCTACCATGTGGAAAAATTTGAGGACACCATGAAGGAGCTGGGGAGGGGGCAGGCGGATTACGCAGTGCTCCCCATTGAAAACTCCACCGCCGGCTTCGTCATCACCAACTATGACCTGTTATCCAGATATGACAATTATATCGTGGGGGAGATCTATGTGCCGGTGGACCATGTGCTCTTAGGGGTTCCCGGAGCGTCGGTCTCGGATGTGAAGACGGTATATTCCCATAACCAGGCGCTGATGCAGTGCTCAGAGTACCTGAACAGCCACCGGGACTGGAACCAGGTAAGCATGCTAAATACGGCGGCTGCCGCCAAAAAGGTCATGGAGGAGCAGGATAAGACCCAGGCGGCCGTAGCCAGCCGCACCGCCGGAGAGCTTTACGGCCTTGCGGAGCTTAAGACCTCCATCAGCAATGAAAAGGGAAATACCACCCGGTTTCTGGTGCTTTCCAGAGAGCCGGTCTATGAGAAAAGGGCGTCCCGGGTGACCATCACCTTTGAGGTCCCCCATGTCAGCGGCTCTTTGTACAGGATCCTGGGAAATTTTATCTTCAACGGAGTCAATATGCGTATGATCGAGTCCAGACCCATCCCCGATAAGCCCTTTGAATATCGGTTTTTTGTGGATATCGAGGGGAATCTGGGCGAAGCGCCGGTGCATAACGCCCTGGCGGGGATCCGGGCCGAGGCCTCGTCCATGAGGATCCTGGGCAATTATTAGGAGGGGTGCATAAAATGGCAGTCCGTATGTTTGCAGCAGTCGATGTGGGGTCCTTTGAGTTGGAGATGGGGATCTATGAGATCTCCGGGAAAAACAGAATCCGCCAGGTGGATCATGTCCGCCATGTGATCTCTCTGGGAAGCGATACATATAATGACCGGAAGATCAGCTACGGGATGGTGGAGGAGCTGTGCCAGGTGCTGGAGGACTTTTCCAGGATCATGAAGGGCTATCGGATCATCGAATACCGGGCCTACGCCACCAGCGCCATGCGGGAGGCGAAGAACAGCCGGATCGTTCTGGAGCAGATCCGGGTCCGTACCGGGCTTACGGTCCAGATCATCAGCAACTCGGAGCAGAGACTTCTGACCTACAAGGCCCTGGCGGTGGCTGACGATGAGTTTGACCGGAACATCCGCAAGGGAACGGCCATTCTGGACGTGGGATTCGGGAGCATGCAGATCTCCCTGTTTGATGAAAAGCTTCTGGTATCCACAGAAAACCTCCCCCTGGGCGTATTAAGGATCGGGGAGCTTTTAAAAAATGTAAGCGCCACCGCAGAGGGAACCCGCCGGATCATCGGGGAGATGGTGGAAAGCGAGCTTTCCAATTACCAGAGGATGTACCTGGATGAGCGCCGGATCAAGCATGTCATCGGGACTGGAGAGAATATCATGTACCTGTTCCGATATGAGGACGGGGGAAGGCCGCTCCAGTGGGTCGGCAGAGAGCAGTTCGACCGCCTTTATGAAAGGCTGTCGGAGCTGAACTCCGAAGAGGTGGAGGCGCAGTTCGGCGTCAGCTCAGAATATGCGCCCCTGCTCCTTCCCTGCGCGGTCATTTATAAGAAGTTCCTGGAAATGACCGGGGCCGAGGCCATCTGGATCCCGGGGACCAGGCTGTGCGACGGGATCGCGGCTGAGTATGCCCTGGATAAGAGGCTCATCCAGCTGAAGCATAATTTTGACAACGATATCATCAGCGCCTCCCGGGATATGGCCAGGCGCTACCGGTGCCAGGGCGGCCATTCGGACCTGGTGGAGTCCTATGTGCTCCGGATCTTTGACGCCATGAAGCGTTATCATAAAATGGGAAGCAGAGAGCGGCTGCTGCTGCAGATCGCCGTGATCATCCATTCCTGCGGAAAATTCATCAGTGTCAGAAATGCCAACGAATGTGCATATAATATTATCATGTCCACGGAGATCATCGGTCTCTCCCATCTGGAACGGGAGATCGTCGCCAATGTGGTCCGCTATAATATCCGGGATTTTGACTATAATATGGTCCGCATGGAGGCGGATCCGGAGCTTTCCTCCGGCTCTCTTCCCGACCAGAGCGACGCCACGATCCTGACTGCAAAGCTGACGGCCATGCTCCGGCTGGCCAACTCCATGGACAGGAGCCATGGACAGAAGCTTAGGGACTGCAGGATCTCGGTGAAGGAAAAGACGCTTACGGTGTCCACCGAGTATCCCGGGGACATTACCCTGGAGGCCGTCTCCTTTGAGCAGAAGGCAGCCTTTTTTGAAGAGATCTTCGGGATCCGCCCGGTTCTGAAGCAGAAAAGGAGAGTGTAAGCATGGCAGCAAAAGAGACCCGTTTTACAGATCCGTCCAATTATGTGAACAGAGAGCTGAGCTGGCTGGAGTTTGACCACCGGGTCCTGGGAGAGGCCAGGGATAAGACCACGCCGCTGTTTGACCGGCTGAAATTTTTAAGCATCACCGCCTCTAATCTGGATGAGTTTTTCATGGTCCGGGTGGCGTCCCTAAAGGATATGGTCCATGCGGGCTATACCAAGCCGGATATCGCGGGAATGACCCCGGTGGAGCAGCTGGAAAAGATCAGCGTCAGGACCCATGAGCTGGTAGGGCAGCAGTACAGCACCTACAACCGGGCCCTGCTCCCGGCTCTGAAGCAGGCGGGGCTGGAGGTGATCGGACAGCATGAGGACCTGACAGAGGAGCAGGGGGCGTTTGTGGACCGGTATTTTAAAGAGGAGGTCTATCCGGTCTTAACGCCCATGGCCGTGGATTCCTCCCGTCCCTTCCCCCTGGTCCGCAATAAATCCTTGAATATCGCGGCCCTTTTGAGGAAAAAAGAGGGGGACCGGGAGCTGGAGTTCGCCATGGTCCAGGTACCGTCGGTGCTTCCAAGGATCGTGGTCCTTCCGGAAACCGAGGGACCGGACGGGAGCCGCATCCGCCATGTGATCCTTCTGGAGGAGATCATCGAACGGAACATGAAGCAGCTCTTTTTAAATTATGATATCATCACCTCCCATCCCTTCCGGATCATGCGGAACGCCGATTTCTCCCTGGATGAGGAGGAGGCGGTGGATCTTCTGGAGGAGATCGAAAAGCAGCTAAAAAAGAGGCAGTGGGGCGAGGTGATCCGCCTGGAGATCCAGGAAAAGCCCGATAAGCGGCTTCTTAAGGTATTGAAAAAGGAGCTGATGGTCAACGAGGAGGATATTTTCCAGATTCCCGGCGCCCTGGATCTGACGTTTCTTATGAAAATGTACGGGATGGAGGGCTTTGACTACTTAAAGACGCCGGGATACACGCCCCAGCCGGTCCCGGCGCTGATGAATGACGACGATATTTTCACCAATATCCGGAAAGGGGACATTCTGCTGATGCACCCCTATGAGAGCTTCGATCCGGTGGTGGATTTCGTCCGGACGGCGGCAAAGGATCCGGAGGTGCTGGCCATCAAGCAGACCCTTTACCGGGTCAGCGGAAACTCCCCCATCATCGCGGCCCTGGCGGCAGCGGCAGAAAACGGAAAACAGGTGTCCGTTCTGGTGGAGCTGAAGGCCAGGTTTGACGAGGAAAACAACATCCTCTGGGCAAAGAAGCTGGAGAAAGCCGGCTGCCATGTGATCTACGGCCTGGTGGGCTTAAAGACCCATTCCAAGATCACGCTGGTGGTCCGCCGGGAGGAGGACGGCATCCGCCGGTATGTGCACCTGGGCACGGGAAACTATAACGATTCCACTGCCAGGCTGTATACGGACTGCGGGATCATGACCTGTCATCCGCAGATCGGAGAGGATGCCACGGCGGTGTTCAATATGCTGTCCGGCTATTCGGAGCCGCTGACCTGGAATATGCTGGCGGTGGCGCCCCTGTGGCTCAGGGATAAGTTCCTGCGGCTGATCCGGCGGGAGACGAGGCATGCCCGGGAAGGCCGTCCGGCCTCCATTACGGCCAAGATGAACTCCCTATGCGATAAGGATATCATCGCAGCCCTTTATGAGGCGTCCTGTGCCGGAGTGAGGATCCGTCTGGTGGTGCGGGGCATCTGCTGCTTAAAGGCCGGGATCCGGGGGCTTTCAGAGAATATCGAGGTGCGCTCCATTGTGGGCGAATTCCTGGAGCACGCCAGGATCTTTATATTTGAAAACGACGGTGCGGAGGAGATCTACATGGGAAGCGCCGACTGGATGCCCAGAAACCTGGACCGGCGGGTGGAGATCCTGTTTCCGGTGGTCTGCGAGGAGCTGAAAAAGCGGATCCGGAGCTATATGGAGCTGGAGCTGGAGGATAACCTAAAGGCCCATGTGCTGCAGCCCGACGGGACCTTTGAAAAGCCTGACCGCAGGGGAAGGGCGCCGGTGGGTTCCCAGGCGGCCCTCTGCGCCCTGGCTGTGAAGGCCGCGGAGGAGGCCAGGAGGAGGAACGGCAGCGAGATGCCCTCCCGGGTGTTTGTGCCGGTGGAAAGACAGGAATAAAAAGGAGTCTGTTTAAATGGAAGAAACAGAGTATAAAGCGCCCGGGCGCCGGACCGGACTGGTGCTGGAGGGGGGCGGCATGCGGGGGATCTACACCGCAGGAGTGCTGGACGTGTTCATGGAAAACGGCATTTGCTTTGACGGGGTCATGGGCGTTTCCGCAGGGGCGGTCCACGGCTGCTCCCTGGTATCCGGCCAGAAGGGCCGCAGCATCCGGTATTATAAGAAATACTGCCGGGATAAACGGTTTATGAGCTGGCAGAATTTTTTTCGCACCGGAGATGTGGTGGATGAAAAATTTTGCTATCATGACCTGCCGGAGCGACTGGATCCCTACGATTATGAGGCGTTCAACGCTTCGGATACGGCTTTTTATGTGACGTGTACCAATGTGGAGACAGGGAAAGCGGAATATCTGCGGATCACCGATATGAAGGGGCAGATCGATCTGATGCGGGCGTCGGCCTCTCTGCCCTATGCTTCCAGGATCGTGGAGGCGGACGGGAAGAAGCTGCTGGACGGCGGCTGCTCCGACAGCATCCCGGTACGGGCCTTCCAGCGGCTGGGATACAGGCGGAACGTGGTGGTCCTGACCCGGCCGGAGGGCTATGTGAAAAAGCCGGAGCGGCGGGGGCTGGCCCGGGTCTTTTACCGGAGGTATCCGGCGTTTGTAAAGGCCCTGGAGTCCAGGCCGGAAACGTACAACCGTACCGTGAAGGAAATCGGGGAAATGGAGCGGGCCGGGGAGGTCTTTGTGATCCGGCCGTCAGAGGCCTTAAGGATCGGCCGCATGTCCCATGACCGGGAGGAGATCGTGGAAACGTACAAGCTGGGCCGCAGGGATGCGAAAAAGGCCCTGGGAGCTTTAAAAGAATGGTTAGGAGAGAAACACGATGGATAAGGCATGGATCTTTCTTTTGATCTTTCTCGGAACGCTGGTGGCGGCGGGAGCGGCCAGCGTCTGGATCATCCAGAGAAAGCTGAGGCAGGTTTCCAGGTCCATGTTCGGGACGGATTCCTTTCTGGAGGGACTGGAAAAGCAGGAGGAGCGGATTGCGGAAACGCCCAAATCCGTGTCCTCCATGACAAGCGTATATCTGCCGCAGATCGCAAAGGATTTTCCGGAGTTTTCCCTGGAGGAGTTCAAGAAAAGGTCGGAAAGCAGTCTGAGGGAATTTTTGTCTGCCCTGGATACCCAGGATCTTTCCAGGCTTTCAGATGCGTCGGAGGGACTGAGGACCCAGGCCAGGCAGCGGATCGACGACCAGAACCGCCAGGGGATCCGGGAGCAGTTCCGGAATGTGCGGATCCATCAGACGGCCATTTCCCGGTATGAAAAGCGGCCTGGATGCTGCGCGGTGACCTTCCAGTCTGCGGTGGAGTACGTCTGCGGAAGGACCAGGAATGGGGAAAAGGAAGTGGTGCCGGACCGGGTCCAGACCAGATATGAGATCGAATGGATCTATGTGCAGGATGCGGAGCGGTACAGAAATGCGGCGGGAAGCGCCGGGGCGGTGGGCGTGAGCTGCCCCAACTGCGGAGCGCCAATTAAAAATCTGGGAGCCAGATTCTGTGAATACTGCGGATCGGCGGTGGAGGTCATCAGCAGCCGCGTCTGGTCCCTGGAACATATAAAGGAGGATGCATAGGATGAAGACCTATAAGATCGCTGTGATCCCCGGCGACGGCGTGGGGCCGGAGGTTTTAAAAGAGGGAATGAAGGTGCTGAAGCAGGCGGCGGCGTGCTCGGGAGCCTTTTCCTTCGAGGATGCCTGGTTTCCCTGGGGCTGCGGCTATTATCTGGAAACCGGACGGATGATGCCGGAGGATGGGATCCGGATCCTGAAAGGCTTTGACGCCATTTACCTGGGGGCGGTGGGAGATCCCCGAGTGCCGGATCATGTTTCTCTGTGGGATCTGCTTCTGAAAATCCGGAAAAGCTTTGACCAGTATGTGAATCTGCGTCCGGTGAAGCTCCTGAAAGGCGCTCCGTGTCCTTTAAAGGACGTGGCCCGGGAGGATGTTAATATGACGTTTATCCGGGAAAACAGTGAGGGAGAGTATGCGGGCAGCGGAAGCTGGCTGTTTAAGGGAAAGCCCAACGAGGTGGTGATCCAGGACGGCGTGTTCTCCCGGGCGGGCTGTGAGCGGATCATCCGCTATGCCTTTGAAACGGCCAGGAAGGAAAAACGGAGCCTGACCAGCATCAGCAAGGGCAATGCCTTAAATTATTCCATGGTGTTCTGGGATCAGATCTTCCGGGAGGTAAGCGCGGATTATCCGGATGTGGAGACTCATTCCTATCTGGTGGACGCGGCCAGCATGTTTATGGTCAGGGATCCTGCCAGATTCCAGGTGGTGGTCACCAGCAACCTGTTCGGGGATATCCTGACGGATCTGGGAGCGGCCGTGGCCGGAGGCATGGGACTGGCGGCGGGAGCCAACTTAAACCCGGAGCGGAAATATCCGTCCATGTTCGAGCCCATCCACGGCTCGGCTCCGGACATTGCGGGCCGGGGGATCGCAAATCCCATGGCCTCTGTGTGGGCGGCTTCCCAGATGCTGGACTTTTTCGGCCATGAGGACTGGGGGAAGAAGGTCCTGGATGCCCTGGAGGAGGTCCTGGAGGAGGGCCGGAGCCTGACGCCGGATCTGGGCGGCACGGCTTCCACATCCCAGGTGGGCGATGCCATCGCCCAAAGGCTGGCAGCCAGGGGAGCCCATTGATGGATGGCCGGTATTTCCGGGTGATCGCACGGATCCATACGGATTTTCCCACAAAGTTCGGGATCCCGCGCCAGAGCGGCCTTGTCCCGGGCCTGAAGGCGGAGATCGTTTTTGAACCGGAATACAGGAACCCGGATGCCCTAAGGGGAATTGAGGAGTTTTCCAACCTGTGGCTCATCTGGGAGTTTTCCGGGGCGGTGCGGGAGCAGTGGTCCCCGACGGTGCGTCCTCCCAGGCTGGGAGGGAATACGCGGATGGGAGTTTTTGCCACCCGGTCCCCCTTCCGGCCCAATCCTGTGGGCCTTTCCTCCGTGGGGCTGGATTCGGTGGAGCTTCACACGGACCGCGGGCCGGTGCTTCACGTTTCCGGCGCAGATCTTATGGACGGAACGCCCATTTACGATATCAAGCCGTATCTGGCTTTTGCAGACAGCCACCCGGATGCCCTGGGCGGTTTTACGGACCAGACCAGGAAATACGGCCTTTCTGTGGAAATTCCGGAAGCGCTGATGGAGAGGGTAGGAGAGGAAAAAAGAGAAAGCCTTAAGGCTGTGCTGGCCCACGACCCCAGGCCGTCCTACCAGAACGACCCGGAGCGGGTATACGGCATGGAATTTGCCGGATATGAGATACGGTTTACGGTAAGGAACGGCGTCCTTTCCGTCACGGAAATTGAACAGATGGATCCTTAAGAGGGATCCTGGGAGCGGCCGGCCTTCGTCCGAGGGCCGGCTTCTTTTTTTGCCCTTTTCTGGCTGCCCTTTTCATTTCCCGGCAGCTCCAGGATGATCAGATCCTTCATGCGGATGGTCTGGTCCTTCAGACGCTCTCTGGCAGCGGGGATGTAGTGCTCCAGGATCGGCAGAAGGATCAGGGCCGTGGTCCCGGCGGTGAAGCCGCCGTTGTAGAGAACCAGGCCGCCGTGAAGGGCGCTGGTGGCCGTACACATGGAGGCGCACATGAAGCCGGCGGCCAGTCCGGCGCGGATCCCATAGCGGCCTACGATGGGACAGAGGCCTGTGGCAAAGGCCACTCCGTTGATGTAGCCCTGGGTGGAAATGGTCCATGCGATCTCCCGGCCGTCCATGCGGCAGAGCACCAGGGTCACCAGATAAAGGAGCAGATAGCCGGCCAGGATGGGCCATACATTTTTAGGATGCTGTCCCATGGCGGAGAAGGTCAGGGCCGCCACGATGACGCCGATGGTGGGGCCGGTGAAGCCCGCCCCTTCGGTGAAATGGGTGATCAGATGGATATAGAGAAGGAACAGAAAGCCGTAGCAGCCAATGTTGATGAGGCACAGGGGCATTCCGTATTTTTCTGCAAAGTTGCTGGAGTAGCCGGTGTCCGCCACCAGATGGCGGAAGCCCTTAAAGCTCCTTCCATTGAGGATATATCCGGCCGCGGTACAGAGAAAAAAGGCGGTCAGGAAGAATATAGTGGCAAAATTCCGGTAGGAACGGTTAAAGTGGTCGTAAAGGACATTGGTGGCCGTCAGGGCCTGGGGGGCTTCGATCCCCATGGTCCGGTACATGAAATTAAATACAAAAAAGCCGAAGATCCCAAAAGCCAGTCCGCCGTTGTAAAGATTATAGCCCTTGTGCCATGCCCTGGCTCCGGGAAGGATGGCCGGAAGCACAAAGGCCAGCAGGATGGAAAATAGGAGGGCCAGGACCACTCCGGAGACCGTCAGCCGAACCTGGCCGTATACGAAGCCGTCTCCCAGTGTATAGCGGAACAGGAATTCGCTGATAAAGGGGGCAAAGGAGGTGGCGAACATACAGACGTGGAGATTTTCTTTGAAGTCCAGTCCCTTTTTCTTCATATAAAGAAAGGGGGCCAGGAAACACGGCCACATATTCAGAAAGTTCAGGCCATAAAAGCAGTGGGCTACCACAAGGAAATATCCGGCCAGGGTGTTGGCATGGGATTCGCCTTTTAAAAGGATCATGAACAGAAAACAGACCATCCCGCAGGCTCCTGCATTCAAAAATGCGCTGGATAAGCCGCCGATGGCCAGATAGTCGGTGACCAGGGGACAGGGGGAGATCATGATCCGCTTCCAGTCCAGAAAAACGTGGCCCCATTCACCGACCAGGCAGGCGGCGGACAGGGAGGCCAGGAGAAACAGGACAGAAAAGCCCAGGGCGATGCCGTTGATGATCCGGCTGTTGGAGACCGGAGCGGCGGAAGGGTGGTTCATAGGGGACGCCTCCTTTGTATCTTTATGCAGATATTATAGCATTGCCCCAGGAGGCGTTCAAGGGAAAGGGAAAAAGTACGTTTTTTTATACAAGGGAAATTGTGTAAAAAAATGTTAAAAAAACAAAATTCAAAATTAAGCGCAGGCTAAGATCCGTCCGCTTTTATGGAATCCTGGAAAAAGTTGTGCTATGATGCTCCTAACTTAAAGAAAAGAGGGCATGAGATATGGCAAGCGCAATCAGTGTGATCATGATGATCTTAATCGGGCT
>CAJMRM010000044.1 GCA_905215775.1 uncultured bacterium
GTCGTTTACAAAAGACTTAACTTTATCAATGGAGTTCAAAGAAATTTTAACGGTTTTCATGTTAAAGTCCTCCCAATTCATTATATAAATAAATTCCGTTCTTATATTCATACTAAATGGACATCCAGCAAAAGTCAAGAGTCAGATTGCATGAAAATCGGGAATGCATGAATGAATTTAGACAGGAGAGAAGAAAATGAGAAAAGCTGCACTCCATAACCTGGGCTGCAAGGTCAATTCCTATGAAACAGAGGCCATGCAGCAGCTTTTAGAGGCTGCCGGCTATCAGATCGTGGACTTTGAAGAAAAGGCTGACGTTTATATCATCAATACCTGCTCCGTCACCAACGTGGCGGATAAAAAATCCCGCCAGATGCTCCACCGGGCCAAGGCGAAAAATCCGGAGGCCCTTGTGGTGGCCGCAGGCTGCTACGCCCAGGCAGCCGGAGAAAAGCTCCTGGAGGATACGGCCATCGATCTGGTCATCGGAAACAATAAGAAGGCGGAGCTGGTGCAGCTCCTGGAGGAACGGCTGGCCGGACGGGAGCCCCAGGACGCGGTTATCGACATTTCCGCGGCCCAGGAATACGAGGCGCTCCACATCGAACGCCAGGCAGACCATACCAGGGCCTTTATCAAGGTACAGGACGGCTGCAACCAGTTCTGCAGCTACTGCATCATTCCCTACACCCGGGGACGGGTCAGGAGCCGCCGGCCGGAGGATGTGGAGAAGGAGGTCAGGACCCTGGCGGAAAAGGGCTACCAGGAGATCGTTTTAACGGGCATCCATTTAAGCTCCTACGGCACAGATCTGAAGGAGGAGCACCAGGATCTCCTGGAGCTGACAAAACGCCTCCACCGGATCCCGGGCGTGAAACGGATCCGGTTCGGTTCCCTGGAGCCCAGGCTGATCACCGAGAAGTTTGTACAGGAGCTCTCGTCCATGGAAAAGATCTGCCCTCATTTCCACTTATCCCTCCAGAGCGGCTGTGACGCCACCTTAAAGCGTATGAACCGCCATTATACCTGTGAAGACTATCTGTACCGGTGCGGACTGTTAAGGAAATATTTCAGGAATCCGGCCATCACCACCGACGTGATCGTGGGCTTCCCGGGAGAGACCGACGAGGAATTTGCGGAGACAAAGAAATTCCTGGAAACCGTCCATTTCTATGAGATGCATGTGTTCAAATATTCGAGACGGGCGGGGACCCGGGCGGACCGGATGCCGGACCAGGTGCCGGAGCCGGTGAAGACGAAGCGGAGCGCAGAGTTTTTGGCCCTGGAAAAGGAGATGTCAAAGGCATACCGGGCCTCCTTCCTGGGAAAAGAGACTGAGGTCCTTCTGGAGGAGCCTGTGGAGATCGGCGGGGTCCGGTATATGGTAGGCCACACAAAGGAATATGTGAAGGCCGCTGTTCCGGAAACTGGCAAAAAAAACTGCTTTGTCCGGGGAGTGTTAAAAGAATTCCTGACAGATGAGATCATTTATCTTGCAGAAAATCCGGATTTGGGGTAAAATAAGGAATAGCAACTAAAGGACGTGAGGACATTTATGGGCGATATCAGCAATACACAGTATTTCAGAGCAGTACAGGAAGAGAAAAAGATGGAGGTCAGCCAGGTCCTTCGGGAGGTTTACGTGGCCCTGACCGAAAAGGGATATAACCCCATCAACCAGATCGTAGGCTATATCATGTCTGGGGATCCGACGTATATCACCAGCCATAAAAGCGCCAGAAGCCTGATCATGAAGGTGGAGCGGGACGAGATCTTAGAGGAACTGATGGAAAACTACATCGACACAAGACTGAAATAGACAAAATGGCGGAGACCAGAAAAGAACCATAGGGGGAAAGCGGCAGAACAGTTGGGGGATATGAGGCCAGCTGATTTTGTCGTGGAAAAAATGAGGATACTTGGACTTGATTTTGGATCCAGGACCGTGGGAGTGGCCGTAAGCGACGAGCTTCTTTTAACGGCCCAGGGGCTGGAGACCATCGAACGGAAAGATGAGAATAAGCTGAGAAAGACCTGCGCCAGGATCGAGGAGATCATAAAGGAATACGGCGTAGAGGAGATCGTGCTGGGACTCCCGAAAAATATGAACAATACCGAGGGAGACCGGGTGGAAAAAACAAAGGAATTCAAGGAAATGCTGGAACGCCGGACCGGGCTTCCGGTGGTACTATGGGACGAGCGCCTCACGACAGTTGCTGCAGAAAAGGTCCTGATGGAATCCGGGGTGCGGAGGGAGAACAGGAAAGCCGTTATCGATAAGGTGGCTGCGTGCCTGATCCTGCAGGGCTACCTGGATCGCCACGGACGGACCGTTACGAAATAGGAGAGAAAAAATGGAAGAAAGAAAGATCACGCTGGTGGACGACGAGCAGACCCTGGAGTTTTATGTGCTGGAGGAGACAAGATTAAACGGGGCAGACTATCTGCTGGTGACAGACGCCGAGGATGAGGAGGAAGAGGCCGACTGCTATATCTTAAAGGATATGTCCGGGGAGGGAGAGGCCGACGCTCTTTATGAATTTGTGGAGGATGAAGCGGAGTTAGAGGGCCTTATGAAGATCTTCGAGGAGCTTCTGGACGACGTGGACATTGAGACAAAGGAATAGGAAGTTATTTCATGAACGAAGAAAAGGTAAAGGATCTTTTGCGGGAAAAGGGGCTTAAGGTTACCAGCCAGCGGCTCATGGTCTTAAATATCCTGAGCGCCCACGGGGACGAGCACCTGACGGTGGAGGAGATCTATGACCTGGCAAAAGAGGAAAGCCCGGAGATCGGGCTTGCAACCATATACAGGACCGTACAGGTCCTTCTGGAACTGCATGTGATCGAAAAGGTCACCTTTGACGACGGTTTCGCCCGGTATGAGCTGAACGGAGAAGAGACGGGATCGGGCCACCGCCATCACCATGCCATCTGTACCCAGTGCGGGAAGGTGTATTCCCTGGAGACAGATCTTCTGGACACTTTGGAAAAGCAGGTGTTCGAGAGTCTGGGCTTTGAGGTTACGGACCATGAGGTAAAGCTGTATGGCCTTTGCAGCGCGTGCAGAAGAAAAGCGCAGAACGCAATGGAGGTTAAAACTTGAAGAACGCAAACAAAGACAATAAGAACTGCAAAGTAAAGATCATCCCCCTGGGAGGTCTGGAGCAGATCGGAATGAACATGACTGCCATCGAATATGAGGACAGCATCATCGTCATGGACTGCGGCCTGGCTTTCCCCAGCGATGATATGCTGGGCATTGACCTGGTGATCCCGGACGTGACGTATCTGACGGACAATATTGACAAAGTAAAGGGCTTTGTGATCACCCATGGACACGAGGACCATATCGGAGCCATCCCCTATGTGCTCAAAATGGTCAACGCTCCGGTCTACGGGACAAAACTGACCATCGGGCTCATTGACCATAAATTAAAAGAACACAATATGCTGAAAAATGTGAAGCGCAAGGTGGTAAAGCACGGCCAGTCCGTGAACCTGGGCTGCTTCCGTGTGGAATTCATCAAGATGAACCACAGCATCGAGGACGCCGCAGCCCTGGCAGTATTTACGCCGGCGGGAATCCTTTTAAATACCGGAGACTTTAAGATCGACTATACGCCTGTATTTGGAGACGTGACGGATCTCCAGAGGCTGGCGGAGCTGGGAAAAAAGGGTGTTTTAGCCCTTATGTGCGATTCCACCAACGCCATCAGGAAGGGCTTCACCATGTCCGAGCGGACCGTGGGAAAGACCTTTGACGCGATCTTTGCAGAGCACACCCAGAACCGGATCATCGTGGCGACTTTTGCCTCCAACGTGGACCGGGTGCAGCAGGTCATCAACTCAGCCTGCAAGTATGGAAGAAAGGTGGTCATCGAGGGCCGCAGCATGGTGAACGTCATCGGAACGGCCCAGGAGCTGGGATACATCAACATCCCCGACGGCACGCTCATCGATATCGAGCAGTTAAAGAATTATAAGGAAGAGGACACGGTGCTCATCACCACAGGAAGCCAGGGAGAGTCCATGGCGGCCTTATCCAGAATGGCCTCCTCCCTGCACCGGAAGGTGTCCATCACACCGAGAGACGTGGTGATCTTAAGCTCCACGCCCATTCCGGGAAATGAAAAGGCAGTGGCAAGGGTCATCAACGAGCTTTCCATGAAGGGCGCAAAGGTGATCTCCCAGGATACCCATGTATCGGGCCATGCCTGCCAGGAGGAGATCAAGCTGATCTATTCCCTGGTGCATCCCAAATATGCCATCCCCATCCACGGTGAATTCCGTCATAGGATGGCCCAGAAGGAGCTGGCGGAATCCCTGGGGATCCCCAAGGAAAATATCATGATGCTCCATACGGGCGATGTGCTGGAGATCGGCGAGGAGAGCGCCCAGGTCATCGACCACGTCCAGTCCGGCGGCGTCTTAGTGGACGGCCTTGGAGTGGGCGATGTGGGAAACATCGTTTTAAGAGACCGCCAGAACCTGGCCCAGAACGGGATCATTATCGTAGTGCTGACCCTGGAGAAATACTCCAACCAGCTGCTTTCCGGACCGGATATCGTGTCCAGGGGCTTCGTCTATGTGCGGGAGTCTGAGGATCTGATGGAGGAGGCCCAGGCCATTGTGGACCATGCAGTGGCCGACTGTCTGGAGCGCCACGTTTCCGACTGGGGCAAGATCAAGAACATCATCCGCGACAGCTTAAGCGATTTCTTATGGAAGCGGATCAAGAGGAACCCGATGATCCTTCCGATCATCATGGAAGTATAACAGCGATCGTCCGAAAGGACGGGACAAAGGAGCCGTATGAGCAAACTGACAAAGGAAATCAATAAGATCAGCCTGGCTGTCATCGGCATTTCCGGCCGTCTTGTATTTTACGCCCTGGTGCTGGTGCTTCTGGTGCTGGGGGTCAGAAAAACGTATGAATTCGGCCACGACATCTTTTACGCCCCGGGAATGGAAGCGCTTCCGGGGACGGAAAAGACTGTAACCCTGGACGGTACGGAGTCGGTGGCGGACGTGGGAAAGCTCCTGGAGGATGCCGGTCTGATCCGGGATCATGTGGCCTTTACCATCCAGGCCAAATGCTATGATTATGAGGTGAAAAAGGGAAGCTTTTCCCTGAACACATCCCAGAGCTCCAAGGAGATCATCAATACATTAGACGAGGAGACGAAAAAGGAGCAATGATCACCGATAACAGGATCAGCGATTATATCAATTCCCTGGATTCCGGAGACGGGGAGCTGTACGATGGGATCGCCAGGGAGGCGGTCCGGTCCGGAGTGCCCATCGTCCGGCGGGAGACGGCGGCTCTTATAAAGACCATGGTAGCCTTAAAGAGGCCGGAGCGGATTCTGGAGGTGGGAACGGCTGTGGGCTATTCGGCCCTTCTGATGGCCGGGGCCATGCCGGAAAACGCCCATATCACCACCATAGAAAAATATGAAAAGCGCATCCCCATTGCCCGGGAAAATTTTAAAAAGGCGGGGATGGAGGAAAAGATCACGCTGCTGGAGGGGGACGCGGGAGAGATCCTGGGATCCCTTTCCGGCTCCTTTGATTTTATCTTCATGGATGCGGCCAAGGGCCAGTACGTCCACTGGCTGCCGGACGCCTTAAGGCTTCTGGCCCCCGGCGGACTTTTAATGTCCGACAATGTGCTCCAGGATGGGACCATTGTGGAGTCCAGGTACGCGGTGGAGCGCCGGGACCGGACCATCCATGTCCGGATGCGGGAATACCTTTATACCTTAAAACATATGAAAAATCTGGAGACCGCCATCCTCCCCATCGGGGACGGGGTGGCCCTAAGCGTCCTGAAAGAAAGGGAAGACTCATGAGAAAGACTGAGCTTTTGATCCCGGCGGGAAGCCTGGATGTGTTAAAGACTGCTGTGATCTATGGAGCCGACGCCGTTTATCTTGGAGGCGAGGCCTTTGGGCTCCGGGCGAAGGCTAAAAATTTTACAAATGAAGAGATCCGGGAAGGGATCGCCTTTGCCCATGAGCGGGGCGTGAAGGTGTACATCACAGCCAATATCTTCGCCCATAATGACGATCTTCCGGGAGTGGAGGAATATTTTAAGGAGCTGGGGGAGATCGGCCCGGACGCTCTGATCATTTCCGATCCAGGCGTGTTTATGACCGCAAAGCGGATCCTGCCGGAGATGGAGATCCACATCAGCACCCAGGCCAATAATACCAACTACGGGACCTACCAGTTCTGGTACGGGCTGGGAGCGAAGCGTGTGGTGTCGGCCAGGGAGCTTTCCCTAAAGGAGATCCGGGAGATCCGGGACCATATCCCCGAGGATATGGAGATCGAAAGCTTTATCCACGGGGCCATGTGTATCTCCTATTCTGGAAGGTGCCTTTTAAGCAACTATTTTACAGGCCGGGACGCCAACCAGGGAGCCTGTACCCATCCTTGCCGGTGGAAGTATTCGGTGGTGGAGGAGACCCGGCCCGGCGAATACATGCCGGTCTATGAAAACGACAGGGGAACCTTTATTTTTAACTCCAAGGATCTCTGTATGATCGAGCACGTTCCGGAGATGATCGAAGCCGGCATTGACAGCTTTAAGATCGAAGGGCGCATGAAAACGGCCCTGTATGTGGCCACAGTGGCCAGGACCTACCGGAAGGCCATCGACGATTATCTGGAAAGCCCGGAGAAATACCGGGAAAACCTGGAGTGGTACCGGGAGGAGATCGGAAAATGCACCTACCGGGAATTCACCACTGGCTTTTATTTTGGAAAGCCTGGAAGCGACACCCAGATCTATGACAGCAGCACCTATGTGAAAAACTATACCTATCTGGGGACCGTGGAGGAAAAGGACAGCCGCGGCTTTGGGCGGATCGAGCAGAAGAACAAGTTTTCCGTGGGAGAGACCATTGAGATCATGAAGCCCGACGGCCGGAACGTGGAGGTGACGGTGAAGGGGATCTTCCGGGAAGACGGGGAAAGCCAGGAAAGCGCTCCCCATCCGCAGCAAGTGCTCTTCATCGACCTGGACGGCCAGGCAGAGCCGTATGATATCTTAAGAAAAAGAGAAGACTAAGGGGAAAGGAGCGGGGCCATGGAATTTCTGTTTTGGTTTTTTGGCGTATTCTGCCTGGCATATTACGGGGTGATCGTCTGCTATTCCGGGCCGTCCACCTCCTTCGCACCGATCTGGCTGGTGCTGTCCGCCTGTCTTTTTATCATTGCGACAGTGGTGCATTTTTACGACAGGTTCCGGGACCGGATCTCGCTGCGCCTGGAGGTTTCGGCGGTGACGGCCCTGGCTGCTATTTTTGTGGTCTTTGTGGGCGTGGAGATCGCCATGGGGGTCAACTTCTTTTCCCTGGATAAACAGAGCGCCGATTACGTCATCGTCCTGGGCGCACAGGTGCGGGGAAAGGCCCTGAGCAGAACACTGGAGTACCGTCTGGAAAAAGCCCTGGAATACGCCAGGGTCCATCCTAACACCGTTCTGGTGCTGTCCGGCGGTCAGGGCGTGGGCGAGGAGATGACAGAGGCGGAGGCCATGTACGAATATCTGAAGGCCCACGGCATCCCCGAATCCCAGATGCTTCTGGAGGAGCAGTCTGCCAGCACCTACGAAAACCTGGTATACAGCAAGCTCCTGATCCAGGAACGGGAGGCAAAAAGACGCCAGACCATCCGGGACGTGATGGCGGCGTCGGGCTATCTGTCCCCTCCCGACGAGGAGGTATCCATCCGCGTGGGGATCATCACCAGCAACTTCCACGTACTCCGGGCCAAGGCCATCGCCAAAAAGACCGGCATCCCCGGCATCACCGGCATCGCCGCCAAATCCGACCCAGTGCTGTTCCTGCACTTCTCCGTCCGGGAATGCTTCGCGATCCTAAAAGATAAATTTGTGGGAAATATGTAGATACAAGGGGATCAAGGCCGGAAAGCCCCGGCGCAGGCTCGCCTGCAGAGGGGATTCCGGCCTTGAGACCCGCCCAGAACATGAATAAGGAGCCATTTTTCGGAGAAAAATGAGCGGATTATGAATGTTCTGGAAGGGCTGTGGAGCGCTTATGCGCGCAGCAGCCCTGTATCGTCGCCGCCAGGGCGAGCCTCCCCCTGGAAATTTCCGGCGCAGGCTTGCCTGCAGAGGGGATTCCGGCCTTGAGCCCCGCCCAGAACATGAATAAGAAGCCATTTTTCGGAGAAAAAACATTGTAATCGTAGTAGAAAGGAAGAAATCAATATGCACAGTCAGCGTAAGGAGATCGGAAGCCTGTCCGCATACAGAGTCCTGGATGCAAGAGAGATCCGGGAACTGAATTCAGAGGGCTTCGTCTTAGAGCATAAAAAAACGGGAGCCAGACTGTTCCTCATGAGCACCGACGACGAAAACAAGGTGTTCTGCGTGGGCTTCCGCACACCGCCGGAAGACAGCACAGGCGTTCCCCATATCCTGGAGCACAGCGTCCTCTGCGGTTCAGAAAAATTCCCGGTGAAGGACCCCTTTGTGGAACTGGTGAAGGGCTCCATGAACACGTTTTTAAACGCCATGACCTATCCGGACAAGACTGTGTATCCCATTGCCAGCTGCAATGACAGGGATTTCCAGAACCTGATGGACGTCTATATGGACGCAGTCTTAAATCCCAGGATCGGAAAAGAAAAAAAGATATTCATGCAGGAGGGCTGGCATTACGAGCTTTCAGAGCCGGACGGCGAGCTGACCTATAACGGAGTGGTATACAATGAGATGAAGGGAGAATTTTCCTCGCCCGAAAGTCTTCTGGACCGGTATACCAAGGCTGCCATGTTCCCGGACACCTGCTATGGATTTGAGTCCGGCGGCGATCCCGAGGCCATCGTGAACCTGACCTACGAGGACTACCTGGCTTTCTATAAAAAATACTACCACCCCTCCAACAGCTTCATATACCTTTACGGCGACATGGACATGGCGGAAAAGCTGGAGTGGCTGGACCGGGAATACCTGGGAAAATATGAGAGAGAAGAAGTGGACTCTGAGATCAAAATCCAGAAGGCCTTTAAGGAGCCAGTGGAGCGGGAGTATTTTTACTCTGTGTCAGAAACCGACGACGTGGAGAACGCGGTTTACCTTTCTTTAAGCACCCAGGCAGGAAACGAGCTTTCTCCCCGGGAATATATTGCTTTCCAGGTATTGGATTACGTGCTCCTGGACGCTCCGGCGGCGCCCTTAAAGAAGGCGCTTCTGGACGCGGGGATCGGCGATGACATCATGGGAGGCTACGATAACGGAATCCTCCAGCCGTATTTCACTGTGGCGGCCAAGAACGCCAGAAAAGACCAGAAGGGCGAATTCCTGGCGGTGGTCAAAGGGACCCTGCGGAAACTGGCCCTGGGAGGGCTGGACGAAAAGAGCCTGCGTGCCGGCATCAACCTGTATGAATTCCAGTACAGGGAGGCAGATTTCGGGTCTGCGCCCAGAGGCCTCATGTACGGCCTCCAGTGTCTGGACAGCTGGCTTTACGGCGGCGATCCCATGATGCACCTGGAGTATGAGGAGACCTTCAAGGCCCTGAAAGAGGGAGCGGGAAACGGATATTTTGAGGGACTCATAAAGAAATATCTTCTGGATAATCCCTATGAGGCTCTGGTGATCTTAAGCCCGGAGCGGAACATGACCGCCAGACTGGAGGCGGAAACGGCAGAAAAGCTGGCGGAATATAAGGCGGGACTTTCCAATGACGAGATCCTGGACCTGGTGCGGCAGACAAAGGAATTAAAGGAATACCAGGATACGCCCTCCACAAAAGAGGAGCTGGAGCTGATCCCCCTTCTCAGCCGGTCGGATATGGAGCCGGAGGCGGCGAAGCTGATCTTTTCTGAGACGGAGGTGGATGGGATCATAGTGGTCCGCCACGATACGTTTACTTCAGGCATCGGATATTTAAAGGTGCTTTTTGATACCAGCCGCGTTCCGGTACAGGATCTGCCCTATGTGGGGCTGTTAAAGGCTGTTCTGGGCTATGTGGATACCGCCCGCCATACCTACGGGGATCTGAGCAGCGAGATCTTTTTAAACAGCGGCGGCGTGAGCTTTTCTGTGACCGCCTTCCCGGACCTGAAAAACGGCGGCTTCACAGGACTGTTCGCGGCCAGCGTCCGGGTGCTTTATGAAAAGCTGGACTTTGGCTTTGAAATTTTAAAGGAGATCCTTACAGAATCCATCCTGGAGGATGAAAAGCGGCTCCGGGAGATCTTAAACGAGATAAAATCCAAGGTCCAGATGCGTCTCATGAGCTCCGGCCATACGGCGTCTGTTTCCAGGGCCACCTCTTATTTTTCGGACGTTTCCTACTATAATGAGATCACCGCAGGCATTGATTATTTCCAGTCTGTGGAGCAGTGGGTCCGGGAGTTTGACAGCAAAAAGGAAGAGATCACCGCAGGCCTTAGGAGGGTCATGGGAGCTCTTTTCACGAGAGATAATATGACGGTCAGCTATACGGCCGACGACCGGGGCTTTTCCTTCCTCCCGGAAGCCATGAGGAAGCTTTCCCAGGCGCTGCCGGAGGGAGAGAAAAAGACGTATACGGTGAAAGCGCCGGGAATCAGCCGGAACGAGGGCTTTACCTCCTCGTCCAAGGTCAATTATGTGGCCAGGTGCGGCAGCTTTGCCGGAAGCGGCCTTCCGTATACCGGAGTGCTCCGGCTCCTTAAGGTCGCCTTAAATTATGATTATCTCTGGATCAATCTGCGGGTCAAGGGAGGCGCCTACGGCTGCATGAGCGCCATCACCCGGTCCGGGGACGGGTATTTCGTATCCTACCGGGATCCCAATATGAAGGAGACCAACGATATCTATGAGGGCATCCCTGGATATCTGGAAAATTTTGATGCCGATGAGAGAGATATGACCAAATATGTGATCGGCACCATCAGCGAGCTGGATACGCCGCTGACGCCGTCCCAGAAAGGGGCCAGAGGCCTGGCCGCCTGGTATTCCGGCCTGACGGACGAGATGGTCCAGAAGGAACGGGATGAGATCTTAAACGCCAGAGTAGAGGATGTGCGGGCCCTTTCCGGCATCGTGCGGGAGGTTTTAAAGACAGGCGCGCTCTGTGCCATTGGAAACGAGGAAAAGATCCGGGCGGACGCGGCCATGTTCGGCACCATCCGGCCGCTGTATAACGGAACGGCGTCAGAAGACGGGCAGTAATGCCCGCCTATGGCGCTCCATGGGAGGAATTGAATGAACAAAAAATATAAATCCGGCTTTGTGACCCTGATCGGACGGCCCAATGTGGGGAAATCCACCCTGATGAACCATCTGATCGGCCAGAAGATCGCCATTACCTCAGAAAAACCCCAGACCACCAGAAACCGGATCCAGACGGTCTATACCGACGACCGGGGCCAGATCATCTTTCTGGATACACCGGGGATCCACAAGGCGAAAAACAAGCTGGGCGAATACATGGTAAGCGTTGCGGAGCATACCTTAAAAGAGGTGGATGTGATCCTGTGGCTGGTGGAGCCGGGGACCTACATAGGAGCCGGGGAGCAGCATATTTTAAAGGTGCTGAATAAGGTGAAAACGCCAGTGATCCTGGTGATCAATAAGATCGACACTGTAAAAAAGGACGAGATCATAAAGACCATGGATACGTATAAGGATGTATACCGGTTCAAGGAGATCATTCCCGTATCGGCCATGAGAAAGACCAATACCGATACTCTGATCCGCACCCTGTTCCAGTATCTGCCCGAAGGTCCTCAGTATTACGATGAGGATACGGTCACAGACCAGCCCATGCGCCAGATCGCCGCAGAGCTGATCCGGGAAAAGGCGCTGCGCCTCATGTCTGATGAGATCCCCCATGGGATCGCCGTGGTCATTGAGCGCATGGAGGAAAGGAACAACGGGATCTTTGATATAGAAGCTACCATTGTCTGTGAACGGGAATCCCACAAGGGGATCGTCATCGGCAAGGGCGGGGCCATGCTGAAAAAGATCGGTACCGCCGCCCGGATCGAGATCGAGAACCTGATGGACGCCAAGGTCAATCTGCAGCTTTGGGTCAAGGTCCGCAAGGAATGGCGGGACAGCGAGCTTTATATGAAGAATTACGGGTATAACCCAAAGGATATCTAAATTGTCATGAGGGAACAGATAAGTGTCACCGGCATGGTCTTAAAGGCAGCTCCGGTGGGGGAATATGACAGGAGGCTGGTGATCTTAACCCGCGGGCGCGGGAAGATCACTGCCTTTGCCAGAGGCGTGCGCCGCCCTGGAAACCAGCTCATGGCCGCGTCAGCCCCCTTTGTTTTTGGAAAATTCCTGATGTATGAGGGCCGCGACGCCTATACGCTGGCAGGTGCGGAGGTGGAAAACTATTTTCGGGAGATCGCCGGGGACATGGAGGCTGCCTGCTATGGCTCCTATTTCCTGGAACTGGCCGATTATTATGGAAGGGAAAATATTGATGCCACCGAGACGCTGCGGCTTTTGTACCAGTCCCTGCGGGCTCTTTTGAAGCCGTCGGTCCCCAACCGCCTGGTAAAGCCTGTATACGAGCTGAAGCTCATGGAGATCAACGGAGAATACCGGGAGATTCCCCTGGGCCGCCTCAATGATTCCACCCTGTACGCCTGGCAGTATGTTCTGGCGGCTCCGGTGGAGAGCCTGTATACATTCACCCTGACGGACCAGGTGCTGGGAGAATTTGTCCGCTGTGTGGAGCAGAACAAGGAAAGATTTATTGATAAAACGTTCCATTCCCTTGACATTTTAAACGCAGTAATGGATAATGCTACGTAAGCACCAAGCTGCGGGCTTCAGGCAGAACGCGTGCCATGGAGCCCGGAACAACTCAGGAGGTCTGAACGATCCATGAACCGAATCAGAAATACATGTCTTTGTGTGCTGGCGGGGCTTGCCGTACTTTCTTCGGCGGCCTGTACCCGCGGTCCGGCGCAGGCCTTTGCACCCACAGAGGACAGCCTGTACCTTACCGGCAGCGGCCAGATCACCAGCGCCGCCATAGAGACATATGAGAAGGATTATTACACAGAAGAGGAATTAAAGGCTTTTGTGGAGGAAAACCTGGCCGGATTCAACCAGGATGCGGCCGGCACGGCTGGGGACGGAGAAAAGGCCCCGGCGGTCCTGAATACGTGCACCCTGGCCGACGGGACGGCCTCGCTGCTCATTGATTTTTCCTCCCCGGCCGCATATATGGAATTTATGGCCGCATATCCGGATGAGGAGAGCGGAGTCCAGGTAAAGGCCCTGTCCATCCTTTCCATGGAGGAAGCAGAATTTGGGGACGCGTCCCTGACGGCTGCGTCAGGAAAGGAAAAGGGAACGGCTGTGACAGCGGAGCAGATCAAGAAAAAATCGAAGCTCCATGTGGCGGTGATCGAGGGACCGGCGCTCCTGGAGACCGACGGAGCCATCCAGTACATTTCCGATGGAGTGACGCTGACGGGAGAAAACGGGGCCAGGACCCCGGACGGAGGCGTGTCCTATATAATTTTTAAATAAGGAACATACAGGGCGCTGTCCTGAAAACAGAATGAAGAGGAGAGACGATATGGAAAAGACAATGGAAAAGATCGTAGCGCTTGCGAAATCCAGAGGCTTTGTTTACCCGGGATCCGAGATTTACGGAGGCCTTGCCAATACATGGGATTACGGCAACCTGGGCGTAGAGCTTAAGAACAACGTAAAGCGGGCCTGGTGGAAAAAATTCATCCAGGAAAGCCCTTATAATGTAGGCGTGGACTGCGCCATCTTAATGAATTCCCAGACATGGGTGGCTTCCGGCCATCTGGGCGGCTTCTCTGATCCCCTTATGGACTGTAAGGCATGTAAGGAACGCTTCCGCGCCGATAAGCTGATCGAGGACTATATGGCAGAAAAGGGGATCGAGCCGGAGACAGGGATCGACGGCTGGACCCAGGAAGAGATGAAGAAGTATATCGATGACAACAATATCTGCTGCCCCAGCTGCGGAAAGCACGATTTCACCGATATCCGCCAGTTTAACTTAATGTTCAAGACCTTCCAGGGCGTGACCGAGGACGCCAAGAATACGGTATATCTCCGTCCGGAAACGGCACAGGGCATTTTCGTGAATTTCAAGAATGTTCAGAGAACCTCCAGAAAGAAGCTGCCCTTCGGCATCGGCCAGGTCGGCAAATCCTTCCGAAACGAGATCACTCCCGGAAACTTTACCTTCCGTACCAGAGAATTCGAGCAGATGGAGCTGGAATTTTTCTGCAAGCCGGGAACCGATCTGGAGTGGTTCTCCTACTGGAAACAGTTCTGCATCGACTGGCTGCGGAATTTAGGGATCAAAGAAGACGAACTGCGGGCCCGGGATCATTCTGCAGAGGAGCTCTGCTTTTACAGCAAGGCTACCACGGACCTGGAGTTCTTATTCCCCTTCGGCTGGGGCGAGCTCTGGGGCATTGCAGACCGTACCGACTATGACCTGACCCAGCATCAGAACACCTCCGGCCAGGATATGACGTATTTTGACGACGAGAGCAGCGAGAAATACATTCCCTATGTCATCGAGCCGTCTCTGGGAGCCGACCGTGTGACTCTGGCCTTCTTATGCTCTGCATACGATGAGGAGGAGATCGGGGAAGGCGACGTAAGAACGGTTCTCCACTTCCATCCGGCCATCGCTCCGGTGAAGGTGGGCGTGCTTCCCTTATCTAAAAAGCTCAACGAGGGCGCAGAGAAGGTGTACGCGGAGCTTTCCAAATATTATAACTGTGAGTTTGACGACAGAGGAAACATCGGAAAACGTTACAGAAGACAGGATGAGATCGGAACTCCGTTCTGCGTGACCTATGACTTTGACTCTGAAACCGACGGGGCCGTTACAGTCCGCGACCGGGATACCATGGAGCAGGTGCGCGTTCCCATCGCAGAGTTAAAAGCATATCTGGAAGAAAAATTTGAATTCTAAATACGGAAGCAGGCCCCGGAAATGCTTTCTGGGTATTCCGGACCTGGACGATCCGTAGGGAGAAAGAGGCGGCTGAAGGCTTTTTAGCAGTTGGCAGCCTCTTTTCTTAGAAAGGAAGCAGAAAATGGAAATTAAGAATGTAGTCCTGGCATCGGCGTCTCCCAGAAGAAAGGAGCTGCTTTTGCAGATCGGGATCCAGCCGGAGATCGTGGTGAGCCATGTGGTGGAGCGGGTCACCTCCAGCGTGCCGTCAGAGGTGGTCATGGAGCTGGCGTCCCAGAAGGCGGCTGACGTGGCGGCCGGAAGGAAGGCCGGAGAGACTGTCATCGGTTCCGATACGGTGGTGGCCATAGACGGAAGAATCCTGGGAAAGCCAAGGACCCATGAGGAAGCCCGCGAGATGATCGGGCTGCTGGCGGGCCGGGTCCACCAGGTATACACAGGCGTCTGTGTGATCCTTAAGGGAGAAGACGGAAAGGACCGGACCAGGGTATTCTTTGACGAGACGGATGTGGAGGTGGATCCCATGACAGAGGAGGAGATCCTCCAGTACGCCACGTCGGAGGAACCCATGGATAAGGCCGGGGCCTACGGCGTCCAGGGCTTTTTTGCCAGGTATATCCGGGGGCTCAGGGGCTCCTACGCCAACGTCATGGGACTTCCTGTGAGCAGGCTGTACCAGGAGCTGAAGAAATTAAATGAAATTTAAGGAGTGCCGAAGATGATCAGACTGATCGTATCAGACATAGACGGGACCCTCACAGAGGATGGGGGAAGCCGGCTGGATCCGGAGCTTTATGAGGTGATCCTGAAGCTCAAAAGCCAGGGGATCTACTTTGCGGCTGCCAGCGGCCGCCATTCGGCCAGCATTGAATATATTTTTGATCCGGTGAGGGATAAGATCTTTTACATCGGGGACAACGGGGCGTATCTGGGCTGCTATGGCAGGGAGCTTTACCTGACCCGGTATAAGCAGGAGCTGGCCATGGACGTGATCGCTGATATGAAGGCCGCAGGGCTGGACGTTTTAGTGGACTGCGCCGACTGCGCCTATACGGATTCCAGGAATCCGGAGTTTCTTCATTGGATGCTCAACGGCTATCATTTCCGCTTAAAGGAACTGGAGGATCTCAGGACCCTTTCCGCCCCCATTGTGAAGATCGCCGGCTGCCGCATGGAAGGGCTGGGAAGCCGGGCAGACAGGTTTAAGGAAAAATACGGCAGGGATCTGAAGGTGACGCTGGCAGGAGAACAGTGGCTGGATACCATGGATCCGGCGGTCAACAAGGGAGCCGCAGTGAAGCTTCTCCAGGAAAGTCTGATGATCCGTCCGGAGGAGACTATGGTTTTTGGGGACCAGCTGAACGATATTGAAATGTTAAATCAGGCGTATTACAGCTTTGCAGTGGCCAATGGACGGCCGGAGACCCGGGCGGCGGCCAGATTCCTGGCGGATTCCAACGTAAACCATGGTCCCTTGAAGATATTAAAGCTGTTGGTGGAGCAGAAATGATGGAAAAATGGACAAAAACGCGAAGGAGCGTGTGGATGCGGCGGGCGGCTGCTGCCGCGGCAGCCATTGCGGCGACCGTATGCTTAGGGGGCTGCAGCGCGGTGGAGACGCTGTATTCCGGAAAAGGCGAAAAGGAATATGGAAAGGCAGAGACCATGGTGGTCCTGACCACAGAGCGGCTCCGCTATGAAAATGTGTATTCGGAGGAGATCTGGACCACAGAGGTGGACGGCAGCGGAACGGCCTTTGAGACGGTCCTCACGGACCAGATCCATGATTTCTTAAGGGAGCTGAAGGTCATGAGCCTCATGGCCCGGGAGAAGGAGATCACACTCTCCAGCCGGGAAAAGGATCTGGCGAAAACGGCGGCCGGCCAGTATATGGAGGCCCTGGGCGCCGTCCAGGCAGAGGAGTTCGGATTGACGGAGGAAAAGACGGAGGCCTTGTATACGGATTACTGGACGGCAGAAAAGCTGGTGGAGTCCATTACCGGGGATATGAATCTGGAGGTCAGCGACAGCGAGGCCAAGGTGATCTCCGTGGCCCAGATCCAGGTTTCCGACAGAACCCAGGCAGAGGAGCTCCGGTCAAAACTCCAGGAGGAGGGAACGGATTTTTTCACTGCGGCCAAGGAATACTCCGAGGATCCGGAGATCAGAAAGCAGATCAGGCACGGCCTTATGGGAGAGGAGTATGAAAAGACGGCCTTTTCCATGGCGGCCGGAGAGGTGAGTCCGGTGATAGAGGACGGAGGGAAGTATTATATCCTGAAGTGCGAAAACGATTACGATGAGGCTGCCACCAAAGTCCGCAAGGAGCAGATGGTGCGGGAGAAGAGAAGCGCGGCCTTTTACAGCTCCTACCAGGCGTTTCAGGAGGAGCATCCCCTGACCGGGGACGAGGAGCTGTGGCAGGGGCTTACGGTCAGCAGATGCCCGGCTGTGACGGCAGACTTTTTTGAGATCTTTGAAACGGTATGCGCCGGGGAGGAGAAGGTATGATCGCGCTGCACATTGAGGAACAGAAGAAGTTCACCTCGGGGCTTTTTATCGGGGAGCTGTTTGACCATTTCCTTTTAAGGGAGGCAGATATCGTTACCTTCAACCGGTTTACCATCGACGGCCGGGTGCGGCGGGGCTACTATACCGGAGAGGAGCTGGAGGAAGGGAGGATCGGGGAATATTCGGCCTGGCGGGTCATAAAGCCCATGTGCTTTTCACTGATCCGGGGAAAGCGTCTTCCGGAGACGTTCCGTATTGTCCTCTGCCTGTCGGAGGAAGCCAGGAACCGGTTTGTACAGGCCCACGCGCCGGGGATCCTGCCGGAGCAGGCAGGCGGCCTTTATATCAACATCCAGTATGAAAATCAGGAAATGACCTGTGTGACAGGCACCTCCATGAACGTTTTCACCATGGACCGGACCCTGGAGCGGGAGTGGGACGAGAGCGTGAAGCGGTTTTTAAAGAGAGGCGGGATCGCGTTTACCTGTTAGGAGGCGGCGGCCGGAGAAGAAGCCGGAATCCGGAAGAAATCTTTCTCTCACAGATTGCAGAAACTCTGTCTTTGTAGTAAAATAAAGACAGAAAACTCCCGGCAGGGAGGGTTCATATGGGAAAAAAGAAAGGGGAAACAGAAACTATGGAAAAATTTTCTGAACTTCAGTATGTCCGCCCGGATATGGAAAAGGTACTGGGAGACATGAGAGCAGTCACAGAGGCTCTGAAACATGCCGCAGATTTTGGGGAGTTTAAAGCGGCGTACATGGATTATGTGAATATGGATATCCAGGTTTCCACAGCCAGACAGCTGGCCCATATCCGGAACACCATCAACATGATGGATGAATTTTATGAGGCAGAGATGGGATATTTCCACGCATGGATGCCGAAATACGAGATCCTGGTAAAGGAAATGGGAACGGTGATCTTAAATTCTCCCTTTAAGAAGGATATGGAGGAGGAATTCGGCTCCATCCTGATCCAGAATATGGAGGTGGGGCAGCTCCTTTCCAGCGAGGCCGTGGTGGACGATATGGTAAAGGAAGCAGAGTTAGCCAATCTGTATTCCAAAACGGTGGCCGGTGCGTCTGTGGAATTCCGGGGGGAAATGTGCAGCACCTACGGCCTTTTAAAGCATATGCAGAGCACAGACCGCCAGGAGCGGAAGGAAGCGTTTGAGGCCTGGGCCCGTCTGTTTGAGGGGATCTCACCGAAGATCGACGAGATCTATGACGGCCTGGTACAGCTCAGAGCCGGAATGGCAGAGAAGCTGGGCTTTGAGAGTTTCATCCCCATGGGATATTATAAACGCCGCAGATACGATTACAACGCAGAGGATCTGAAGGTTTTCCGCCGTCAGGTGCAGGAGGTGATCGTTCCCGCCTGTGTAAAGCTGTATGAAAGACAGAGAAAGGCCCTGGGCGTGGATACCCTTCATTATTATGACGAATCCATTTCCAGTCCCCAGGGAAATCCGGTTCCTGTGGGAGACCGGGACTATATGGTGAAGAAGGCCCAGGAAATGTACCGGGAGCTGTCTCCGGAAAGCGGGGAATTCTTTGATTTTATGGTGGAGCATGAGCTGTTTGACCTGGAGACCAAAAAAGGAAAACGGGTCGGCGGTTACTGCACCTCCCTTCCCCTGTACCATGCGCCCTTTATCTTTTCCAACTTCAACGGGACCCAGGCGGATGTGAACGTGCTGACCCATGAGGCCGGCCATGCCTTTGCTGGGTTTACGGCGGATAAATTCCAGAAGACTCCGGAGCTCTGCCACAGCACCAGCGAGATCAATGAGATCCATTCCATGGGCATGGAGCTGTGGACCTATCCGTGGATGGAAAGCTTCTTTGGAGATAAGGCTGAGCAGTACCGGAAGGAGCATTTAGCCGATGCTCTGATGAAGATCCCGTATATGGTCTGCGTGGATGAATTCCAGCACCGGGTATTTGAAAAGCCGGAGATGACGGCCATGGAGCGGAGAGCCGTGTGGAGTGAGCTGGAAAAGGTTTATATGCCCTGGAGGGATTACGATGGAAATGCCTTCCTCACAGGCGGCGGATTCTGGATGCAGAAGCAGCATATTTTCCTGTATCCGTTCTATTATGTGGACTATGCCATGGCTCAGATCGGCGCCTTTGAGTTCTATACCAAGATGAAGGCGGACCGGAAGGCCGCATGGGCAGATTATTATAAGCTGTGCCAGGCGGGCGGCTCCATGGGCTACTTTAAGCTTTTAGAGTACAGTGGACTTCACAATGTATTAAAGGAAGGCTCCGTAAAGGAGGCCCTGAAGGCTGTCCTTGAGGAACTGGAGGTATAAATAAGGGAGAACCGTGACGTATGCCGTTCGGAGCCGGGAATCGTTCTGGCTCCGGACGGCTGTTTTTCGTACAGAAATCCAGACAAGCCGTTTTGCTAGCACTCACTTCATTTGAGTGCTAAATTTCTGTTGACATTTCCCGCCAAAGGTATTACAATATCCATTGTTGCAGGAAAAACAGCCGCCGTCCGGCGGATATATACATTCAGAACAGCAGAGATATCGAAGGAGTGGATTTTTTATGGCAAAGAGCGGAAGTTTATCCATTAACAGCGAGAACATTTTCCCCATTATCAAAAAGTGGCTGTATTCAGACCATGACATTTTTTACAGAGAACTGGTGAGCAACGGCTGCGACGCCATCACAAAGCTGAAAAAGCTGGCGCTGATGGGCGAGTACGAGGAGCCGGACGGGGTGGAATATAAGGTGTCCGTCACCGTAAACCCCAAGGAAAAGACCATCCAGGTCTCCGATAACGGTCTGGGAATGACCGAGGACGAGGTGGAGGAATATATCAACCAGATCGCCTTTTCCGGAGCCCAGGACTTCTTAAATAAATACAAGGACAAGGCCAACGAGGACCAGATCATCGGCCATTTCGGACTGGGCTTTTATTCTGCGTTCATGGTGGCAGACCGTGTGACCATCGATACCTTATCCTATAAGGCAGACGCCAGGGCGGTCCACTGGGAGTCCGAGGGCGGCACCGAGTTTGAGATGACCGACGGTGACAAGACAGAGGCCGGGACCACCATCACCCTATATTTAAACGACGACAGCACCGAGTTTGCCAACGAGTACCGGGCCAGAGAGGTCCTGGAAAAATACTGTGCCTTCATGCCGGTGGAGATCTATGTGGCAGACGAGACGGCGGAGCCCCAGTACGATACCATCGAGAAGGATGAGCTGACCGATAAGGACACAGTGATCGAGACCATCGTAGAGGAGGCAAAGACCGAGGAAAAGGAGAACGAGGACGGTACAAAGGAGACTGTGGAGGTTTCCCCTGCAAGAGAAAAATATAAGATCTTAAGGCGGCCAGAGCCCATCAACGATATCCATCCCCTGTGGAACAAGCATCCCAACGAGTGTACCGAGGAGGAATACAAGGACTTTTACCGCAAGGTATTCATGGACTTTAAGGAGCCCTTGTTCTGGATCCACCTGAACATGGATTATCCCTTCAACTTAAAGGGAATTCTGTATTTCCCCAAGATCAATATGGAGTATGAGAGCATTGAGGGAAAGATCAAGCTGTATAACAACCAGGTGTTTATCGCCGATAACATCAAAGAGGTGATCCCGGAATTCCTGATGCTGTTAAAGGGCGTCATCGACTGCCCGGATCTGCCCTTAAACGTATCCAGAAGCGCATTGCAGAACGACGGCTTTGTGAAGAAGATCTCCGATTATATCACAAAGAAGGTGGCGGACAAGCTTTCCGGCATGTGCAAGACCGACCGGGAGAATTACGAGAAATACTGGGACGACATCAATCCCTTCATTAAATTCGGCTGCTTAAAGGATGAGAAGTTTGCAGAAAAGATGAACGATTATATCATCTTTAAAAACCTGGACAGCAAATATCTGACCCTGAAGGATTGTCTGGAGGCCAATAAGGAAAAGGGCCATGAAAACCAGGTGTTCTATGTGACCGATGAAAAAGAGCAGAGCCAGTATATCAATATGTTCAAAGAGGCCGGCCTGGATGCGGTGATCCTTCCCAACGCCATCGATTCCCCGTTCATCTCCCATCTGGAGCAGAAGAATGAGAAGGTGAAATTCCTCCGGATCGATGCGGACGTCAACGAGACCTTTAAGGAAAAGGAAGAGGATGACGAGGCGGCGAAGGAGCAGGCCAAAAAGGATGCAGAGAGCCTTTCCGAGATCTTTAAAAAGGCCCTTGGAAACGATAAGCTGGAAGTAAAGGTGGAGAAGCTTAAAAACGAAGCGGTGGCTTCCATGATCACAGTTTCCGAGGAGAGCCGCAGAATGGCCGATATGATGAAGATGTACAGCATGTACGGCGGCGGCGCAGACATGTTCCCGGTATCGGAGACCCTGGTGTTAAATGCCAACAACCAGCTGGTGAAATTTGTTCTGGCCCACAAGGACGGAGAAAACACAGGAAAGATCTGCGAGCAGCTTTACGATCTGGCCAAGCTGGCCCATGGAAGCCTCTCTCCGGAGCGCATGACAAGGTTCATTGCCAGAAGCGGCGAGATCATGATGGACATGGCCAGGGAAGAACAGTAAAGGACGTTTATGGAATATAAAAGACGGGACTATTTTATCACATTTACCATGCTGGGAATTTCCGCAGCGGCCCTGATGGCGTACCAGTACGCCGGGGCCCTGCTGTTCGGCCTGGCTGAAACGTGGGTAAAGAGCCAGGAGGCCGGCGTTTTCCGCTGGCTTTCCTGGCTTTTTGCTTCCCCCTGGACGGCGGTTCTGGTGAAATATCTGTTTGTCATCGGCGGCGCCTACCCGGTCATCGCTCTCCTTTTGTGCCGGATCCCGAAGCTTAAGAAAAGGCCGCAGCCGCTGTCCCTGGCAGCCTTTCTCCTGTGCCTCATTGCCGCCATGGGGGTGGGAAATGTTTTTAATCTTTTGGGCAATCTGGTAAACTCCTTTTTTTCTGCCTTCAATGGCAGGACCATGGAGGAAATGAACCCGGCGGCGGAAATGATGATGGACATGACCCCGTCCATGGTCATTTACGCCTGCTTTCTGGGGCCGTTTATGGAGGAACTCCTGTTCCGGGACATGATCTTAAAACGGGCCAGGCGGGTCGGGGACCGGACGGCGGTGGTGTTTACGGCGGTGCTCTTCGGCCTCATGCACGGAAATCTGCTGCAGTTTTTCTATGCGGCCGCCATTGGTCTGATCCTGGGCTACGTGGCCGTAAGGACCAGCAGCATCCGCTATACGGTCCTGATGCATATGGCCATCAATTCCTTCAGTACGGTCATGGTGGCGGGGCAGGAGCTGGCGGCAGCGGCCCTGGGGGAGCTGGCTGTGATCCCCTATTCCCTGGCGTTTCTGGTTTTTCTTGTTCTTGTGACGGCCGGAGGGGCTGCGGTCCTCTGGCAGTTCGGCCCCGTCTGGTACCGCCAGGTGACCGCCCACAACGGGGAAAAGAGCCCATGGAAGAAATACGTTTACTGGAACCCGGGATTCCTCCTGTTTCTGGGCCTCTGCCTGTTTGAGATGCTTTTTTATCTGTTTTTGTAACCGTCAGGCCGTGTATCCTCCGGTCCGCGCTTCGCAGGCAGGAAGCGCCGGTCTCCTTGCGGGAGTGGACGTCTGCACTGTTTTAAGGAAAAGCGCTTCCGGGGATTGACTTTCCAGCATGGAAATTCTATAATATGTAGTAATGATTACTACATCGCGGAAGACCGCGGTTTTAAGCTGGAGGAAGCAGTATGAGATATAAGATTATAGGAGACAGCTGCCTGGATCTGACAAAGGAAATGAGAAAGGATCCCTGTTATTCCATGATCCCTCTGACACTGATGGTGGGCGGGAAGCACTTTGTGGATGACGAGACCTTTGATCAGAAGGAATTTTTGAAAGCAGTAGAGGAGTATCCGGACTGTCCGAAATCGGCCTGTCCGTCGCCGGAGATGTTCAAGGAGGCGTATGGCTGCGAGGAGGAGAACGTATTTGTGATCACTCTTTCTGCGGCCTTGAGCGGCAGCTATAACAGCGCGGCTCTGGCAAAATCTCTCTATGAGGAGGAGCACGGAAAGAAAAATATCCTGGTGCTGGATTCCAAGTCGGCGTCCAGCGGCCAGTTAAACATCGCCATGTATATCCGGGAGCTCTGCGACCAGGGCCTGGATTTTGACGAGATCTGTGAAAAGGCCGCCGCCTACCGGGACCGGATGAATACGTATTTTGTTCTGGAATCCCTGGATACGCTGAAAAAAAACGGACGCCTTACGGGATTGCAGGCATTTTTTGCCACGAAGCTGAATATTAAGCCGATCATGGCCGGCGATAACGGCAACATCGTCAAGCTGGATCAGGCCAGAGGCATCCAGAAGGCCCTGCAGCGCATGGCGGAGATCGCTGTGAAGGATGCTGGGAGCACAAAAGACAAGCGCCTGGTGATCGCCCACTGCAATGCGCCGGAGCGGGCCCGGTTTATGAAGGAGAAGCTCTGCTCCATGGCGGAGTTTAAAGATGTGGTCATCACCGATACCTGCGGGGTATCCACCGTATATGCCAACGACGGAGGCGTGATCGTAGCTTTATAGGAACCAGAAAAGGGCCGGGAGTGTCAGTACTCCTGGCCCTGATAAATTTTGTTTTCTTTCAGATACCTGGCCATGGAATTCAGCACCAGCCGCTTGTTTCCGCTCCATAGGGGGGCCGTCAGCAGGGACTTGGGCCCGTCGCCGGTGAGCCGGTGGATCACCGTTTCCGGAGGCAGGAGCTTCAAACAGCCGCCCACCAGCTCCAGATACTGGGAAAGCTCCAGGACCTGGAACACGCCCTGGCGGTACAGCCGGTCCAGGTCCGTGCCCTTTAATACATGGAGGAGCTGCAGCTTGATCCCGTCGATCTTAAGGTCTGCCAGATAGCGGATGGTTTCCAGGGTATCCTCCCGCGTTTCTCCCGGGAGACCCAGGATCACATGGACGATGACCGTCAGGCCGGCCGCCTTCAGACGGCGGAAGGCGTCCTCAAAGACGGGAAGGGCGTAGCCCCGGCGGATGAAGCGGGCGGTGGACTCATGGATGGTCTGGAGGCCCAGCTCCACCCATACGGGCTTTTCCTGGTTCAGCCGGGAAAGAAGGGCCACAGTCTCATCCGGCAGACAGTCGGGCCGGGTGCCGATGGACAGGGCGCATACCTCCGGCAGGGAGATGGCTTCGGCAAACAGGGCTTCCAGATAAGGAAGCGGGGCGTAGGTGTTGGTATAGGACTGGAAATAGGCGATATACAGGGCATCGGGGCCGGCCTTTTTCTCCACCAGCCGCTTTGCCAGATCTGCCTGTTCCCGGAGAGAGAGCCGTTTTTTGACGGCGAAATCCCCGGAGCCGCCCTGGCTGCAGAAGATGCAGCCGCCCCGGCCCACGGAGCCGTCCCGGTTGGGACAGGTCATGCCGCCGTCCAGGGCCAGCTTATATACTTTTCTTCCAAACATTTCTTTTAAATGAAAATCCAGGGAATGATAGGGTTTTCCGTTCCAGCTGTTCATGTTTTACAAAACCTTTCCACGAAACTATTGCAAGTATGTTCCAACCTATTATATAATAGGGAAAGGCTGGCTGGCAAGAACCAATGGCGGCCATATGGAAAAGGAGATGGATCAATGGATAAAAAATTGCTGTTACAGCAGCTGGACGGCGGGAAGGCCCGGGACTTCCTGGAAAAAATGTACGGAAAAGACCATGCGGAGGAAAATAAAAAACGGTATATCCATGTAATGGAGGGGTTTGAACAGTCCTTCAAAAAGACCGATCTCTGTCTTTTTACCTCTGCCGGCCGCACGGAGATCAGCGGGAACCATACGGATCACAATCACGGAAAGGTTCTGGCAGGAAGCATCAACCTGGACTGTGTGGCGGCAGCCGCAGCCAACGGGACCGATGAGATCCGCATCATCAGCGAGACCTACAACCAGAAATTCACGATCCGTCTGGACGATCTTACCCCCAGTGAAAAGATGGCGGGGACCATCGATCTGACCAAGGGAATGTTAATGGGCTTTAAGGAAATGGGGTACAGGATCGGCGGCTTTGACGCCTTTATCACCAGCAATGTCATCAGCGCCGCAGGAGTCAGCTCCTCGGCCTCCTATGAAATGCTGATCTGCTCCATGATCAATACCTTCTTTAACGAAAATCAGGTGGATGTGGTCACCTATGCCCATGTGGGAAAATATGCGGAGAATAAATACTGGAATAAGGCCTCGGGCCTGCTGGATCAGATGGCCTGCGCCGTGGGCGGCATGATCACCATCGACTTTAAGGATCCGTTAAAGCCGGTGGTGGAAAAAATTGAT
>CAJMRM010000045.1 GCA_905215775.1 uncultured bacterium
TCCGGGTGGCCCCGGAGGACTGTCTGGTCTTTGAGGATGTGCCGGCAGGGATCCTTGCGGGAAAACGGGCCGGAATGACGGTTCTGGCCGTGGAGGACGACTTTTCCATGGGGCTGACAGAGGAAAAAAAAGCCCTGGCCGACGGATACATTTGTGATTATTCGGAATTATTATAAAGGAGAAACAATGATACACGATTTTCTTCCGATATCCCGGGAGGATATGGAAAAACGCGGCTGGGACCAGTGCGATTTCGTTTATGTATGCGGCGATGCCTATGTGGATCACCCGTCCTTTGGCCATGCCATCATAAGCCGGCTCCTGGAGGCCCATGGCTACCGGGTGGGGATCATCTCCCAGCCGGACTGGAAAAAAAAGGAGAGCATCACAGTCCTGGGTGAGCCCCGGCTGGGGTTTCTTGTGACGGCCGGAAATATGGATTCCATGGTGAACCACTATTCCGTGTCCAAAAGAAGACGGGAAAAGGATTCCTATACGCCCGGCGGCGTCATGGGAAAGCGGCCCGATTACGCCACGGTGGTCTACTGCAACCTGATCCGGTCGGTCTATAAGAAGGCCCCTATTATCATCGGCGGGATCGAGGCCAGCCTGCGCCGTCTGGCTCACTACGATTACTGGTCCGGAAAAGTGAAGCATTCCATCCTGGTGGATTCCCAGGCAGATCTCATTTCCTATGGTATGGGAGAACGGTCCATCGTAGAGATTGCCGACGCCCTGGCCTCGGGAATCGACATTAAGGATCTTACCTTTATTGACGGGACCGTTTATAAGACAGACCGGCGGGAGGATATTTATGATGCGGTTTGGCTGCCGTCCTACGACCAGGTGAGGGAAAACAAGCGTACCTATGCGGAGAGCTTTTTCACCCAGTACCAGAACACGGATGCGTTTTCCGGAAAGCGTCTTTGTGAGCCGTATACGGATCACCTTTTTGTGGTCCAGAATCCCCCGGCAAAGCCCCTTTCCACCCTGGAAATGGATGATGTGTACGCCCTTCCTTATATGCGGACGGCCCATCCGTCCTACGAGGCTCTGGGAGGCGTCCCGGCCATCAGCGAGGTGAAGTTCAGTCTCATCAGCAACCGGGGCTGCTTTGGCGGCTGCAGCTTCTGTGCCCTGACCTTCCACCAGGGGCGGATCGTCCAGGTCAGAAGCCATGAATCCATTCTGGCGGAGGCGAGGCTTCTGACAGAGGAGCCGGATTTCAAGGGCTACATCCACGATGTGGGCGGTCCCACAGCCAATTTCCGGTTCCCGGCCTGCGAAAAGCAGATGACAAAGGGGGCATGTCCTGGAAAGCAGTGCCTGTTCCCGAAGCCCTGCAAAAACCTGGTGGCGGATCATGGAGACTATATCGCTCTCCTTAGAAAGCTGAGAGCCCTTCCCAAGGTAAAAAAAGTATTCATCCGCTCCGGCATCCGCTTTGATTACGTTCTGGCGGATAAAAAGAAGGACTTTCTGCGGGAGCTCTGTATGTACCATGTCAGCGGCCAGCTGAAGGTGGCTCCGGAGCATGTGGCGGATCCGGTCCTTAAGCGGATGGGAAAGCCGGAAAATGCTGTATACAGGCAGTTTGCGAAGGAATATGCGGCCATGAACGAAAAGCTGGGGTTAAAGCAGTACCTGGTGCCCTATCTCATGTCCTCCCACCCGGGCTCTACCTTAAAAGAGGCGGTGGAGCTGGCGGAGCATCTCAGAGATCTGGGATATATGCCGGAGCAGGTCCAGGACTTCTACCCCACGCCGTCCACCATCTCTACCTGTATGTATTACACGGGTCTGGATCCCAGGACCATGGAAGAGGTGTACGTTCCGGTGAATCCCCATGAAAAGGCCATGCAGAGGGCGCTGATCCAGTACCGGAATCCGAAAAACTATGAGCTGGTCCGGGAGGCCCTCATAAAGGCCGGAAGGGAGGATCTGATCGGCTTTGACAGAAGGTGCCTCATACGGCCCAGGGGAGGAGAAGGGGTTTCCCTGGAGAGTAAAAAAAGCGGAGAAAAGCACGCCTCCGGACAGGGAAGAAGAGCCGGAGGAAGAAATGCATCCGGAGAGCGGAGTCTTGCCGGGGATGGCGGCAGAAAACGTCCGGAGGGAGGAAGCGGACGGGCTTCGGGAAAAAAGAAGACCATCCGGAATATCCATAAATCTGGAAAAGGAAAGAGGGGAGAGCGATGAGGATCGCCATTGTCACGGGGGCTTCCTCCGGTATGGGAAGAGAAATGGTATTCCGTCTGGCGGACCGGTACGGAGGCTTTCAGGAGATCTGGGTCATTGGCAGAAGAACGGAACGGCTGGAGGCGCTGGACGGGAAGGTCCCGGTGAGGCTCCGGAGGTTTGCCCTGGATCTCACAAAAAAGGAGGATCTGGAGGCGCTGGCTGGAGCTCTGGCCGAGAAAAAGCCGGAGGTGAAATTCCTTGTAAATGCCGCGGGCTTTGGGATCACAGGGCCTGTGGGGAGCTTTCCAACAGAGGAAGCCGCTTCCATGGTACGGCTAAACTGCGAGGGCCTGACAGCAGTAACGGAGCTGGTCCTTCCTTATATCTCTGATAACAGCCGGATCCTCCAGTTCGCTTCGGCAGCAGCCTTTATGCCGCAGCCGGGCTTTGCCGTTTATGCGGCCACCAAGGCATACGTCTTAAGCTACAGCCGGGCTCTGGGGGCGGAACTGAAAAAAAGGCGGATTTTTGTCACCGCCGTCTGTCCCGGTCCCGTGGACACGGAGTTTTTCGGAAAGGCCTTAAACGGAAAGCCCATGGATCCCTTTAAGCGGCTGTTTATGGCCAGGACGAAATATGTGGTGGACCGGGCGTTCTCGGACTGCCTGAAGGGAAAGCCGGTGTCGGTTCCGGGACTCTCCATGAAGGCATTTTATGTGCTGTGCCGCATCTGCCCCCACAGCCTTTTAATGAAATTTCTAACCTGGAAATAAAAGGAGATGGATACGTTGGATAAAAAGATAAAAAAAGGAATGTACGGATACCGGGATGCCCATAAAAAAAGGCAGATCCTCCTGGTTTCCCTGTTTCTTGCGGCGATCGCGGCCCTTCTGGTCTCCCGGTATTTCATTACCTGGAAATCCTTAAAAAACCTGGTGACCATCAGCGCCATTTTAACGGTGCTTCCCATGGCGAACCTGGCGTCGCCCCTGGTGGCCTCCTGGAAGATAAAAACGGCACCCAGAGAGCTTTACGACGCCTGCTGTCCTTATGAGGAAAAGTTCCCCGTGCTGTATGACCTGATCATCACCTCCCGGGATTTTATCATGCCCGTGGACGTGGCTGTGGTCCATCCCACCGGCGTGTATCTGTACTGCCCGAAGAAGGGGATCGATACCAAGGCGGCGGAGAAATTTTTAAACGAGATGCTGACCGGCTGGAAGCTGGATGGGAATGCAAAGATCATGACGGAAAAGAAAAATTTCCTCACCCGGCTCTCCACCTTAAAGAATATCACTGAGGACGAGGACGACGGAAGCGCGCCCCACGTGGAAAAGCTTTTAAAGAGCCTTTCCATGTAAGAGAAAGGAAACCATGCAGGAGATCACCATTGGAACCAACGAGGCCGGACAGCGGCTGGATAAATTCCTGGCTAAATATATGAAGCTGGCTCCCAAAAGCTTTTTCTATAAGATGATGCGGAAAAAAAACATCACTCTGAACGGGAAACGGTGCGAGGGCGGAGAAATGCTGGCAGAGGGGGATTTGGTAAAGCTGTTTCTGGCAGATGAGACCATTGAAAAATTTTCGGAAATAAAAGTACAGAAGCTGCAAAAGGAACAGAAGGTGCGGCTTTCCATCCTCTATGAGGACGAGGACATTCTTCTGATCGACAAGCCTGCGGGCATGCTGTCCCAGAAGGCGAAGGACACGGACCTTTCCCTGGTGGAATATCTGACCGATCACCTGATGGAAAACGGCAGCATCACAGAGGAATCCCTCCGAAGCTTCAAGCCCTCGGTATGCAACCGGCTGGACCGGAATACCAGCGGCATTGTGGCGGCGGGAAAATCCCTGGCGGGCGCACAGATGCTTTCGGAGGTGTTCCGGGACCGGATGGTCCACAAATATTACAAGTGCATCGTTTACGGGCCGGTCCGGGAGGCCAGGACCGTTGACGGCTGGCTTTTGAAGGATCCGCGCACCAACCAGGTGAAGATCCTTTCCGGGGCCGACCCGGCCGGGGAGGCGAAGCGGATCGTGACCCGGTATGAGCCCCTGGCCGTTTCGCAGCGGCTCACGCTCCTTAAGGTGACCCTGCTTACAGGCCGCTCCCATCAGATCCGGGCCCATTTATCATCCATGGGCCATCCGATCCTGGGAGACGGGAAGTACGGGGAGGGCAGGCTTACGGATCTGGAGCGGAAATACCATTTGAGATCCCAGCTTCTCCATTCGTACCGGCTGGAGTTCCCGGCCCTTACGGGGCGGTTCGCCCATCTTTCGGGAAGGGCCTTTGAGGCGCCTCTTCCGGAAACATTTTTACGGACGGCAGAGGGAGAGGGACTTTTGCTGAAGGGGAGACCGGGAGGGGACCGGTGATATGGGAACCTGGAAGACCAGAGGCTTACGGGGATCCACCCTGGAGGAGCTCATCAACCGCACCAACGAGAGCTACCGGGAAAAAGGGCTGGCGCTGATCCAGAAGATCCCCACGCCCATCACGCCCATTGAGATCGATAAGGCCAGCCGCCATATCACACTGGCCTATTTCGATATGAAGAGCACTGTGGATTACATTGGAGCAGTCCAGGGGATCCCGGTGTGCTTTGACGCAAAGGAATGTGCGGTGCGCACCTTTCCGCTGCAGAATATCCACCCCCACCAGATGGCTTTTATGAGGGAATTTGAAAAGCAGGGGGGCGTGGCGTTTATCATCCTTTCCTTTACCTCCCAGGGCGAGATTTATTACGTCCCCTTCGACGTGATCGCCGGGTTCTGGAAGCGGATGGAGGACGGGGGAAGAAAAAGCTTTACATATGAGGAAACGGCGGCAAAGGCCTGGAGGATCCGCAGCTGCCGGGACATGCTGGTCCACTATTTGGAGGAGCTCCAGCTGGATCTGGACCGGAAGGAGGCGCTGGAGCAAAGCAAAACCCCATAAAACAAAGGAGGAGTTACAGCTTATGGATTTTATTATCTCTCTTGTGATCATTCTGGTCTTTGTGGCTGCATCTATGAAAAAAAGCGGGCAGCTGGACGAGATCATGAACGGTATGAAGAAAAAAAGCCGGAATGCGGCGGACAACGTGGTCTATGAACAGACCGACGACGCGCCCAAAAAGAAAAAGGCAAAAACAAAAAAAGGCGGCGTTCCCGGAAACCTCGGAAAAGGAGTGGGGATCGCTGCGGCTGTGCTGGTGCTGGCCGTTCTGGCCTTTGACAGCTATTACACCCTTTCAGAGGAAGAAATGGCCGTGGTCACCACCTTCGGAAAGCCGTCGGTCCAGGAGGCGTCCGGCCTTCACTTTAAGCTTCCGCTGATCCAGGATGTGACCAAGATCTCCAAGGCCATCACCGGCATGCAGATCGGCTACACCACAGATCCGGAACGGGCCGAAGGGGCTTCCATGGAAAATCCGGTGTCCATTGAGAAGGAAAGCCTTATGATCACCAATGACTTTAACCTGATCAATGTGGATTTTTATGTGGAGTACATGGTCACGGACCCCATCCAGGCGGTGCGCCACAGAAATGTGTATGAAAGCATCATTAAAAACCTGGCCCAGAGCTATATCAGGGATACGGTGGGCCTTTACAACGTGGACGATGTGATCACCACGGGAAAGACCCAGATCCAGGAGCGGGTCAAGGAGCAGCTGACCAACCGTCTGGTGGAGGAAAACATCGGATACGGGATCTATAACGTGTCCATCCAGGATTCTGGAATGCCCAGGGAGGATGTGTCCAACGCGTTCAAGGCTGTGGAGGATGCCAAGCAGGGAATGGAAACGGCCATCAATACGGCGAAGAAATACCAGTCGGAAAACATTCCGAAGGCCAACGCAGAGGCCGATAAGCTTTTACAGGAGGCGGAGGCCTATAAGCAGCAGAGGATCAATGAGGCCAACGGCCAGGTGGCGCGTTTTGAGGATACATATGCCGAGTACGTCAAGTATCCGCTGATCACCAAAAAGCGTATGTTTTATGAAACCATGGAAGAGCTGCTGCCGGATCTGAAGGTGATCATCGACAATGGCAGCGGAACCCAGACCATGCTGCCCCTGGAGCCCTTTGCCAGCGTTATGGACGGGACGCCAGCCAGCCAGACCCCGCAGGCCGCTTCGCCTGCCGGCCAGTAAGAGGAGGAGAAGCATATGAAGAAGACAGGAAGAAAGATCGCATTATTTATGATCCTCATTGCCGGCCTTATTACGCTGGGATCCAGTATGGTCAGCACCTATAACGACGAATATAAGCTGGTGCTCCAGTTCGGAAAGGTGGTGCGGGTCATCGACACGCCGGGCCTGAGCTTTAAGATCCCCTTTATCCAGACCACCCAGTCCATCCCCAATTATGAGATGGTGTATGACCTGGTGCCCAGCGAGGTGAACACCAGGGATAAAAAGGTGATGCTTACCGACTCCTTCGCCTTATGGAGCGTGACGGATCCCCTGGAGTATCTGTCCCGTCTGGGAGCCAGCAAGGCCAATGCAGAGAGCCGTATTTCCGTGGTGGTCTACAATGCTGTGAAAAACGTGATCTCCTCCACGGACCAGGCGGATGTGATCTCCGGCCGTGACGGGAAGCTGGCGGAGCTTATTACGGAACGGATCGGAAATTCTCTGGACAGCTATGGGATCACAGTGAAAAAGGTGGAGACCAAGATGCTGGATCTGCCGGATTCTAATAAGGAAGCCGTTTATCAGCGTATGATCTCAGAGCGCCAGAACATCGCCGCCGGCTATACGGCTGACGGACAGTACCAGTCCAACGTCATCAAGAATACCACCGATAAGGACGTGTCCATCATCATCTCCGAGGCTGAGGCCAAGGCAGAGAAGATCCGGGCCGAGGGAGAGGCTGAGTACATGCGGATCCTTTCCAACGCCTACAACGATGAGAGCAAGGCAGATTACTATAATTACATCCGCAGCCTGGACGCTTTAAAGGCCAGCCTGAAGGGCTCCAACAAGACGGTGATCTTAAATGAAAATTCGGAACTGGCCCGGATCCTCCAGGGGAACTGATGGACAATTTTGGATAAATCTGCTATACTTTAAAGGAACGGAGCGATCCGGAATCAGAGAAAAGGAGTGTACGTTATGTCTAAAGTCGTTGATAATTTTCTAAAGTACATTGCATTTGATACCCAGTCTGCCGAGGATGCCGCCGCTGTACCCAGTACGGAAAAGCAGTTTGCCCTGGCAAAGCTTCTGGTGGAGCAGTTAAAGGCCCTGGGATTAAAGGATGTGTCCATGAGCGAGCACTGCTACGTATATGGAACCATCCCGGCTACGGTGGAGACAGACTGCCCGGTAGTGGGCTTCCTGGCCCATATGGACACCTCTCCGGATTTTTCCGACGAGAATACCCGTCCCCAGCTGATCCAGAACTATAACGGCGGAGACATTATCCTGAATAAAAATCTGGGCATTAAAATGAGCCCGGAGGTATTCCCGGTATTAAAGAACTATGTGGGCAAGGACCTGATCACCACCGACGGCACCAGCCTTCTGGGCGGAGACGATAAGGCCGGCATTGCCGAGATCATGACCATGGCCGAGTATTTCATGGCCCATCCGGAGATCCCCCATGGAACCATCAAGGTTGCCTTTACTCCCGACGAGGAGGTAGGACATGGCGTAGACTTCTTTGACGTTCCTGGATGGGGGGCAGACGTGGCCTACACGGTGGACGGCGGAGCCTTCGGCGAAATGGAATATGAGACCTTCAACGCAGCGTCCATGAGCGTGACCATCCATGGCCAGAACATCCATCCCGGCAGCGCCAAGGGGAAGATGAAGAATGCCATCCTCATCGGCCTGGAGTTCCAGTCCATGCTCCCGGAGGCGGAAAAGCCCCAGTATACAGAAATGTATGAAGGCTTCTATCATCTCAACGGGATCTCTGGAAATGTGGAGGAGGCCGTACTGAAATACATCGTCCGCGACCACGATAAGGAGATCTTTGAATCTAGAAAGGCCATGGGACATACCATTGCTGATTTCTTAAATAAGAAATACGGAGAGGGCACTGTTGTGGTGGAGACCTCGGATACGTATTATAATATGGCAGAGAAGATCCGTCCCCATATGTATTTAATGGATATTGCCGCAGAGGCCTTTAAGGAGCTGGGAGTGGATACGCCCAACGTCCGTCCGGTGCGCGGCGGCACCGACGGCTCCAGGCTGTCCTATATGGGTCTTCCGTGTCCCAACCTCTGCACGGGCGATCACAATGCCCATGGCAAATATGAATTTGTCTGCATCCAGTCCATGGAGCAGACGGTGGAGCTGCTGATCAAGATCGCAGAGAAATTTAAGGATGTAAAGAAAGCGCAGTAAGCGGCTGGACCAGAAAGCTTCCGGAGAGCAGATTTCTCCGGGAGCTTTTTTTAAATCTTTTGGCTTTTTATGAAACTTTCCTCTTTTCCGTCACGTCTATATATGTGATAAAACAAAAAATGACAGAAAAGGACAGGTTTCCCATGATTTTCAGCAGTCTGGAATTCATATTTCAATTTTTGCCGGTATTTTTACTGGTCTACTTCATCTGCCCGGCCCGGTATAAAAATTTCTGCCTTTTTGCCGGAAGTATGATATTTTATCTGTACGGCGTCTGGGATACGCCGCTGTACCTGGCGCTTTTTGCAGCGTCCATGGCCGTGAATTATTTTTTTGGATGCCGGATCGCCCGCAGCCGGGCCAGATTCCGGCGGAAACGGCGGCTGTTCTGGGGAGTGGCCTATAATCTGTTCTGGCTGCTTCTGTTTAAATATACCGGCTTTTTTACAGAGAATATCAACGGCATCTTCCGCCTTATGGGGCTTTCCCTGGAGCTGCCGGTATTTTCTCCGGTGCTGCCGGTGGGGATCAGCTTTTATACCTTCCAGGCCATTTCCTATCTGGCAGATGTGTACCGGAAGACCGCGGGCTATGAGCCTTCGTTTGTGAACTTCGCTATGTATATCAGCATGTTCCCCCAGCTGATCGCCGGTCCCATTGTTACGTATTCCTCTGTTAAGAAGGAGATCACCCGCCGCACCCATTCCATGCGGGCGGTGGAGGAAGGCTTAAAGACCTTCACCATAGGTCTGGGACTTAAGGTCCTTCTGGCCAACCGGCTGGGCGGACTCTGGAATGAGGCCGGGACCGTGGGGTATGAAAGCATTTCCACGCCCTTTGCGTGGCTGGCCATTACAGCCTTCAGCCTCCAGATCTATTTCGACTTTTACGGCTATTCCCTGATGGCGAAGGGGCTGGGGCGGATCATGGGCTTTACGCTTCCTGATAATTTTAACGACCCCTATCTGTCCCTTTCTATGACAGAGTTTTGGAGAAGATGGCATATGACCCTGGGAAGCTGGTTCCGGGATTATGTGTATATTCCCCTTGGAGGCAGCCGGAAGGGAAGGCTTCTGACCTTCAGGAATATGCTGGTGGTCTGGGCGCTTACCGGCTTCTGGCATGGAGCCAGCTGGAACTTTATCTTCTGGGGACTTCTGATGTTTGCCATGATCTCTGTGGAAAAGCTGGGGCTCATACGGCTTTTGGAGGGGGGCCCGGTCCTGGGGCATCTGTATATGGCTTTCGCGATCCCTGTGAGCTGGGTCCTGTTTGCGGTGACGGATCTGCATCAGCTGGCCATTTATTTTGCCAGACTGTTCCCATTCCTTCCCCAGCCGGAGGCGGTCGCATATTTTGCCGGCGATTACTTAAAATACGGACGGATTTATGGGATCTCCCTGGCCGCAGGGCTGATCTTTGCCACCGGCCTTCCGATGAAGCTTTACAGGAGGTTTAAAAACAGCCCGGCAGCGGCGGTGACTCTTCTGGCTGTGTTCTGGGGCTGCGTTTACTGCATGAAAATGGGAATGGACGATCCGTTCCTGTATTTCCGGTTTTAATATTCCGGAGTGTGAAAAAGGAGAGTAAAAATTATGAAGCGTTACTGGTACAGCATACTTTTGGCCGTCAGCCTGGTGGCAGCGACTGCGGTGGAATACGTTCCGGGCGCAGTGAGAAAACTGACGCCACGGAGCGAGGCGGCCGCCATGGAGCGGGAGAACGGTGAAGGAGCTGCGGAGGAAACGGATATGGAGGCCGCAGCAGAAACGGCCGGAGAAACGGACTGGCAGCCGGAGACTGGCCTGGCAGAGACAGAGGCGGAGCTTCCTGCCGAGATCCCGGAAACGGATTATGAAACGGCTGCATCCGGGGAGACCATCGCAGGATCCGCCCAGGAGCCGGGAACATCTGCCGGTGCGGCAGAAACCGATCCGCCAGCGGAGGAAACAGAAGCGGCGGGAGCCCCTTCTGTAACCTTGAACGAGGATTTTTCGGGGGTCTTATTTATCGGGGATTCCCGGACGGTGGGCCTGTCCGAATACGGGAATCTGGGACAGGCGGAGGTGTTCGCCGATTCCGGCATGAGTGTATTTACGCTTTTTAATAAGGCGGTAAAATTAAAATCCCAGGAAAAAAGCGGACTGGAGGAGCTCCTTACATCCCGGAAATTCGATACGATCTTTTTCATGCTGGGCATCAACGAGCTGGGATATGATTATAATTCCATTGTAAAGCAGTATAAAAAGACCGTGGAAAGGGTCCATGAGCTGCAGCCGGAGGCCGTTATAGTCCTGGGGGCCAACCTTCATGTGACGGCAGAAAAGTCCTCGGGCAGCAATATCTATAACAACGACAGGATCAACGCCTTAAACCAGGACATTAAAGGCCTCGCAGAGGATTCTGGCTTTATCTATCTGGATGTGAACCAGGTATTCGACGACGAAAACGGAAATCTGGCGGCAGGATATTCCTCGGACGGCGCCCATGTGCTTGGAAAATATTATTCCGTATGGGTGGACTGGATCAAAGAAACACTAAAATAAAAAAAGCCCGGGACCTTTGGGGAGCATGGATCCTCCGGAGGGGCCCGGGCTGCTTCTGTCAGGGGCCATGGCGGAAAAAGAGCCGGACGGAATGGAGATCCTCTGAAAAAACAGAGTGATGCGGGAAATGGATGTTGCCTAATCTTTCAAAACCCGGTATAATAAAAAATGATGCTGTTTTCTGCCGCTGCGGCGTTTCGGCTGCACAGACAGAGGGGACAGCAGACTGTGTTTGATATTTTAAAGAAAAAGGATTGTTTATGAGAAAATTAGCGTTAAGTGACGAAATCCTGTTAAGCATCCAGCAGCCAGCCCGGTATATCGGCGGCGAGGTGAACATGGTGGTAAAGGATCCGGCCCAGGTGGACGTCCGGTTTGCCATGTGCTTTCCCGACGTATATGACATCGGCATGTCCCATCTGGGGATCCAGATCCTCTATGATATGCTCAATAAGATGCCGGATGTGTACTGTGAGCGGGTTTATTCGCCGTGGACCGATCTGGACGCCATCATGCGGGAAAAGCACATCCCGCTTTTTGCCATTGAGTCCCAGGACCCGGTGAAGGATTTTGATATCCTGGGAATCACTCTCCAGTACGAAATGTGCTATACGAATATCCTCCAGGTCCTGGACCTCTCCGGGATCCCGCTCCATGGCAGCGACCGGACCTGGGATGACCCCATTGTCATCGGAGGAGGCCCCTGCACCTATAATCCGGAGCCCATTGCCGAGTTTTTTGATCTGTTTTATATCGGCGAAGGGGAAACGGTTTACCGGGAGCTGATCGATATTTATAAGGACAGCCGGAAAAACGGCGAATCCAGGGAGGCGTTTTTAAAACGGGCGGCAGGAGTGCCGGGAATCTACGTCCCGTCCCTGTATGAGCCGGAGTATCATGAGGACGGTACCTTAAAGGCCTTCCGTCCGGTTTGTCCCGAGGCGCCTGAAAAGGTAGTAAAGCAGCTGGTCCTGGATATGACCGGATCCGTGTATCCGGAAAAGCCCCTGGTCCCCTTTATCAAGGTGACTCAGGATCGGGTGGTCTTAGAGATCATGCGCGGCTGTATCCGCGGCTGCCGCTTCTGCCAGGCCGGCATGATCTACCGGCCGGTACGGGAAAAGAATGTGGAGCGGCTGAAGGACCTGGCATATAAAATGCTGAAAAATACGGGCCATGAGGAGATCTCCTTAAGCTCCTTAAGCTCCAGCGATTATCGTTCCCTGGAGGAACTGGTGCGTTTCCTGATCGAGGAATTCCATGGAAAGGGAGTCAACGTATCCCTTCCCTCCTTAAGGATCGACGCGTTCTCCCTGGATGTGATGAGCAAGGTCCAGGATGTGAAAAAAAGCAGCCTGACCTTTGCTCCGGAGGCCGGATCCCAGAGACTCAGGGACGTGATCAACAAGGGACTCACCGAGGAGGAGATCCTCCAGGGAGCCGCCGATGCCTTTAAGGGAGGCTGGAACCGGGTGAAGCTGTATTTCATGCTGGGCCTTCCCACAGAGACTGTGGAGGATATGGAGGGCATTGCGCTGCTGGCAGAAAAGATCGCAGAGGAGTATTATGAGATCCCCAAGGACCAGAGGAACGGGAAGGTCCAGGTGGTGGCCAGCACGTCGTTCTTTGTTCCAAAGCCGTTTACGCCGTTCCAGTGGGCCAGAATGTCCACCAAGGAGGAGTTCCTGGATAAGGCCCGGGTGGTCAACCGCAAGATGAAGGAGATGCTGAACCATAAGAGCCTGAAATACAACTGGCATGAGGCCGATGTGACGGTTTTAGAGGGCGTTCTGGCCCGGGGAGACCGGAGGGTGGCCGCCGTCATCGAGGAGGCATACCGCAGCGGCGCTTTATACGATGCCTGGTCGGAAAGCTTCCGGAATGACATATGGATGAAGGCCTTTGAGGACTGCGGCGTAGACATCGGCTTTTATACCACCAGGGAGCGCAGCCTGGACGAGCTGTTCCCCTGGGACTTCATCGATACAGGTGTATCGAAGGAGTTCTTAAAGAGGGAGTGGAACAACGCTGTAAACGGTACCGTGACTCCCAACTGCCGGGAGCGCTGCTCTGGGTGCGGTGTGAGAAGATTCGGAGGAGGTGTCTGCTTTGAAGATCAGGATTAAATTTTCCAAACAGGGAAACATGCGGTTCATCGGACACCTGGATATCATGCGCTATTTCCAGAAGGCCATGCGCAGGGCCGACGTGGACATCCGGTATTCGGAAGGTTTTTCGCCCCATCAGATCATGTCCTTTGCAGCGCCTCTGGGCGTGGGACTCACTGGAAGCGGAGAGTATCTGGATATTGAGGTCCTTTCCACAGAAAGCTCTGCACGGATGGTGGAGAGGCTCAATGGGCAGATGGTCGAGGGAATGGAGGTCCTCAGCTTTAAACGGCTGCCGGATTCTGCCGGAAATGCCATGTCCCTGGTGGCAGCCTGTGATTATACGGTTTCCTTAAAAAAGGAATACGAAGATGTTCTTGGAATGGATTCCTGTGAATTTTTCACTGGACTTTGCCGGTTTATCGAAGCCGGAGATCTGAATATCGTTAAAAAAACGAAAAAAGGCGAAAAACAGATGGATCTGAAGCCGTATATTTATGAATACCGGATGTCCGGGGACGGCAGCTCCATTTTCCTCAGGCTTTCTGCCGGAAGCGCCGCCAACGTGAAGCCAGAGCTGCTTCTGGAGGCCTTCTGCCGGAGTCTCGAAAAGGAGTTTCCGGTTTTCGGCTTTTCCATCAACCGGGAAGAGGTCTATGCGGACACAGGCACAGAGGAGTGCCATGAATTCGTAACGCTGGAATCTTTTGGTGAAGACATTGAATAAACTGATTTTTACTGAATTACGGGGACGGACGGTGTCCGTCCTTGTTTCTGGAAGCCGTGTCCTCCAGATCGGGACGGCTCCGGACCGGGAGGAGCATGTCCTGGGAACGGTCTGCGTGGGAACGGTCCGGAACATCGTAAAAAATATCAACGCCGCTTTTGTGGAGTACAGTCCCGGGATCAACGGCTATTACAGCCTGACGGAAAACCGGTTCCATCGCTTCACAGACGGAAGAGAAGGAACGGCGCCCTTGAGAAACGGCGATGAGATCCTGGTGCAGACGGCCAGGGCTGCGGTAAAAACAAAAGACGCAGTGCTGACCTCGAAGCTTTCCATGACAGGAGCCTACGGAGTCCTTACTCTTGGGGATCATGGACTGGGCATCTCTTCAAAGATCCGGGACAATGCCTGGAGAGAGCAGATGAAGGAATGGTGGGAGCAGGAAGGAACGGCCCTCCTTTCTGAAAACGGCCTCCTGCCAGCCGGTTTTATCCTGAGGACCAACGCATACGGCGTTTTGCCGGAGGAGATCCGGCTGGAGCTGGAAGGTCTGGCCGGACGGATGAGGCGGCTTCTGGAGATCGGCAGGAGCCGCACGGCGGGCAGTATCCTTTACAGGCCGGAAAGCTTTTTCATCCGCACCGCCATGGATGTCCGCCGGGAGGAAACAGAAGAGATCCTTACGGATCTTCCGGAGGTCTGCCAGGAGCTTCTGGAGGCCGGAGCGGGAAAGATCCAGGTTCCGGTGCGGTTTTATTCGGACGAGTATCCGCTGTCTGCCCTGTACCGGCTGGAGGCTGCCCTGGACCGGGCCCTGGGAAAGACGGTCTGGCTCCGTTCCGGCGGATATCTGGTCATTGAACCCACAGAGGCGATGACCGTTATCGATGTAAACACCGGTAAGAACACTGATAAAAAAACGGCGTCTGAAACGTATATGAAAACAAATTTAGAGGCTGCGGAGGAGATCGCCGTCCAGCTGCGGCTCAGAAACCTTTCGGGGATCATTCTGGTGGATTTCATCGACATGAAGGAAAAGGCCCAGAACCAGGAGCTTCTGAGAAGACTTCGCCAGTACCTGGCGGCGGATCCGGTTAAAACGGTGCTGGTGGACATGACTCCCCTGGGGCTGGTGGAGATCACGAGAAAAAAGACCATGAGCCCCCTCCATGAGCAGTTCTGCCGCGGCGGAAAAAATTACTGATAATTATCCCTTTGTTTTTAGGGGAAATATGGTATAATGTCTGTGAAGCGGACATTATACCATCGCGCATCTGGTTTTCGCGTTTACCGCGAAAATCCAGGCGGTGAATTCTCCCGCAGGGGTGCTGTGTCCGGAGGACATAGCATAATGTCTGTGAAGCGGACATTATACCATCGCGCATCTGGTTTTCGCGTTTACCGCGAAAATCCAGGCGGTGAATTCTCCCGCAGGGGTGCTGTGTCCGGAGGACATAGTATAATGTCTGTGAAGCGGACCTTATACCATTCGCAGGATCAATGAATCACTTATATTTTTTATAAAGGAAATGAGGTACAGAATATGAGGACTGTTGGAACCGTATCCAGAGGCGTGAGATGCCCTGTTGTAAAAGAAGGAGACGATCTGATCCAGATCGTAACAGCGGCTGTCGCTGATATGGGAAGGGAAGAGCATATCACATTCCATGAAAAAGACATCGTGGCTGTGACGGAGGCCGTTGTGGCCCGCACACAGGGCAACTATGCCAGCACAGACGACATTGCAAAGGACTGCCGCGCAAAGTTTGGCTGTGATACCATTGCCATTACGTTTCCGATCTTAAGCCGGAACCGGATCGCCATCTGCTTAAAAGGCATTGCCAAAGCGTTTAAGAAGGTTTATATTCTGATGAGCTATCCCGCAGATGAGGTGGGAAATCACTTGTTTGACGACGATCTTCTGGATGAGAAGGGCGTTAATCCGTATTCGGATGTGATGGATGAGAAAAAATACAGGGAAGTTTTCGGATATGTAAAGCATCCGTTTACAGGCGTGGATTATGTGGCTTATTATAAGGAGCTGTTTGAGGCCGAGGGCTGTCAGCCGGAATTTATCTTTGCCAACGACTGCCGCGCTGTGCTTCCTTATACAAAAAATATCCTCTGCTGCGATATCCATACCAGAGAACGCTCCAAACGGAGACTGCTGGCTGCGGGAGCAGAAAAGGTGCTGACGCTGGCGGATATCATGAATGCCCCGGTGGACGGAAGCGGCTACAACGAGCAGTACGGCCTGTACGGCTCCAATAAGGCCACAGAGGACACAGTAAAGCTTTTCCCGAGAAACTGCGGTGCGTTTGTGGAAAATCTCCAGAAGAGCCTTGCAGAGGCCACCGGCGTGAAGATGAACTGCATGATCTACGGAGACGGCGCGTTCAAGGATCCGGTAGGGAAGATCTGGGAGCTGGCTGACCCGGTGGTAAGCCCTGCGTATACAGAGCGCCTGGAGGGAACTCCCAACGAGCTGAAATTAAAATATCTGGCAGACAATGACTTCAAGGATCTGAAGGGTGAGGAGCTCACCAAGGCCATGAAGGAAAAGATCGAAGCCAAGGACGGCAGCTTAAAGGGCAGCATGGCCTCCCAGGGAACGACGCCCAGACGGCTGACAGACCTGATCGGCTCCCTCTGCGACCTGACCTCCGGTTCCGGAGACAAGGGAACTCCCATTGTATTTATCCAGGGATATTTTGATACATTTGCAGAACAGTAAAAACGGGGCGCTGCCGGCGGGTGGATCTCACCTGGCCTGCGGCGCCTGTTTGGCCTTTTATGGGAAAGGCAATGACCGGGAATGGTTTTTTTCGGCGTTTTCCGGCTATAAATCTTATAAAAATAGTTGACAGATGAAGAAACAGATGCTATTATACTATAGTATGCCGCACAGTGAGGTCTGCAAGGAGTTCCTGAAGGAACACACCGTAACTGGCGAGTAATGATAATAGGAGGTGCAATATGTACGCGATTATTGCAACAGGTGGTAAGCAGTATAAAGTAGCCGTAGGCGACAGCATCAAGATTGAGAGACTGGACGCAGAAGTAGGTTCTGTTGTTACATTTGATCAGGTTCTGGCTGTAAACAACGGCGAGCTTACGATCGGATGCCCCACAGTGGAAAACGCAACTGTTTCCGCAACCGTTGAGAAGGTTGGCAAGGGCAAAAAAGTTATCGTTTACAAGTATAAGCGCAAAACTGGCTATCACAAGAAAAACGGCCACAGACAGCTTTATACCCAGGTTAAGATTGACAAGATCAACGCTTAATTTTGTATGATTCAGGTAATTATCCTGCGCGATAAGGACAGAAAAGAAAAAGGGATCGAAATAAGCGGTCATGCTGGCTATGCAGAATACGGACAGGATATCATATGTTCTGCTGTTTCTGTGCTGGCTCTCAACATGGCGAATTCCGTCGAACAGTTTACAGACGATCATTTCGAGGGAAGTGTTTCAGAGGATGGAGGCCAATTCTCATTCCTTTTCCCCGATTCCATGAGTCCTGAGTCGCAGCTCCTAATGAAGTCCCTGATCCTCGGGCTGACTAATATCCGGGATGAATACGGAGCGGAATATATCAATTTTCGATTCAGGGAGGTGTAACCGATATGTTTAAGATGAACCTTCAGTTATTTGCCCATAAAAAAGGTGTTGGCTCTACTAAGAACGGCAGAGACTCCGAATCCAAACGCCTTGGAGCAAAGAGAGCAGACGGACAGTTCGTATTAGCCGGAAATATTCTTTACAGACAGCGTGGAACAAAGATCCATCCGGGTCTTAATGTTGGCCGCGGCGGTGATGATACATTATTCGCAATGGTTGACGGCGTTGTTAAGTTTGAGAGAAAAGGCAGAGACAAAAAGCAGGTTTCTGTATATCCGAAGGCGATCAACGAATAAAGCAGAGAGCTCCATACGTAAGGTATGGGGCTTTTTTCTCTACTGGGAAACCAGACATTTTTGGAAAGGACCGGGCTTACCATGTTTACAGACAGTGCAAAAGTTTTTATCAAATCAGGAAACGGCGGGAATGGCCATGTGAGCTTCCGCAGAGAATTATATGTTCCCAACGGCGGCCCCGACGGCGGTGACGGCGGCAAAGGCGGCGATATCATTTTTGAGGTGGACGACGGCCTTAATACACTGGTGGATTTCAGGCACGTCCGCAAATATGTGGCGCAGAGCGGAGAAGAAGGCGGAAAACGCCGCTGCCATGGCGCCGACGGAAAGGACCTGATCGTCAAGGTGCCGGAGGGCACGGTTGTAAAGGATATGGAGTCGGGAAAGGTCATTACCGATATGTCCGGGGACAACCGGAGGGAGATTATTCTGAAAGGCGGCCGGGGCGGCCTGGGAAATATGCATTTTGCCACCTCTACCATGCAGGTTCCAAAGTATGCCCAGCCGGGACAGCCGGGACAGGAGCTTTGGGTCCAGCTGGAGCTTAAGGTCATCGCCGATGTGGGACTGGTGGGCTTCCCCAATGTGGGAAAATCCACGCTGCTTTCCCGGGTTTCCAACGCAAGGCCCAAGATCGCCAATTATCATTTTACCACCCTGAACCCGCATTTGGGTGTTGTGAACCTGGGGGACGGAAACAGCTTTGTTATGGCGGATATCCCGGGCCTTATTGAGGGCGCGTCTGACGGCGCCGGTCTGGGCCATGAATTCCTGCGCCATATCGAGCGGACAAAGGTGCTCCTCCATGTGGTAGACGCGGCTTCCGTGGAGGGCCGTGATCCGGTGGAGGATATCCATACGATTATGAATGAGCTGTCCACCTATAATTCGGAACTGTTAAAGCTGCCGCAGGTCATTGCGGCCAATAAGCTGGACGCTCTGTATGACGAGGAAAATGATCCTTTAAAAGCGTTAAAGGACGAGTTTGAACCACAGGGGATTCCTGTATTCGGGATCTCTGCTGTCAGCGGAGAGGGCGTCAATGACCTTCTGGGCCATTTATTCCAGGTTCTCCGGACCGTGGACCGGACTCCCAGAGTCTTTGAAAAAGAATTTGAAGTTGAGTATCAGGCTGACCGAAACCTGCCATACACAGTGGAGCGCTCCGATGACGGGACGTTTGTGGTGGAGGGCCCCAGGATCGAGAAGATGCTGGGTTACACCAATCTGGACTCCGAGAAGGGCTTTGACTTCTTCCAGAAATTCCTGAAACAGAACGGGATCCTGGACGAGCTGGAAAAAGCCGGAATTTCTGAGGGAGATACGGTGCGTATGTACGGCCTGGCTTTTGAGTATTATAAATAAGGAGAAAATCATATGACAAGCAAGCAGAGGGCTTATCTTAAAGGACTTGCAATGACGATGGATCCCATTCTGCAGATTGGGAAATCCAGCCTTACGCCGGAGCTCACCCAGTCTGTGAACGAGGCGCTGGATGCCCGTGAGCTGATCAAGATCCATGTTTTAAAAAATTGCATTGACGACGGGAAGATCCTGGCCCAGACACTGGCAGAGCGCACCCACTCTCAGGTGGTGCAGGTGATCGGGAGGATGATCGTTTTATATAAGCCGGCCAAAGAAGAGAAGGACAGGAAGATCGTTCTTCCATAGGCTGGAAAGGAGATCTGCCATGAAACGTATCGGCATCATGGGAGGAACCTTTGATCCGGTCCACAACGGCCACCTGCTTCTCGGAAGACAGGCTCTGTCCGAGTATGGACTGGATCAGGTCTGGTATATGCCATCCCATATACCGCCCCATAAAAAGGACCACCGAATTACGGATCCGAAGGACCGTCTGGCCATGCTGGAGCTGGCGCTTAAGGGGATCCCTTTCTTCACGGTGTCTGATTTTGAGATGAAGCGGGACGGGAACACATATACTGCCCAGACGCTGGAGCTTTTAAAGGACGCATATCCGGAGGATGAGTTTTATTTCATTATCGGGGCGGATTCGCTGTTTCAGCTGGAGACCTGGTATCATCCGGAGAGGGTCATGGAGCTGGCCTCACTTCTGGTTTCCGGACGGGAATACGATGGGGCCGGACGGACTCTGGAACAGCAGGCCGCCTATCTCAGGGATATGTATGGAGCCCGCATCCAGATACTCCACAATCCGGAGATGAATGTGGCCTCGGCCCGGATCCGGGAGCTGGCAGCCAGGGGAGAAAGCATAGAGGAGCTGGTACCCAGGGCTGTGGCCGCTTATATCCGGGAGCGCAGGCTGTATCAGGAATACCGATGATCCGGAAGCAGTAAGGGGCGTATTGATATGGACAGCAGAGTGATCGAAATAAGAAAGCATTTAAAAAAGAAGCTGGACCCTATGCGGTTCGAGCATACGCTGGGAGTTGCTTATACGTGCCAGGCCCTGGCCATGCGCTACGGCTTCGACCTGGACAGGGCAGAGCTGGCCGGGCTTCTCCATGATTGTGCCAAGCGGTATGACAGGGAGACGATGCTGGAAAAATGCATAAGCCGCGGTATTCCCGTATCAGAAAGCGAAGGACGGGATCCGTTTCTGCTCCATGCAAAGCTGGGAGCATGGATGGCCAGGGAAAAATATGGCGTGGATGATGAGGAGATCCTGGGTGCCATTGCGTGCCATACCACCGGAAAGCCGGGAATGGGAACGCTGGATAAGATCCTTTATGTGGCGGACTATATTGAGCCCAGGCGTTTTAAGGCTGCAGATCTTCCGGCAATGAGAAGGCTGGCCTTTGAGGATTTGGATCTGGCCTGCCTTTCCATTATGGAAAGCATCCTTCGCTATCTGGGGTCCCTGGATTGTCCCATCGATCCCCTGACCATCGCGGCCTGCAATTCTATGCGCGCGGTGGTTGCAGAAAACTGGAAACAGACCGCATCCTGCGGCGGAGAAGCAGCCCAGGAGAAATCAAAGGAGGAATACACAGTTGAATCAGTCAAAAGAAATGGTAAGACTCGCAGTCGAAGCGCTGGACGAAAAAAAGGGAGAGGATATCAAAATCATTGATATCCAGGGCGTGACGGTCATTGCGGATTATTTTGTTCTGGCCAGCGCATCCAACAGCAGTCAGACCCAGGCTCTTATTGATAATGTGGAGGAGAAGCTTTTTAAGGCTGGCTACGAATGCCGCCAGAAGGAAGGAAATTTAAGCTCCACATGGGTCCTCCTGGACTACGGCGATGTGATCGTACATGTATTTTCCAAGGAAGACCGGCTGTTCTATGATCTGGAAAGGATCTGGAGAGACGGAAAGGTTGTGGAATCCGTCGATGAGCTGGACTGATCCGGGACGGAGTCTGGTGAGATAAAGAGCTGTAAAGAAATCGATTGAAGCGCCGATTTTCCATTATGGAAAAACCGGCGCTTTTCTTTTTTGAGAAAAAGCCGGGATTCCCGAGTGGAAACCCCGGCTGCCATAAAGCCAGCGCGTTACGGACGCTGGGACGATGAGCCGCACGGGCGCGGATCTAATTCATGAACCGGAACAGTCCGATGACCTTTCCGAGGATCTGGACGTCATCCACGATGATCGGCTCCATGGAAGCGTTTTCCGGCTGCAGACGGACGTGGCCAGATTCCTTATAAAAGGTTTTTACAGTCGCTGAGTCTCCCAGGAGGGCCACGACCTTATCTCCGTTTTCCGCCACCGGCTGCTTTGCAACGATCACCTTATCATCGTTGAGGATCCCGGCCTCCACCATACTGTTTCCTTTGACCTTCAGCATGAACACCTCCTTATTGGGAAGAAGCTCTGCGGGAATCGGAATATAATCTTCTATATTTTCCTCTGCCAGGATCGGCATTCCTGCTGCAACAGTCCCGATCAGAGGTACATTGACCACCTCCCGGCGGGTCAGCGCAAAGTCGTCATCCAGGATCTCAATGGTACGGGGCTTTGTGGGATCCCGTCTTATGTATCCGTTCCGCTCCAGCGTTTCCAGGTGAGAGTGGACGGAAGAAGTGGATTTCAGATGAACGGCCTCGCAGATTTCGCGCACAGCCGGCGGATATCCCTTGCTTAAAATAGTTTCTTTTATATATTCAAGGATCTCTTTCTGTTTTTCTGTTATTTTACCCTGGCTCATATATCTGATTCCTCCTTTAGCGGCGTATCCTTGTGGGAGTACGGCTGTATTTCTATAAAAATCCCATGGAAGGGAATGGATTTCTTTTTTATATACTACCATATGTCTGATAAAAAAGCAAACTTTTGTTCGAAAAAAAGCCCGAAATATGTTGACAAACATTTGTTCTGGTGCTATCATGAAAACAGAACAAATGTTCTCGAACATATATTCTCTATGATGGGAGGGGCAAGTATGAAAAAATATCTGTTTCTGTTTGCTGTATCTGTGATGATCTTATCCTGTCTCCTGGGAAGGACACTGGTGACTGCCAGCGGAGAGGAGAGGGAGAGCGGCTATAACCGTTACTATACGAATGTTGAGATCCGTCAGGGTGATACCCTGTGGTCCATTGCTGAACGGTACCGGGCCAACTCCGGAATGGAGATCCGCCAGTATGTTTCAGAACTGAAGGAGATCAACGGTCTTGTTTCAGATTCCATTGAAGCAGGGGATTCCATAACTGTTGTATATTATTCCACGCAGCCCGGTATGCTTCCGCCTGAGAAGTAGCCTATGGCTCCTTCTTTTCTCTCAGCTGAACGATATTTCTGGCGCTGCGCCGCCTCTGGTCCTCCTGGGCGGCGTAATGCTTCCGGGTTGTATTCACGTCGCTGTGTCCCAGTACGGATGCGACCAGATATATATCGCCGGTTTCCCGGTAGAGGCTGGTGCCGTAAGTACTCCGCAATTTATGCGGAGTGATCTTTTTCAGAGGAGTGACGAGTCCCGCGTATTTTTTTACCATATTTTCCACAGTTCTGACGCTCATCCGTTTTTTTTGAAGGGACAGGAAGACAGCGTCCTCATGCCCGGGGAGCGCGTCGATCCCTTGGCGTTCATCCAGATAGGTTTCCAGTACATCCCGGACCTCATCGCTGAAATAAACGATGGATTCCTTTCCGCCCTTCCGGAATATTCTGACTCCGCAGGCGTCCAGGTCCACATCGTTTATATTGAGGCCAACACACTCAGAGACACGAAGCCCTGTTCCCAGAAGCAGGGTCAGCATGGCCAGATCCCGCACCTTTGTCCGTTCATGGTACATTTTTTGTTTTTCTGTGAGTTTTTCACCTTCCTCCACCTCATCCAGCAGCCGTGCCACCTCGTCTATTTCCAGCCGTGTGATCTCTTTTTCATGGAGCTTCGGAAGCCGCAGAAGAGAGGCCGGGTTTTTCTCGATCCGTTCATTTCTGTAAAAATAATTGTAAAAGCTTTTCAGTGATGAAACCTTCCGCATGATCCCGCGTTCAGTATTGTATACATCCTCGTTATTTATGGAGGGATGGCATTTCAGGTATTCCATATATTCCTCCAGATCCGTAACAGTCAGCTGCTCCAGAACGGAAAGAGGGATATTTTCTCCCATGCCGGCTACCTGGCTGTTGGAGGATCTGAGAAAATCGAAAAAGATCCGAAGATCGTAGGCGTAGGCGATCCTGGTCCTGGTGGAGGTCAGAGGCTCGATCCCACGGAAAAAATCCGCGCAGAAGGAAGGAAGATCTTTGATGAGACCCCGGAGCTTTTTGATATTCTCAATATCCTTTTGTTCATGATAGGTGAGAGCTGCCATATCCAGAGTCCCCCCTTTCTGTATCTCTGCCGGATGACCTGGAAGATGGGACAGGAGAGGGCCAGCCGGGAATGTTTCCAGTCAGGACCGCATGAAAAAAACGGTCCTTTACTCCGGGGGTTTCCAGATTCAGCTCCCGTATGAGATTTTTTACGTATTCCCGCCTGGTCTTTCCGTCCACGGGGCATGGATTTTTGCATACGGGGAGCTCATATTTATTTTTAAAGCCAATGACGTCGGCTTCGCTGACATACATCATGGGGCGGATCACGGTCAGATCCATCCGGTCCAGGTAGGTCCGCGGAGAGAAGGTGTAAAAGCGCCCCTCATAGATCAGCGACAGCATCATAGTTTCTATGATATCGTCTCGGTGGTGGGCGTAGGCCACCTTATTGCAGCCGCAGGCCCGGGCCTCCTGGTTCAGAGCGCCCTTGCGCATTTTTGCACATAGGGAGCATGGATTGGACTCTCTGCGGGTTTCAAAGACGATTTTTGCAATGTCTGTGGAGATGACCGTATAGGGGATGGAAAAATCGTCGCATAAGGCCTGTATGGCCTTAAAATCCTGGATCCCAAAGCCCAGATCCACGGTAAATGCCTGGAGCTCGAACGGGACGGGATAGAACCGCTGCAGTTCATGAAGAGCGTAGAGCAGTGCAAGACTGTCCTTTCCTCCGGAAATCCCGATGGCAATGCGGTCACCGGCGGAGATCATCTGGTAGTCGTCCACCGCCTTCCGGACCAGGCTTAAAAGTCGCTGTAATTTCATAAATAAATGATCCTCTCAGATTTTTGTTTTTATAATAGGCAGCGTTCATAAAACATGTATTTCACGAATAGTTGCATCCACAAATAATCATACCAGAAGTGCAATGAGAATGCAAGAATTCCTTGAAGCATGGATCGTGGGTATGCTATAATCGGAAGCATGGGTGTCCGCCTGGACGAACCACGCCGTATCCCTTCCGATACGGGAAATAAAGCATATAGATTCAGGAAAGGAAGTTTTGGTATGAGAAAAATAGTAAACCGGGTATTGGCTGCTGGGATTGTGATCACAGTCGTTTATCTGTTTGTGGAATATTATCTGCCGCTGCTGATCCAGTAAATATTGTACAAGGGATCGAAGGAGACTGGAGAGAAGGAATGGGCGTGTCGTTTTATCTATGGATGGAGTGATTCATAACTATGCGCGAAAGCCTTCTTTAACGAATAGTTGGAAAATGATGAATAAGAAATGTATAAAAATCGGCTTATGGTCTCCATAGGCTGATTTTTTTATTGGGAGGGATTCAACATGAAAAAACAGATTTTTGCGCTTCTTCTTTCACTCTTACTTGTTGTGTCTCTTCCTTTTTCAACTTTGGCTGATGTGGCATCCGGATCCAATGCGGTTTACGGGGATCCGTTCTCGGATCGGCTGGATGCGTATTCTATGGCTGGTACAGTTACTGATACTATATCCGCTCCACGTTTACAAGTCGGTATGGAGGTTTATGATTCT
>CAJMRM010000046.1 GCA_905215775.1 uncultured bacterium
GCAACCGTTGTTGGATTATCCCGTGCAGTATTAGTTATTTTAACAAATGGAAATGTAATTGACACCATTTTGTTTTCATCCGCAAATGTATTATCACATATTCCATCCACTGTTTCCAGTCTGGGAATTTATGTTTTCCAGTGTCTGTTAAACTTCTTGATTCCATCTGGATCCGGACAGGCCGCTGTATCAATCCCCATTCTTGCTCCTCTGGGAGATTTGATCAACGTTACCAGACAGACTACTGTGGTTGCGTTCCAGTTAGGTGATGCAATATCCAATATCCTAACGCCAACCTCCGGCTATTTTATGGCGGCTCTTTCCCTGGCTAAAATCCCCTGGGAAAAATGGGTAAAATGGATTCTTCCATTAATTGGCCTTCAGTATCTTGGTGGGGCCCTTGTAGTAATAGTTGCACAACTAATTCATTTAGGACCGTTCTAAAAGAAAGGAATTGTTATGGATATAAAATCTGAAATTTCCACTGAAATCAAACATATCAAATCCGAGCTTTTAGAAATTCGCGATACCCTTTATAATAATCCCGAACTCGGACTTGAAGAACGTGTTGCCTGCAGCCTTCTTTCTTCAAAGCTCTGCTCTCATGGTTTTACTGTTCAAAAAAACTTTTGCGGCCTTGAGACCTCTTTTTGCGCCGAATACTCCAGCAAAATACCAGGTCCAACGATCGCCTTTCTCTGTGAATATGATGCACTTCCCAATATCGGTCATGCATGTGGACACAACCTGATTGCTGCAATGAGTTTTGGAGCTGCATGCGGTCTAAAAAAGGTCATTGATAAAATAGGTGGAAAAATCCTCGTATATGGTACTCCTGACGAGGAAAGCACAAGTGGAAAAATCACCTTGGTTAAGGAAGGGGCATTTGAACATGTTGATGCGGTAATTATGTGCCATCCTTATGCTTCTTCAGTAAAGAGCGGCGCTACTTTAGGGTTGGGTGCCTTATACTTTGAATTTTTTGGTTCATCCGCACACGCGGCGCAGCCAAAAGAATATTGCAAAAACGCACTGGATGCTATGGTAATGGCATATTTAAATATTAACAACTTAAAACCGTATATTCCCGATGCAAATATTTATGGTATCATTGATAATGGCGGAAGTCGGCCTAATATTATTCCAGACTATACTTCCATGCGTTTTTATGTTAGGGCATCCAATAAATACAAGCTGAATGAATACATGGAACGGGTTTCTAACTGTGTCGTACAAACAGCTAAAGCATCAAATGTTGAGGTTAAAGTAACTGAATTTGAGAACAGAGTAGATAATCTAGTTACAAACAGTGCTTTATCCGATGCCTTCACAAAAAATTATCAATCCTTGTCTCCCTTCGTGATGGAGGAACCTATCGGTTATAGTGCCACCTCAGATATCGGAAACGTGAGTCACGTTGTCCCAACTATTCATCCGTGGATTGCGATAACCGATGATCCCTCTCTAGTTCTGCATAATAAAGAATTTGCCCTGGCAACTATGACTGACACTGCAGCCGAACAGATGATTCTATCCTCAATCGCCATGGCTCAGACAGGATATGATTTTCTTACCTCTGATGAACTGCGCCATCAAACCGCACTCGATTTTCATAAAAGTGTAAATTAAACTTCTATCCGCTTCCATACAAATGCAGGTCTGCTTTGATCGTATTTCATCGCAGACCTGCATTCCTCTTATTGAATATACAATAAACCCTCTCGTCGGGCTTACCTGGTTTTTAGCTGACGTACGGGACGAAGAAGGGCACAGGGCGGGAACATCTTCCGCCCTATTCTACTCCACATCCTTTAAAATCCCGCAGAAATCAAAGGTGGCAAAATAGTCCTTCGGCGTTTCTGCACGGCGGATCATGCGGACGCTTCCGTCCTCCTGTAAAAGAAGCTCTGCGCTCTTAAGCTTTCCATTATAATTATATCCCATGGAAAAGCCGTGGGCTCCGGTGTCATGGATGAACAGGAGATCTCCCATCTGGATCTCTGGCAGCATCCGGTCCACTGCAAACTTATCGTTGTTCTCACAGAGGGAGCCTGTCACATCATACTTATGGCTGCAGGGAGCGTTTTCCTTTCCCATGACCGTAATGTGGTGGTAAGCGCCATACATGGCCGGGCGCATCAGGTTCACCGCACAGGCATCCACGCCGATATACTCCTTATAAGTATGCTTTTCATGGATGGCCCGGGTCACTAAGGCTCCGTAGGGCCCCAGCATAAAGCGGCCCAGCTCCGTAAAGATGGCCACATCGCCCATACCGGCGGGAACCAGAACCTCTTCGTAAACCTTTCTCACGCCGTCGCCGATGACGCGGATATCGTTGGGCTCCTGGTCCGGACGGTACGGAATGCCGATGCCGCCGGAAAGATTGATAAAGGCAATGTGAACGCCCGTGGCATTTTTCACACGGACCGCCAGTTCAAATAAGATCTTAGCCAGAAGCGGATAATATTCATTGGTCACGGTATTGCTGGCCAGGAATGCATGGATCCCGAAATGCTTCACGCCCTTTTCCTTTAAGATCCGGAAAGCCTCTGTCAGCTGCTCTTCCGTCATTCCATACTTGGAATCCCCTGGATTATCCATGATGTCATTGGAGATCCGGAACAGGCCGCCGGGGTTGAAGCGGCAGCACATGGTCTCCGGAAACGTGTCCAGCATTTTTTCCACACAGGCGATATGGGTAAAATCATCCAGATTGATGATGGCCCCCAGCTCATCTGCCATTTTAAATTCCTCCGGCGGCGTGTCATTGGAGGAGAACATAATATCATGGCCTGTAAAGCCGCAGGCCTTTGACAGCATCAGCTCCGTTTCCGAGGAGCAGTCGGTGCCGCAGCCCATGTCCTGGAGGAGCTTTAAAATAAACGGATTCGGCGTAGCCTTTACGGCAAAGTATTCTTTAAAGCCCGGATTCCAGGAAAATGCCTCCTTCAGCGCCCTGGCATTTTCCCGGATCCCCTTCTCATCGTAAAGATGAAAGGGGGTGGGATATTCTTTTGCGATCTCTTCCAGCTTTTCCCTGGTTACAAATGGTTTTTTCTCCATGTCAGTATACTCCTTTGTTTATGACAGACTGTTCTCTCCCGATCAGTCTACGGTTACGACCCGCATGATATTGGTAGCCGTAGCCGGCTCGTGTCTGCGGGAATGGCTCAGGACACCGGCAGTCACCACCGCCAGATCTCCCTCCTTCACAAGCCCTTCCTCCTTTAATGCGTCGATGGAATTCATGATCAGGGTATCGGTGGATTCCGCCCGCCTGGCCTGGAACGGATGTACGCCCCAGTAAAGCTGCATCCTGCGTACCGTATCGATGCTGGGGGACATGCCCGCCACCATCGTTGCCGGATGCCATTTGGAAAGCATTCTGGCCGTATAGCCGCTGATGGTGGGAGCAATGATGACCTTCGCTCCCAGGGCCCTGGCTGTGGATACGGAGGAATAACAGACCGCATTGGAAATGCTGTGGCTGTTGTCATCGGACACCCGCCTTCTTTTATAGAAGGAATCGTCCAGATGGGACTCCGTTTCCTCCACGATGTGCACCATCATCTTCAGGGCCTCCACCGGATATTTTCCGTTGGCCGTTTCCCCCGAAAGCATCACCACATCGGTGCCGTCGTAAACCGCGTTGGCCACATCCGTCACCTCCGCCCGGGTGGGACGGGGATTCCGGATCATGGAATCCAGCATCTGGGTGGCTGTAATGACCACCTTGCACGCCTCGCTGCATTTACTGATCATCATCTTCTGGAGATAGGGAAGCTTCTCCGGCGGGATCTCAACTCCCAGGTCTCCCCGGGCTACCATGATGCCGTCGCTTTCTTCAATGATGCCTTCCAGATTTTCCAGCCCCTCCGCATTTTCGATCTTGGCGATGATGCCCATGGAGGAGCCGCCCTCGGCCAGGATCTCCCGGATCTCCCGGATAGCGTCCGCCGAGCGGATAAAGGAGGCCGCGATATAATCGAAGCCCATCTCCATGCCAAAGCGGATATCGTCCTTATCCTTTTCCGTCAGCGCCGGAAGCTTGATCTTTACGCCGGGCACATTGACGCCCTTCCGTTCTCCCAGCTCGCCGCCGTTTATCACCTGGCAGAGGATCCTGGAGCCCCGGACCTCCTTCACATGCAGCTCGATCAGACCGTCGTCAATGAGGATCCGGTCTTCTGCCTTTACATCCTCGTTGAGGCCGTCGTAGTTGATGTGGACCATGGTATCGTCCCCGGTGATCTCCTCTGTGGTCAGGGTAAATTCCTGCCCCTCCTTTAAGGTGACCTTCTTCCCGTCCTTCAGAACGCCGGTACGGATCTCCGGTCCCTTGGTGTCCAGCAGCGCCGCCACCGGGATCCCTGTTTCCTCCGCCACCTGGCGGAGCTGGAGAAATCGTTTTTTGTGCTCCTCATGGTCGCCGTGGGAAAAATTGAACCGTGCCACGTCCATGCCGTTTAAAACTAACTGTTTCATGACCTCCCGGTCATCGCTGTTCGGTCCCATGGTACAAATGATCTTTGTCTTTTTCATTCTGGCGCTTTGCCTCCTATGATGTCTTCTGCCGGGGATCCATTCCGCCCTTCGTCACATGCTGATGGGTATAGAGATGGTCCTGGCAGTATTCGTAATCCCCCTCACATTTTGAGCAGAAGCGGAACACCAGCTCGGGATCATCCAGATCCGTGCGCCCGCAGACGGCGCAGCGGTGGCGGCCGTTCTGCTTCGCTTCCCGGATGGTCTGGGTAACCTGGGATTTAAACTGCTGTTTTCTCTTTATTTCCTTCGGGTTGTATCTCCCGCTTCTGGACATGACAAAATACAGGATAAAGTTTAATAGGGACATGACAATGGCGATCCTGGAAGCGGTCCCGCCAAAGATCAGTCCGTAAAGGAAGTAAGCTCCGTCAAACAGCGCCAGCCATTTTGCCTTGATGGGGATCACAAAAAACAATAAAAACTGTGCGTCCGGGAATGTGGCCGCATAGGCAAAGAACAGCGAAAAATTCAGGTATTCTGCCGTCAGCGGATAGATCATGCCCGTCAGCGCGTAAATAAGGACAGCCGCCAGCACATGACCAAGGATTCCCATAAAAAAGTATACGTTGAACCGGAAGGAGCCCCATACGGCCTCCAGGGTCCGGCCCAGACTATAATAACAGTAAATGACCAGCACATTTAAAAACAGGTCCCCTGACAGGGGCCACATAAGGAAGGTCACGATCCGCCAGATCTGGCCGTGGAGGATCGCCCTGGCATCCAGCATCAGGTACTCAAAGTACAGCTCCGGCGCCCGCCAGCAGACCAGCGCGCCCACAGCATAGAGGATCACCACATAATTCATCAGATTGGGGATCGCATACCTCCCCAGCTTTCGTTCCATCTTATTCAGCCATTGATTCATTCTAAATTTCCTTTCCCGCCCAATCGATCCTTTTTGTATTTTGATTGCTATTATAATTCGCCCCCCTTCCTTTTGTCAAATCCTTTACGCCCGGCACGGTCCCTTTCCATCCTTAACGGTTTTTTAGCGCTTTTTGTCAACAGATTGGGAATTGTGTCTATTGTGTTTCCCACGGGAATTATGATATACTGTAATTGTCCAATGCCCTCTCGCCAGGAGGATTTTCCGCTGTTTTTCTGTGGTTTTTCCGCAGCCTTCAGGCGGCTCCGGCATAGGAGGAGAGGTCTGCCGGACATTGCTGATATATAATAAATATATATAAGTATATATAAGATTTTTTCTGGCAGAGGGGAGCGATCCTCTCTGCTGTCAGATTAAGGAGGATAGGGGGATTTCCCCGCTCACATGAATCAAACGTTCCGTCTTGGGATCGATATCGGTTCCACCACTGTAAAGATCGCTGTCCTTGACAGCAGCAGTCATATACAATTCGCGGATTACCAACGCCATTACGCCAACATCCAGGAGACCCTGGCCGCGCTCCTGAAAAAAGCCCGCGGCGAGCTGGGGGAGCTCCAGGTCTGCGCCAGCATCACCGGATCCGGCGGACTGACCCTTTCCGGTCATCTGAATATTCCCTTTACCCAGGAGGTCGTGGCTGTGGCCACGGCCTTACAGGATTATGCGCCAAACACAGATGTGGCCATTGAACTGGGCGGTGAGGACGCCAAGATCATCTACTTCTCCAATGGCATCGACCAGCGGATGAACGGCATCTGCGCCGGAGGGACCGGCTCCTTCATCGACCAGATGGCCTCCCTTTTACAGACCGATGCCGCAGGACTGAATGAATATGCGAAAAACTATAAGGCCATTTATCCCATCGCGGCCCGGTGCGGCGTATTTGCAAAATCCGACATCCAGCCTCTGATCAACGAGGGCGCCACCCACGAGGACCTGGCGGCCTCCATCTTCCAGGCTGTGGTCAACCAGACCATCAGCGGACTGGCCTGCGGAAAACCCATCCGCGGCAACGTGGCCTTCCTGGGCGGCCCGCTCCATTTCCTTTCCGAGCTCCGGACGGCCTTTATCCGGACCCTGAACCTGAAGGGCGACGCCATCATCGCTCCGGACCATTCCCACCTGTTCGCAGCCGTGGGAGCGGCCATGAACGCCCCGGAGACCATGGCCCTTTCCCTGGACCAGCTCATCTCCGACCTTTCCGGCGGCATTAAAATGGACTTTGAAGTAAAGCGGATGGAGCCCTTATTTAAGGACCAGGCCGATTACCAGGAATTCCTGGACCGCCATGCCCAGTATAAGGTAAAACGCGGAGATCTGACCTCCTACTCCGGCAACTGCTTTATGGGCATCGACGCCGGCTCCACCACCACCAAGGTGGCCCTGGTGAGTGAGGACGGCTCCCTGCTCTACCACTTTTACAGCAGCAACAACGGAAGCCCCCTGGCCACGGCCATTGCTTCCATAAAAGAGATCCGGAGCCTGCTGCCGGAAACGGCAAGGATCGCCTATTCCTGCTCCACCGGCTATGGAGAGGCCCTTTTAAAGGCAGCCTTTCTCCTGGATGAGGGCGAGGTGGAGACCATCTCCCACTACTATGCCGCCGCCTTCTTCGATCCGGAGGTGGACTGCATCCTGGACATCGGCGGTCAGGACATGAAATGCATCCGCATCAAGGACGGCACCGTGGACAGTGTCCAGCTCAATGAGGCCTGCTCCTCCGGCTGCGGTTCCTTTATTGAAACCTTTGCAAATTCCTTAAATTACAGCGTGGTGGATTTCGCAAAGGAGGCGCTGTTTGCCCAGAATCCCATCGATCTGGGAACCCGCTGCACCGTCTTTATGAATTCCAACGTAAAGCAGGCCCAGAAGGAGGGCGCGTCTGTGGCCGACATCTCCGCAGGCCTGGCCTATTCGGTGATCCGCAACGCCTTATTTAAGGTCATCAAGATCACCACGGCCTCCGATCTGGGGAAAAACGTGGTGGTCCAGGGCGGCACCTTCTACAACGACGCCGTGCTGCGGAGCTTTGAAAAGATCTCCGGAGGCAACGCCATCCGTCCGGACATCGCCGGGATCATGGGCGCCTTCGGCGCTGCGCTGATCGCCAGGGAGCGGTATACCCTCCATCCCAAGGAGACCTCCATGCTGCCCCTGGACCGGATCATCGGCCTTACCTATACCACCACCATGAGCCGCTGCCGCGGCTGCGTCAACCACTGTGTCCTGACCATCAACCGCTTTGAGGGAGGGCGGCAGTACATCTCCGGCAACCGCTGCGAACGCGGACTGGGCATCGAAAAGGCCAAACGGGATATCCCGAACCTTTATACCTATAAATACCGCCGGATCTTCGATTATGAGCCCCTGGCGGCCGACAAGGCCTTCCGCGGCCCTGTGGGGATCCCGCGGGTGCTGAACATGTACGAGGACTTCCCCTTCTGGGCAGTGTTCTTTAAGGAGCTGGGCTTCCAGGTGATCCTGTCCCCCCAGTCCAGCCGCCAGATCTACGAGCTGGGGATCGAGACCATTCCCAGCGAGTCCGAATGTTATCCGGCGAAGCTTTCCCACGGCCATGTGGAATGGCTCATAAAAAAAGGCGTTCCCTTTATTTTCTATCCCTGCATCCCCTATGAGAGGAAGGAGGTTGCCGGGGCCGGGAACCACTACAACTGCCCCATCGTTACCTCTTATGCGGAAAACATCAAAAACAACATGGAGGACCTGGAGGAAAACCATATCCGGTTCATGAACCCCTTCATGGCCTTTACCGATGAAAAGGTACTGACCCGGCAGCTGGTACAGGAATTCAAAAAGGAGTTCCAGATCCCCGAGCATGAGGTACGGGCTGCTGCCCATAAGGCCTGGGAGGAGCTTTCCAGGGCCCGCACCGATGTGGAGAAAAAGGGCGAGGCGGTGCTTGCCTATCTGGAGGAGACCGGAAAGCACGGCATCGTCCTGGCCGGCCGGCCCTACCACATTGATCCAGAGATCAACCACGGCATCGCCGACCTGATCGCCTCCTATGGATTTGCAGTCCTGACCGAGGATTCCGTTTCCCATCTGGCGAAGGTGGAACGGCCGCTGATCGTCACGGACCAGTGGATGTACCATTCCAGGCTTTATGCCGCGGCTTCCTTTGTAAAGACCAGAGACGACCTGGATCTGGTCCAGCTGAATTCCTTTGGCTGCGGTCTGGACGCCGTCACCACAGACCAGGTCAATGATATTCTGACCAGTGCCGGGAAGATCTATACGGTCCTTAAGATCGACGAGGTCAATAACCTGGGAGCTGCCAGGATCCGGATCCGTTCCCTGATCTCCGCACTGCGGATCAGGGAGGAGCGGCGCTACACCAGGAACATCGTTTCCAGCTCCTATAACCGGGTGATCTTCACAAAGGAAATGCGCAAGACCTACACCCTTTTATGTCCCCAGATGTCGCCCATCCACTTTGATCTTCTGGAACCGGCCATCCGCAGCTTCGGCTACGATCTGGTGGTCCTCCAGAACGACGATAAGACGGCCGTGGACACAGGGCTCCGCTTTGTCAACAACGACGCCTGCTATCCGTCCCTGATCGTCATCGGCCAGATCATGGATGCTCTCCTGTCCGGAAGGTATGACCCAGACCACACAGCTGTGGTCATGACCCAGACCGGCGGCGGCTGCCGGGCCTCCAACTACATTGGCTTTATCCGCCGCGCCCTGGAAAAGGCTGGAATGCCGCAGATCCCGGTGATCTCCATCAATGCCAACGGCATGGAATCCAATCCGGGCTTTACCCTGACGGCTCCTCTGGTCGCCAAGGCCATGCAGGCCGTGGTCTACGGCGACGTGTTCATGCGGGTGCTGTACGCCACCAGGCCCTATGAAAAGGTCCCCGGCTCCGCCAACGCCCTGCATGAAAAATGGAAGAAGATCTGTATCAAGGCGCTTTCCAGTCCCTCCCTGGGCATGATCAATTTCACAAAAAATGTCCGCGGCATCATCCGCGATTTTGACCGGCTGGAGCGGCTGGATATCCAGAAGCCCCGGGTGGGGATCGTGGGCGAGATCCTGGTCAAGTTCTCTCCCACCGCCAACAACCATATTGTGGAACTTCTGGAATCGGAGGGAGCCGAGGCCGTGATGCCGGATCTCATGGACTTTTTGCTGTACTGCTTTTACAACAGCAACTTCAAGGCCGGTCACCTGGGCGCAAAGCACTCCACTGCATGGCTCTGCAATACGGGGATCTCCCTTCTGGAATATTTCCGTAAATCGGCGCGGATCGCCCTGGAAAAGAGCGTCCACTTCACACCGCCCACAAAGATCAAATACCTGGCATCCATGGCCAGCGGCTTTGTTTCCCTGGGAAACCAGACCGGAGAAGGATGGTTCCTGACCGGAGAAATGCTGGAGCTCATCAAGGGCGGCACCGAAAACATTGTCTGCGTCCAGCCCTTTGGCTGTCTTCCCAACCACATTGTGGGCAAGGGCGTCATCAAGGAGCTGCGCCGCCAGCACCCGGAGGCCAATATCATTGCTGTGGACTATGATCCTGGAGCCAGCGAGGTGAACCAGCTGAACCGGATCAAGCTGATGTTAGCCACCGCCCACAAAAACCTGGCCAAAGAGCCCGACGAGCCGGAGCAGCTGGCAGCCGCCACAAAGGAACGGCTGGAGGAGCTCAATGCCCGCCAGGTCAAGGGGCTGCAGGTTTAAGACCGCTTTAGCAAAATTTCCCAAAAATTTTGCTAAATTTTTATCAATTTCCCGATTCCTACCCTTGATTTTTTTCTTTCGCCAGTATAGAATACTGAATAACAAGAGGACAGACAAAAAGCTGTCGCTGATGTTTCAAACAAAATAGCGAATAAGGGAGTAGTTGACACCCCGGTGTGACAGGATCAACACACATGGCCGTCCGGCCTGGTCCTGTCTGGATCCGGCTCAGATGGGAATTTTCCCGTCTGGACCGTTTCATAAAGACAACGAGACTTATCCAAAGAGGGTTCTCTGAGGATAAGTCTTATTTTTTTTACGCGGGCAGCCTGTTTCTTATGATTTTTCGATTCCCGGGCATACTATCTTCCGGAAAAGGAGGCAACGTGAAAGAATATCTGGAAAATTATGAAGAAGTGCTGAAGGCACAAAACACCTCCGGTCAGGGTCTTTCCACCGGCGAGGCAGAAAAAAGACTCGCCCAGCACGGAAAGAACAAGCTGAAGGAGGCAAAAAAGGATTCCGTTCTCAAGCGTTTTTTAAAGGAGCTCTCGGATCCCATGATCCTGATCCTCATTGCCGCCGCCATTATATCCGGCATCACGGCATTCTATCAGGGCGAATCCTTTGCAGATGTGATCATCATCATCGCTGTGGTGATCATCAACGCCGTTCTCGGCGTGGTACAGGAAGGAAAGGCGGAAGCGGCCATTGCCGCCCTGCAGGAGATCGCAGCCGCCTCCAGCAAGGTCCTCCGTGACGGTAAGCTCGTCACCTTAAAAAGCGAGGATCTGGTTCCCGGCGATATCGTAGTCCTGGAGGCCGGAGACGCCGTTCCTGCTGACGGCCGGATCATCGAAAGCGCCAGCATGAAGATCGAGGAGGCCGCCCTCACCGGCGAATCGGTTCCGGTCAATAAGGCCGCTGAGCCGCTTTCCCTGGACGGACAAAAGGATATCCCCCTGGGCGACCGGAAGAGCATGGTCTATATGGGCTCCACCGTGGTATACGGACGGGGCAAGGCCGTCCTCACCGGAACGGGCATGGACACCGAAATGGGAAAGATCGCCTCTGCCCTGGCGCAGGCCAAGGATGAGGAAACGCCTCTCCAGTTAAAGCTAAACCAGCTCAGTAAGATCCTGACCGTACTGGTCCTGGGCATCTGTGCCGTGATCTTTGCCGTAGGCCTCATGCGGTCCGGCTTCAACGGAACCTCCATCTTAAACTCCTTTATGGTGGCAGTTTCCCTGGCTGTGGCAGCGATCCCCGAGGGTCTTGCAGCCGTGGTTACCATCGTACTCTCCATCGGCGTGACCAATATGTCCAAGAGAAACGCCATTATCCGCAAGCTGACGGCTGTGGAGACCTTAGGCTGCACCCAGATCATCTGCTCCGATAAGACCGGTACCCTGACCCAGAACCGGATGACCGTGGTAGATCATGTGGCAGACGATGAAAAGGCCCTGGAAACAGCCATGGCGCTCTGCTCCGACTCCGAATGGGACGCCGAAGCCGGCCAGGCCGTCGGAGAACCGACCGAATGCGCCCTGGTCAATGACGCCGCCAAAAACGGCCTCTTAAAGCCGGAGCTGAAGGCCGCATGGCCCCGGGTGGGCGAGGCTCCCTTTGATTCCATGCGGAAAATGATGTCCACGGTCCATGAGTCCGCCGACGGAACCATCCTCCAGTACACCAAGGGCGCTCCCGACGAGGTATTAAAACGGTGTACCCGGGCCATGGTAAACGGCGCTGCCGTGGAAATGACCGACGAGATCCGCGCCTCCATCCTGGCAGCCAATAAATCCATGGCTGACCGGGCGCTCCGGGTCCTCTGCGCTGCAAAAAGGGACTGGTCCTCCATACCGCAGAGCACTGAACCGGAATTCCTGGAGCAGGATCTCACCTACGTTGGCCTCTCCGGCATGATCGATCCGGTGCGGCCGGAGGTAAAGACCGCCATTGCCGAATGCCGGGAAGCCGGGATCCGTCCCATTATGATCACCGGCGACCACAAGGATACTGCCGTGGCCATCGGCATGGAGCTGGGGATCATCACCTCTCCGGACCAGGCCATCACCGGCGCACAGCTGGACGAGCTGAGCGACGAGGAATTTGCCCGCCGGATCACTGAATTTTCCGTTTACGCCCGCGTCCAGCCGGAGCATAAGGTCCGCATCGTCAATGGCTGGAAAGCCCGCGGAAAGATCACGGCTATGACCGGCGACGGCGTCAACGACGCGCCGTCCATCAAGAGCGCCGACATCGGCGTCGGCATGGGCATCACCGGAACCGACGTTACAAAAAATGTGGCCGACATGGTGCTTGCGGACGATAACTTTGCCACCATCGTTTCCGCCGTCGAAGAGGGCCGCCGGATCTACGCCAATATCCGGAAGGCCATCCAGTTCCTCTTAGCCTCCAACCTGGCGGAGGTCCTGGCCATCTTCTTCTCCACCCTCATTGGCTTTACGATCCTGAAGCCCGTCCATCTTTTATGGATCAACCTGATCACCGACTGCTTCCCGGCTCTGGCTCTTGGAATGGAAAAGAGCGAATCCGATATCATGAAGCAGAAGCCCAGAGATCCCAAGGAAGGGATCTTCTCCGGAGGCATGGGCTTTGACGTGTTCTTCCAGGGCTTTATCGTAACGGTCCTGGTCATGGTCTCCTATCTGGTGGGCCACTATGTGGAAAGCGGCGTCTGGGAATTCGTCAACAGCCCGGACGGCACCACTATGGCGTTCTTAACCCTGTCCATGGTTGAGATCTTCCACTCCCTGAACATGAGAAGCCGCCGCGGCTCCATTTTTGCCTTAAAGACACACAACAGCTTCCTGTTCGGCGCCATGATCGTTTCACTGATCCTGACCACCGCCGTCATCGAGGTTCCGTTCTTAGCCGCTGCCTTTGAGTTCACCCCCATCGGCCTTCACGAATACGCCATCGCCCTTGGCCTGGCCGTACTCATCATCCCCATCATGGAAGCAGTGAAAGCGGTACAGAGGAAGCTGGGGAAATAATCCGTAATCAGAAAGCTCCGGAGCCCATCCTATATTTGGAATGGAACTCCGGAGCTTTCTCTTACTATATTTCTATCAATCTTGTAAATGCCTCTTATAAAACACATAAAACGTCACCGACGTACAAATCGCCGCCGTAATATCCGACACAGGCTCCGCAAAAAAAATGGAAAATACCTCGGCCGGATACTCCACGATCCCTGCGATCTCCTCGGCCATGACCGCCGCAAAGGGCAGCTTTCCCACTGTCACCGGGAATATGTAGATCAGCGGCGCCAAAAGGACGACCTTCCTCAGACAGGCCAGGACCAGGGAGATCTTCGCCTGTCCCAGGGCCATGAAGGACTGCTGGCAGCTGGTCTGGATCCCGAAGATCGCTCCGCCCGCCAGGTATATGGGAAGCGCCCAGGCGCTGAAATGGAGGAGCGCCGGGTCGTTGCTGAAGATCCTGGCAAAGGTTCCGGGGAACGTCACCATAAGCCCCGTAAGAGTCGTTGCGAACACCAGGCACAGCGCATGGCTGATCTTACAGGCCTTCCGCACCCGCGCCATATTTCCAGCTCCATAATTATAGCTGATGATGGGCTGGGCCCCCTGGCAGAAGCCCTGGGTGGGCAGGGTCACAAACTGCCACAGGCTGAACATGATGGCCACCGTACCCACAGCCATGGTGCCTCCGTATTTGGAAAGCTGATTATTAAAGGAGATCTGGATCAGGCTTTCTGTAATACTCATGGTAAAGGGCGACACACCCAGGGCCATGATAGGAAGGAGCACCTTCTTTTTCACCTTGAAATGCTCTCTCCGCATCTTTAACAGGCTCTTTTTTCCAAACAAAAAGGAAAGGGCCCAGATGCAGGAGATCCCCTGGGCAATGATGGTGGCAATGGCTGCCCCCCGGACGCCCATGTGGAGATAATTGATAAAAAACGCGTCAAAAATAATGTTTAAAACGGCCCCGATGAGCACCGTGCACATACCGGTACGGGCGAAGCCCTGGGTCGTGATATACGAATTCATCCCCAGGGAGATCATTACGAAGATCGTTCCCAGGGCATAAATCGATATGTAGTCACAGGCCATGTCCAGGGTGGTGGGATCCGCGCCAAAAAGCGTTAAAATGGGTCTTTGGAAAACCAGGATCACTGCCGTAAGGATCGCTCCCACTGTGATCAGGGAGGCGAAGCTGACCCCCAGGATCTCCTCCGCCCCCTTCTGGTCCTTCTGCCCCATTTTAATGGCGCATAAGGGAGCGCCGCCGATGCCCACTAATCTTGTGAACGCAGTGATGCAGGTGATCAGCGGAAGGGATACGCTTAAGGCCGCCATGGCCGTAGTCCCGTTTTCGATCCTCCCGATGAACATCCGGTCCACCATGTTGTATAAGATCCCCACTAGCTGGGCGATGATGGAGGGGATGGAAAGTGAGAGCATCAGTTTCCATATATTCCCCGTTTCCAGCCTGCTGTTTCCGTTATTTTCTGTCTTTTCCCGCTGTTCCATATCCGCCGCCTCTGATCTACTGCTTTTCGTGGGTCCTGTGCATGGAGAAGGACTCCATATCATAATTCTTTAAGTTCTCCCATATGCCTCGTTCATCGGCCTTTCCGATCAGAGCATCCCGGTCCTTCTTAAAGATCGTTTCCTGCTTTAAGTTGCTGGGGCCGCCCACACAGCCGCCCTGGCACATCATACCCTCAATGAAGTCCTCGGGGAGTCTTCCCACCTTCATGAGCAGCAGCGCTTTCTTTACGTCTGCCGGACCGCTGCAGCGCGCCACCTTGATATCGGTGTTCTCTCCCTGCTCCTTTAAGCACTGGACTACGGCATTGGTAACGCCGCCGCCGTTTCCGAACCGCTTTCCGAATACGCTGGCCTCCTGATCCTTATACTCCTCCGGCTCCAGCCCCACATCCTTTGCACGCATCAGCTCGATGGCCTCGCCGAAGGTCAGGACAAAGTCTGCGTTTCCTTCCACGCTCTTATCGGCAGCCTCCGCCTTTTTGGCCATACACGGCCCAATGAATACAGTAACCGTTTCCGGATCCCTGGCCTTTAACATCCTGGACACGGCGCACATGGGAGAAACCGTGGTGGACAGGTTATCGATCAGAGTCGGATAATGCTTTTTGATCAGATTTACAAAGGCCGGGCAGCAGGAGGTGGTCATCTTCTTTCCTTCCTTATACGCCTCTGCCCACTCCATCGCCTCGTAAGCAGCCGTCATATCTCCGCCGGCAGCGACTTCTACCATATCTGTGAAGCCGACCTTTTTCAGAGCCGTTCTCCAGCTTCCCATGGTGATATCGGCTCCAAACTCGCCTTCCGCTGCGGGAGCCACCATAGCTACGACCTTCTTTCCAGCCTTAAGAGCGTTGATGACCTGTACGATAAATACCTTGGAGGTAATGGCGCCGAAGGGGCAGCTTCTCACGCAGGCGCCGCACTGGATGCACTTCTTCTCGTCGATCTGGCAGATCCCGGTCTCCCGGTCCATGGTGATGGCATCCACGGGACATGCGCGGCGGCAGGGACGGATCAGCTCCGCAATGGCATTATACGGACATGCCTGCGCGCACTTTCCGCACTCCTTACATTTATCCGGATCGATGTGGGCGCGGTCGCGGCCAATGGAGATGGCTCCAAAATTACATGCGTTCTGACAGGCCTTTCCCATACACTTCTGACAGTTATCTGTCACCACAAACCGGGTGATCGGACACTCCTCGCAGGCGGAGGGGATTACCTGGATCATATTGTCACTGTGCTTTCCGCTGGGACATTTTCCCTCGGCCAGACGGACTCTCTGGCGGATGATCTCTCTTTCTTTATATACACAGCAGCGGAACTGGGCCTTGGGTCCCGGGATCAGCTTAAAGGGGATCTCATCCCGTTTCTCGTCCAGCTCACCGGAAAAAGCCAGCTTCGCCACCTCATGCAGAACATTATACTTAATCTTCAACAGCGCCTCGTCATTGGTCCTCATACTTGATTCCTCCTGATATCTTTCTGAAATCTTTCCTTAATCCTATATCGCCCTATATTATCGCATATCCGAACCATCTCCGCAATATGAAACCTGTATAATTTTTAACGGGATTTTGCCGTTTTTCTTTATTTTATTAAGAGGCCGTATAATTTTTTTCCGCCGCTTTGACAAACCCCGGTCCGTATGATATATTGAAGCTGTTCGTACTGACCCCGAAGGGCGCTGGCGCTTTCTGAGGGAAAAGGCGATGAGATCCTGTAAAGAAAGGAACATTTTATGGAAACACGCGTAGCGCTCATTGGGATCATGGTGGAAAACGCAGAGTCTGTGGAAAAGCTCAACGATCTCCTCCATCAGTACCGTTCATATATCATCGGCCGCATGGGCGTGCCTTACCGTGAAAAGGGCCTTTCCATCATCAGCGTCGTCCTGGACGCGCCCATGGACAAGATCAGCAGCCTTTCTGGAAAGCTTGGAATGCTGGACGGAGTCAGCACAAAAACAATCTATTCCAGGAGGAATTAATATTATGAAAAAATTCGCATCTTTCTTTCTTGCGGCAGCCCTGGGCATGACGCTCCTTACGGGCTGCACTTCCGAAAAGCCGGCGGAAACCGCCGCAAGCCCGGCAGCCTCCCAGGCCTCTGAAGCGTCTGCGGAAAAAGCCTCCGGCTCCGGAACCAGCGAAAAAGGATCCGAGGAAGCAGCCGGAAAAGAAGTATCCGCCAGCAGTGAGGACGACGCCGTGATCCGCGTCGGCGGCTTAAAGGGCCCCACCACCATGGGCCTTGTGAAGCTCATGGACGATGCAGAAAACGGCAGAGCCCAGAACCAGTATGAATTTACCATGGTAACTGCCGCCGATGAACTCACCGCCCTGGTAGCCGGGAATAAGGTGGACATTGCCCTTCTTCCCGCCAACGTCGCCGGAGTCCTCTATAATAAAACAAACGAAGGGATCTCCGTTATCGATATCAACACCCTGGGCGTCTTATACCTGGTGTCCTCAGATACCTCCATCACCTCCGTTGAACAGCTAAAGGGAAAGACCGTATACCTCACCGGAAAGGGCACCACCCCGGAATATTCCCTCCGCTATCTGATGTCCGCAGCCGGACTGGCTGAGGACGACGTAACCCTGGAATTCAAGTCGGAGCCCGCAGAGGTGGCCTCCGTCCTGGCTGAGGATCCCAGCCGCATCGGCCTTCTTCCCCAGCCCTTTGTCACCTCCGCCCTGGCCCAGAACGAGAACCTTTCCGTGGTCCTGGACCTGACGAAGGCCTGGGATGAGGCCCAGGCCCAGGCCGAGACCGGAAGCCGCATGATCACCGGCGTGACCATCGTAAATAACGATTTCCTGGCCAGCCACAGCGGGCTGGTGGATTCCTTCCTTGCAGAGCATGAGGCGTCCATCCGCTTCACCTCCGAGGATCCTGATACCGCCTCCCAGCTGATCGAGGCCGCCGGCATCGTCCCCAAGGCCGCCGTGGCCAAAAAAGCACTGCCCGGCTGCAATATCGCCTTTCTGTCCGGTGAAGAGATGAAAACGGCCCTGTCCGGCTATTTAAAGGTCCTTTTTGACCAGAACCCCGCTTCCACAGGCGGAGCCCTGCCGGATGACGCGTTCTACTATACCGGAGCCGTTTCCAGGTAAATGACCGGCTCGGAGACTCCGGGCCGGATATGAAAAGGAGAAACTATTTCCATGCACAGATTCCCAGACTGGTCCCGAAAGACCGCCATTCTGCTGTTCTGGCTGTTTTTATGGCATCTGGCGTCCCTGGCCGTCCGTAACCAGATCCTTCTGGTGGGGCCTCTGGACGCCTTAAAGGCCCTGGCCGTCCAGCTTGCCTCCCCCGCTTCCTGGGGAGCCCTCTGGTTTTCCTTCGGACGCATCAGCCTGGGATTTTTTATGGCCTTTCTGGCAGGGCTCCTGACCGGCTCCCTGGCCTTCTGGAAGCCCCTGGCAGGCGAGATCCTGGAACCGGCCATCCAGTTCATGAAGTCGGTTCCCGTGGCCTCCTTCGTGATCCTGGCCCTCATATGGACCGGAGCAGAGAACCTTTCGGTCTTCATTTCCTTCCTTGTGGTCTATCCGGTGATCCATGTGAACACCCTGGCCGGGCTCTCCCATGCAGATCCGGGGCTGCTGGAAATGGCCCGGGTCTTCCGGATCCCCGTCTGGAAGCAGGCCCTTTCGATCTACCGGATCTCTCTGTATCCATACCTGGAAAGCGCCCTGCGGACCTCCCTGGGCATGGGCTTTAAATCCGGCATCGCAGCCGAGGTCATCGGCGTTCCCGGCGGCTCCATCGGAGAAGGGCTTTACATGGCCAAGATCTATCTGAGCACTGCCGACCTCTTTGCCTGGACCCTTATGATCATCTTCGTCAGCTCCGCCTTTGAAAAGCTGTTTCTCCTGCTGTTAAAGGCTGCTGCCGGAAACGGCGTTCCCAGAAAGGAGGAAAACCATGCAGCTTCTGTCTGATCCCGCCTTCCGGATCACCGTCCGGAACCTGACAAAATCCTATGGGGACAGCCTTGTCCTGGATCGCCTGTCCCTGGACCTGGAAAGCGGCCGCCCCTGCTGCCTCATGGCGCCCTCGGGCGCCGGAAAGACCACCCTTTTCCGGATCCTCATGGGTCTGGAGACCGCCGACTCCGGGACCATAAAGGGCCTGGATGGCCTCTCCCTTTCTGCAGTCTTCCAGGAGGACCGCCTGCTGGAGGGATATACCGTCCTCCAGAATATCCGCCTTGTCACCGGCCGCAGATATTCCGCCGATGTGCTGACAGGTCTTATCCGGCAGCTTCTGCCTGAGGATTCCCTTAAAAAACCCGTATCTGAATTTTCCGGCGGCATGAAGCGGCGGGCCGCCATCCTGCGGGCCATCCTGGCTCCGGCTGACGCCGTCCTCATGGATGAGCCCTTCACCGGCCTGGATCCGGACACCAAACGGCGGGCCACCCGTATGATAAATGAATATACCGCTGGAAAGCTCCTTCTGTTTTCCACCCACTCAAAAGAGGACGCCGCGCTCCTGGGCGCAGAGATCCTCCATCTGGACGAAAACGGAGGTCTCTGCTCCCCGGGGATCTGATCGGTCCCGGCAGCCAGAGGCCTCCGTTTTTTTTGGGCTGCGCAAGGGCAGTCCGTTTTCTCTTATTTCGCGCACAGATACTCGTGGTAAATGGCCGTCAGGGATTTTTTCACCAGCCGTTCAAACAGCGGAGCCACCCGGTCCGCCGTATCCTGGACCTCCTTATGGCTCAGCGGCTGCGGAAGGATCCCGCTGGCCATATTGGTGATGCAGGAGATCCCGCACACGCTCATGCCCATATGGTTGGCCACAATGGCCTCGCAGACTGTGCTCATGCCCACGGCATCGGCTCCCAGGGTCCTGGCCATGCGGATCTCCGCCGGCGTCTCATAGGCCGGGCCTGTGAACTGCACGTAAACCCCCTCCTGGATCGGGATGTTTTCCTCTTTGGCCACCCGCCGGATGATATCCCGGATCTCCTTTCTGTACACATCGCTCATATCCGGAAATCTGGGACCAGACTTCTCATCATTGGGCCCGATCAGCGGAGACGGGATAAAGCTGCTGATATGATCGCTCATCAGCATAAAATCCCCGGCCTGATAGCTGGTATTCACGCCGCCCGACGCATTGGTGAGAAATAACAGCTTCGCTCCCATGAGCTTCATCAGGCGGATCGGCAGCGTCACCTCATCCATGGAATAGCCCTCATAAAAATGCACCCGGCCCTGCATGATCACCATGGGCACATCCTCCACATAGCCGAAGATAAAGCGGCCCTTATGGCCCGGAACCGTAGATACAGGGAAGCCCGGAATATCCTTATAATCCAGAACCTCTGCGATCTCCACCTTCTCAGCAAAATTTCCCAGCCCGGAGCCCAGGATCAGGGCTGCCTCCGGCTTAAAGGTGATCTTTTCCTTCACGCTCTCATAAATCTTTTGTACGTCCAGTTTTCTGTCCATAGCCGTTCCTCCTTATATGATTGCTGATAAATACTGCGTTCTCCATGAGCTTGAACGCCCGGCTCCGCATCTTCCGCCGCCGGATCTTTTTACCCCAGGATCCCCAGGTGCTCCAGAAGGATCTTGCATCCCATGAGTACCAGGATCAGCCCCCCGGCAAATTCTGCCTTTCCTTTATAGCGCAGGCCGAATACATGGCCTGCCTTTACTCCGATGGAGGAGAGGATAAACGTGATCACACCGATAAACGTCACCGCCCAAAGGATATTGACGTTTAAAAAAGCGAAGGTCACTCCCACCGCAAGAGCGTCGATGCTGGTGGCCACTGCCAGGGGAAGCATGGCCTTAAACCCAAAGGAATCGTCCAGAGACTCCGTATCCGTATCCCGGGATTCCCGGATCATATTGATCCCGATGATCCCCAGCAGGATAAAGGCGATCCAGTGATCCACCTTTACGATGACGTTCTGGAACTGGCTGCCCAGAAGATAGCCCAGGGCCGGCATCAGTCCCTGGAAGCCGCCGAAATAAACGCCGCAGGTCAGGGCATGTCCCAGCTTCAGCCGCTGGACCGAAAGCCCTTTGCAGACGGAAACCGCAAAGGCGTCCATGGACAGACCTACGGCAATGATAAAAAGCTCTGTTAAGCTCATGAGAATTCCTCCTGTAAGCGTGCCGCTTTCCTATGATATAAAAAACACTGTACCTGTCGGTAAACCGGCAAATACAGTGGTCTTTTCATGCGGATGAAGGGACTTGAACCCCCACGGTTGCCCGCCAGCTCCTAAGGCTGGTGCGTCTGCCAGTTCCGCCACATCCGCATCGTGTCAAACACGCGCATCGTATTATACCACTGTCAGAGGGCATTTGTCAATCCCGTTTCCTCCCCAAAAGCAGCCCCAGAGGCCCCGGTATTCCGCCGGAGCCTCCGGGCCGCCGCAGGCTTACAGGTAATACTCATTCTCCCGGCGCTCTGCCAGTCTGGAGGAAAACTCCCTGGCAAATGCATGGTATACCTCCACGTCCATATTCTTTGCATGGACCGGACAATTCCGGATGCAGCGGAAGCAGGAAATACAGATCTCTGGATTTACCTGGAACTGGTCGTTGATGGCCCGGACCGGACAGCCCCGTTTACAGATTCCGCAGCCAATACAGGCATCTGAGGTCAAGGGCTTGAACTTTCCTCCCGGAACCGCCTCCTTTTTATAGGGACGGTTTCCAGGGATCGTACTCTTCATGGCCTCTGATGCCGCCGCGCGCCTTGCGAACTCTGCGTCTGCCTTCAGATCCTCCTCGTCCGGCCGATCCGTCTGGATCTCTCCGTATGTATGACGGCCCACCAGGGCTGCCGCTCCCTTTACAACAAATCCATGTTCCCTGGCAATATCCTCCAGCTCCACCAGCCCGTCGTCATAGTGCCGGTTTCCATAGGTGGCCACGAGAATGCACGGCGTTCCGTTTCCCCTCAGTCCGGAAAGCCTGGGTACTGCCACCATGGGGACCCGTCCGGCATACACCGGCATTCCGATGACCACCAGATCCTCCGGCCCGAACTGCCTGGAAATTTCCGTATCCGAAGGCAGCGTCAGATCCACCGTTTCATAGCCCGGATCCAGCGCTGCCGCCATGGCCTCCACACTTTTTTTCGTATTCCCCGTCGGAGAAAAATAAACTGCTGTAACCCCCATATATTTCGCTCCTTTTCACATATTACTGTATATTTATCTGATTCTATTGTATCCCCCAAATCGCTGTCCGTCAACCCGCTTTCCCTCCTATTCTTTTTTCCTATCTTTCCTTTTTTAAGAATAAAATAGACAAATCCTTCGGCAACATGTATACTATTGATATATTTAAAAAATGGGAGGTAATACCATGGACAGAACTGAACAACTGAAAAACCTGGTGGAAAACTGCCGGGATTTGATCTTAAAGACAGAACGCGATATCTGGGCCAGTCCCGAGACTGGATACCATGAGTGGAAGACCAATGCCTATATGGAAAAGCTCTTTGAAGATCTTGGCTACACCCTTACGAAGGCCGGAGATATTCCCGGCTTCTATACAGATGTTGAAACCGGAAAGCCGGGACCCAAGGTGGCGATCCTGGGTGAACTGGATTCCCTGATCTGCGGAAACCATCCGGATGCCGACCCGGAAACAAAAGCTGTCCATGCCTGCGGCCACAACGCCCAGTGTGCGACCCTGGCCGGAGTCGCTGCGGCCTTAAAGCAGCCGGGAGCCCTGGACGGCTTATGCGGCTCCATCCGCCTTATGGCCGTTCCCGCAGAGGAGCTGATCCAGCTGGGTTACAGAGAAGGCCTCAGAAAGCAGGGAACGATCCATTATTACGGCGGCAAGGTGGAATTTATCTATCGCGGCTATTTTGACGGCGTCGATATGGCCATGATGATCCACGCCGGCAACATGCCGGAGGGGAAGTACCTGACCATCAATCCCGGCTGCAACGGCTGTGTTGTAAAGAACGTGACCTTTGAAGGTGTCGCCTCCCATGCCGGCGGTTCTCCGGAAAAGGGAATCAACGCCCTGTATGCGGCCACCACTGCCATGACGGCGGCCAACGCGCTCCGCGAAACCTTCCTGGACAATGAGCATATCCGTTTCCATCCCATCATCACGGAAGGCGGCGCAGCTGTAAACGCCATTCCCGAGAAGACCAAGGTGGAGACCTATGTACGCGGTGCATCCTATGAGGCGATCGTGGAGTACAATAAAAAACTGAACCAGGCCATGGCCGGGTCAGCCGCAGCCATCGGCGCCACTGTTCTCCTGGAGGACCGCCCGGGATATTTCCCGTTAAACAACGATAAGAACCTGAACGCCCTGGCCAAGGAAGCCATGGAAGCCGTTGGCGGCCCTGGCTGTGTGGTGGAGACCGACCACTGGGATACCGGAAGCACCGATATGGGAGATGTTTCCTCCATCATGCCGGCAGTTCATCCCTACGGAGCCGGAGCCATCGGAACCGGTCACGGCATGGATTATTACATTGCCGATCCGGAGCGCGCCTGTGTTGCCCCTGCCAAATGTCTGATGATCATGGCTGACCGTCTCCTTTCCGATGATGCAGCCCTGGCGAAAAAGGTCCTGGCGGAAAGCAAACCGCGCTTTGCCTCCAAGGAAGATTATCTGAAAGCCATTGAAAGTCTCAATATGACTAAAAATGCGGTGGTTAAAAAAGAAGACGGAACCGTTGTTCTGGATTTCTTAAAATAAATAAAAACCGGGGGCTCCATCTCTGGAGTGCCCCGGCCTTATTTTATTCTGCCAGCTTTCTTACTGTATTTAAAAACTCCTGGGGTACCTTATAATAGAAGGCGGCCACCGAAACAGGAATATTGGCTCCTTTGACGGCGTTGCTGGAATATACCCGTTCGATATAATCCGTGTCCTTAAAGGTGGTGATCGTCTCGATCACCTCGTACTCCGGCTCCTTGCTTTCCTCCGTCTTATTATAATTTACCTCTACCTTTTTCCAGATCCTTAAACCGAACTCCGGTACCAGACCGTCCGGCACCTCTGTGATCCGCTCCCAATCCGGGGACTCCAGAAGCTTCTCGATCACAGCCGGGTCCTCCGTCGTATTTACCGGCTCAGACGTACTTTCGGCCGTGAAAACTTCGATCTTATATTGCCCTTCCTCAACCGCAGCGGTTTCTCCGGTGTCCTCGGCCTTTTCCCCGCTGCATCCGGAAAGTACCAGCATAAGCCCCAGAAGGGCCGCCATCCATAGTTTCTTCATCAATGAGGTCATCTCCTTATATGGTGCATTTTTATGAAGCCAATCATACCATAAAAGCGCCAGTTATACAAGTCCTGGCCGTTCTGCTCTCACCAGAAGCATCATGGGCCGTCTCAGCTCATCCTTCATTCCCGGAATGGTCAGCATTTCCTCCGATGGCCGCGCCTCCCGTACCTCCTTAAGGATAAAACCGCTGTCCAGCAGTCCCATGAGGATCTGCTCCAGGGTATGATGCTGTTTTTTTATCCTGCAGCCCAGAAAGCTGGTATCCCGGGGCCCCGGATAAAAATACCGGTCCACCGGCCAGTAAAGCGCTTCTCCCTCCTGGCTGCGGATCCATTCCTGGTCTACTCCGGCGGTAAATACCGGGTGCTCAATATTAAATAAAAATACCCCTCCCGGCCGCAGGGCCGTATATATCCTGGAGAAAATATCCGCCAGCTCCTCTATATAATGCAGGGCAAGGTTGGACACCACCAGATCCCAGCTCTGCTCCGGATATTCATAATCACAAATGCCGCAGAGACGGTACGTGATCCGCTCCCCCTTATTCCTTCGCGCGGCTTCCTCCAGCATTCTCCGGCTGGAATCGATCCCTAAAATTTTCCTGGCGCCGGCCTCCTCCGCAAATCTGCAGTGCCATCCGTACCCACAGCCCAAATCCAGTACATCCTTCCCCATGACCGGCGGAAACATGGATTTCATCTGGTGCCACTCCCCGGCGCCTGAAAGCCCCTCCCGGCTTCTCGTCATCTGCTGATACTGCTGAAAAAATTCCAGATCATCATATTCATTTCTTTCTTTCATTTCCGTCCTCCCAATAATAAACTCCCTATGCGTTCCATTCTGGTCCCATCCGGCTCCCTTTCTTCAGACCTCCGACACATAAACCGCAAAAGGAAGCCCTATAAATCAAGGCTTCCTTAACAAAGAAAAAAGCACGAAACG
>CAJMRM010000047.1 GCA_905215775.1 uncultured bacterium
ACGGCGTCGTCCACCTCCGGCAGCTCCTTTATTTTTGCCTCGATCTTGGCGGAGCAGTTGGCACAGTCGATGTTTTTCATCACATAAACCGTACAAAGGGAGGAAGGAACGCCGGAATGGCTGTGCTCGTGTTTGTGTTCATGTCCGTGCTCATGCCCACAGGAGCAGTGTCCGTTGTGGGAGTGGCTGTGTTCGTGCTCGTGCTCATGTCCGTGCTCATGCCCGCAGGAGCAGTGCCCGTCGTGGGAGTGGCTGTGCTCGTGTTCGTGCTCATGTCCGTGCTCATGCCCGCAGGAGCAGTGCCCGTCGTGGGAATGGCTGTGCTCGTGCTCATGTCCGTGCTCATGCCCGCAGGAGCAGTGTCCGTCGTGGGAGTGGCTGTGTTCGTGCTCATGTCCGTGCTCATGCCCGCAGGAGCAGTGCCCGTCATGGGAATGGCTGTGTTTGTTCTCTTCCATAATCGTGCCTCCGGATGTCTTTTTATAGTCAGTCTGGATTAATATATGAATAAATGTTCATGTGTTGATGATAGTATAGATCCAGGAGAAAATCAAGAGAAAAATAAAAAAACCTCCGGGGAAATTTCTGGCGGAAAACCAGAAAATCCCGGGAGGGTAAGGATGGAGAGAACGGTGCAGCGCGGGACAGGACCGCCTGGAACGATCAGGCGGTAAAAAAGGAACGGGCCAGGGACAGGACGGCGTCACTGGACATGCGGGCGATCTCCTCCTCGGTCTGGAGCATCCCGTTATCCAGCCATTTTTTTATGATCCCGATGAGGCCGTAGGTGATAAATTCAAAAAAGTATTCAGGCTCAGAGGTCTGGCAGGCCGGATACAGGCGTTCGATGAGCGCGCCGCCGTTTTTCCGGATCAGCTCCTTGAATTTTTTTACAAATTCATTGGAAACATTATTTTCAAACAGGTTTTTGCAGATCTGCTCGTTTTCCACAATGTAATGGACAATGGGGAGCAGCACCGGCATCAGACTGTTTCCTGGCCTGGCGGGCAGACAGGCGGTGATCATTTCCTGGAAATCCTCCAGCACCCCGTTTTCCATGGCGGTCAGAAGATCGTAGGTGTCGGAGTAGTGGAGATAGAAGGTGCCGCGGTTTAAGTCGGCCCGTTCGGTAATGTCCTTGATGGTGATGTCCTTAAACGCCTTTTCAGACATGAGCTGTACCAGGCTTTCCTTTAAGAGCTTCTGGGTCCGGCGGACGCGCCGGTCTTCTTTGGGATTTCTCATGGATTTTTCCTCCATTTTTAACATTTTTTTATTCAAGTGTTCATTAAACGGCAAAACATTAAAATACTAATGATTGCATATGATCTTGCGGTATATTATAATACATCGCAGAAGGAAAATCAACAGTATGTATGATAAACATGTTGAAAATTAATAACATAAAAATGGTGAGGAATGAAAGCTATGTTGAAAAAAATGGCCCATTTTATTGTTCAGAGAGGCAGGATCATTGAGAAGTTCTTTATTGCCGTGACCATTCTCTGCGCTGTCTGCTATCCGTTTGTGGGAGTCAACTATGATCTGAGCAAGTATCTTCCGGATTTTGCTCCCACCAAGCAGGCGCTGGATGTGATGGAAAAGGAGTTTGGCTATCCCGGCATGGCCCGGATCATGGTGAAGGATGTGACCCTGCCGGAGGCCCGGACCATCCGCCAGAGGATCTCTCGGGTAGAAGGCGTGGACCTGGTGGTTGGGCCGGACCTGGCCGCCAACGTCTATTCCACGGATGCCTTTATAAAGAACAGCCTGACAGACCGGTTCTACAAGGACGGGAACGCGGTATACCAGATCATTTTTGAGGACGGGGATTCGGACGCCTCCACCCATAAGGCCATCGACGAGATCTACGGCATTGTGGGAAAAGACAGGGGATGCTTTGCGGGAAGCGCCGTTTCCAGCAAAGAGCGTCAGGAATCCATTACCAGAGAGATCGCCATGGCCATCGGAATGGCGGTGGTGATCATCTGGCTGATCCTGACCCTGACCACCACCTCATGGTTCGAGCCGTTCCTGTTTATCCTGGTCATGGCCGTGGCCATTGTGCTGAACATGGGCTCCAATCTCCTGTTTGGCCGGATCTCCTTTTTTACGTTTTCTACGGCGGCGATCCTGCAGCTGGCGGTGTCCATGGACTATTCCATTTTCCTTTTGCATACATATACGGCCATCAAGCAGTCGGGCGTGGATTCGCGGCCAGCCATGGAGGCGGCCATTGAAAAGTCCTGCAGCTCGATCCTGGCCAGCGGGGTCACGACGATCGTGGGCTTCCTGGTCATCGCCCTGATGAAGTTCACCATCGGCAAGGATGTGGGCTTCGTCCTCACCAAGGGGATCATCTGCAGCCTTGTGACGGTCCTGTTCTTAATGCCGACCCTGATCCTGCGGTTCGATAAAAAGATCGAAAAAACCGCCCACAGATCCTTCCTTCCGCCGCTGGACGGACTGGGAAAGCTGATGTACAGGATCCGGATCCCGGTGCTGGCGGTGGCGGCCCTCTGCGCGGTGCCCTGCTACTTCGGACAGTCCATGAACTACTTTTATTACGGGGACGACGCTCTGGGCTCCGGCCCAGGCACCCGGGTCTACGAGGATTCCAGGGCCATCGAGGATGTGTTCGGGAAGTCCAACGTGGTCATCGCCATGGTACCCAACGGCAGCGTCATAAAGGAGCGGAGGCTGACGGATGAGCTGGAGGACCAGGAGTTCATCGACTACGCCCTGTCCATGGCGGGGACCCTTCCCCAGGGGATCCCGGAGAGCTTCCTGCCGGAATCCGTTACAAAGCAGCTGCGGACCGGTTCCTACGCCAGGATCCTGATCTCCATGGAGACCAGAGAGGAGAGCAGCTATTCCTTCCAGTGCAGTGAAAGGCTGACGGACATTGTGAAAGAATATTATCCCGAGGATTCCTATGTGATCGGCATGACGCCCACCACCATCGATATCCGGGATATCCTGACCGACGATTACAACCGGGTGTCCATTATCTCTCTGGCGGGAGTGGCCCTGGTGGTCATGCTCACCTTCCATTCGGTGATGGTTCCGATCCTGGTCATCATCCCCATTGAGGTGGCCATTTACTTAAATATGACGATCCCCTATATCATCGGCGACAGCATGGTCTATATCGGCTATATCATCGTAAGCTGCCTGCAGCTGGGAGCCACCATCGATTATTCGATCCTTATGACAAACAACTATATGGAGTTCAGAGAAACCATGGAAAGCCGGGAGGCAGCCGTTACAGCCATTGCCAAAAGCGCCATTTCCATCCTTACGTCCGGCGGGATCCTGACGGTGGTGGGATATCTTCTCTATTTTACATCCTCCATCCAGGCCATTTCCCAGGTGGGCCGCCTGGTGGGAAGAGGCGCGCTGCTTTCCATGATCCTGGTGCTCTCGCTGCTTCCGGCTCTTCTGGCAGCCTTTGATAAACCCATCCGGCGCCAGCAGCAGAGGGCAGAAAAACGAAGAATGCGGAAAACGGCACGGCCGGGAAAACAAACGTGCATGGAGGGACAGGAATGAAAAGAATGAATAAAACAATAAAGAGAGCCGTCAGCGGGACTCTGGCGGCGGTGATGACGGCGTCCGCCGGGATCGCCAGCTTCGGGGCAGCCGGAGCTCCGGTCTGCGATGAGGCCATGTATGTGACCATGGATCCCTACGGAAGCATATCGGAAGCCAGCGTGGTAAAGAGCTATGAGCTTCACGGGGCCAGGGAGATCACAGACCGGGGTACATACCAGGCCATCCACAACATGACCGGAATGGAGGAGCCGGAGGTGGACGGGGATACGGTGGTATTCCGTCTTCTGGAGGAGCCGGAGAATGACCGGTTCTACTTTGAGGGCCGCATGGAGCCGGAGGAGGTTTCAGGGACTCTGCCCTGGGATATCAACGTGTCCTACCGTTTAAACGGCGTGGAGCGGAGGCTGGAGGAGCTGGCCCATGAAAAGGGCGTCTTAAGGATCACCATTGACGCGCTGCCAAACGCCGGCACCAGCGAATATTTCAGAAACAATATGACCATGGAGATCGCCGCAGTGGTGGACATGGACCAGAACCTCAGCGTGGAGGCTCCGGGAGCCCAGATCCAGTCCATTGGCAGCATGAAGACCGTGCTGTTTATGGTGATGCCCGGGGAGGAGCAGCATTTTGAGCTGGAGATCGGCAGCAATGACCTGGAGTTTTCCGGTCTGCTGTTTCTCATGGCTCCGGTGACCATCAGCCAGCTGGAGCGGCTGGAGGATCTTAGGAAGGCCAGGGACACGGTGAAGGATTCTGCAGACGCCATCGGGGACAGCCTGGACGTGGTCCTGGACAGTCTGGACGGACTCCAGGGAGGCCTGGGGAGCACGGTGGAGGGCCTGGGACAGCTGGACCGGTCCCGACAGATCCTTTCAGACGCCAAGGGAGGGATTTATGTGGACGCCGATCAGGCCCTGGCTCTTTTAAAGGAGCTGTCTGACCGGGGGATCCCCTTCCCGGCCTATGTGGAGGAGGCCAGAAAGGCCCTGGAGGATATGAATGGGGAATTAAATTCCATGAACACCTCGGTCCAGGCCCTGGACGACCAGCTGGAGAGCCTGGGCTACGGGCTTAAGCATGTGACCATGGACTTAAACGATACCGCAGATCTTCTTTATGATACCCGCCATGATGTGGGAGATCTGGAGGATGGGCTGGCAAGGCTCAGGAAGGATCTGGAGGAGCTGAAGGAGAAAAAAGAGGCCGTCAGGAAGCGGGTGGCAGAGCTTAAGAAGGTGATCGCCAGATTAAAGGAGCTCCAGGAGCAGATCCAGGGCCATGGAGACGTTCTGGGGATCTCCGACCAGGAACGGGAGGAGCTGATGGATCAGCTTTCCGGATTCTGCGGCGGCTTTGCGGATGAGGGCTGGGAGAAGTATGAAGCGGTTACAGCCAGCGGTTCCGACGCGGTCGGGGATGCTCTCGGAGACCTGGCCGGCGTGGGAACCGAGATCGCCGGAAAAGGGCTTTCCAGGCTGATCGGGGCCCTGGAGGCCCTGGTGGGAGCGGCTGAAAAGCCATCCAGGCTGGAATCCATGATCGGATCTGTGACCCAGTCCATTTCCACCCTGGAGCATATCATTTACCGGGTACACCGGGACGGGGAATCCCTGGAAAATGTCCTGAGCGATACGGGCGATGTGGCCGATACCCTGAGGCATACAGCGGCCACGGGCCAGAGTCTGGTGGAGCATGTGGACCGGCTCACCGGGATCTTAAATACGTATCACGGCACAGCCTCTTCGTCCCTTAAGGATACGGGGCTTCTGATCGACAGCGCCGTGCGGGGGACGGACGCCATGCACACCCTGCTTTCCAACGTGGAGGAAAGCCTTAAAAAAGCCGGAGAGCCCCTGGATGCAGGAACGAAAAAGACCATTGAGGGCTTAAGCTCCGCCCTTTCCGCAGCTCTTTCCGGGCTTTCTGAGACCGGAGTGATCCGGGATGCGAAAAATACCGTGGAGGATCTGGCTGATGAAAAATGGGAGGAATATACGGGAGAGGATATGACCATTCTCAATGCCGATATCCATGCGGAAAAGGTTTCCTTTACCTCCGGGGAGAATCCGGAGCCCCAGAGTCTCCAGATCATCCTGCGGACAGAGGGTACCAAGGAAACAGAGGAGGAAAGCGTACCGGCCATGAGCGAGGATTTCCAGGCAGAGGGAAATATCTTCCAGCGTCTCTGGAGTATCCTGGTGCGGATCGCAGAGGCCGTGGCCGGAGTATTCCGCGGGTAGCGGAGAAATGTAAGGAGACTGTAAGCAAACGTTAAAATATGGAAGGGGAGATCCTGGTATAATAAAAATACATTAGGAAGAAGCGTTTCCTGGGATACAGTGGAAAAGGCTGAGATCTACGGAGGCGGCTGCGCCGTCCCGCCCACGGGAACCATTCTCCGGTTCCTGGAGGATCACCAGGACAGGAAGGTGCAGATGGTCTGCTTTGACGGCCGGACCAGGGACGCGTATGAGAAGGCGTTCCGGGAGCGGGCATAAACGGAGGAAAGAAAATGGGAATTCTTGGAAATGTCTTATGGTTTATTTTTGGCGGAGCCATCGGGGGCTTGAGCTGGTGCCTCACAGGGCTTCTCTGGTGCATCACGGTCATTGGGATCCCGGTGGGGCTCCAGTGCTTTAAGCTGGCGTCCTTAAGCTTTTTCCCTTTTGGGAAGGAGGTCCGTTACGGCGGAGGCGCAGGCTCCTTTCTTCTGAATGTGGTCTGGCTCCTGGTATCGGGCCTTCCTCTGGCCCTGGAGCATGTGGCCATGGGTCTGCTCCTCTGTGTGACCATCCTGGGGATCCCTTTTGGGCTCCAGCAGTTCAAGCTGGCAAAGCTGGCCCTCCTGCCCTTTGGGGCAGAGGTGGCGGTTCTGTAATAAGACCGGATACGGGAAAAGCCGCCTGGCTTCCGTTCGGAGTACGTCTGCTTTCGTATTCCGGAAGAGGAAGCCAGGCGGCTTATTATATCCGGCCGGGGAGCGGCGCGGCAAAAGCGTCCGCTCTCCGGGCCGGCTCACTGCGGAAGGAGAAGCCCGCCGTGCGGAAGAATTCCTACATGGCTGCGGGCATAAACACATTGATGCCGGGGCCGATGGGAAGGTCTAAAAGCATCCAGACAACCAGCAAAAGGATCCAGAAAACTTCCAGGATCACGGCTACCATCAGGTTGCAGGAGATGATCTGCCCGATCTTCAGGTTCTTATCATACTTGGCCTGGGCCACGCTTAAAAGCATCCACAGATAAGCGGAGGTAGGGCCAAAGAGGTTTCCGGCGGAGTCGCCCAGACGGTAAATGATCTGGGTAAAGCCGGGATGGTAGTCCAGCAGCAGGAACATGGGAACGAAGATGGGAGCAAAGATCGCCCATTTCGCAGAACCAGAGCTGAAGAATATATCAACCAGAGTTACAAGGACGATGAAGCCGATACACATGGGGATTCCTGTAAAGCCGATGCTCTCCAGGAAATCTGCGCCTGCGATGGCAGACATGGCTCCCAGGTTGGTCCAGGAGAACAGGCCCTGGAACTGACCGCAGAAGAAACAGAAGCCCACATAGGTGCCCATGGCAGCCATCTGCTTTACAATGGCCTTATGGATATCCACCAGACCCTTAAAGCTTCCGGAGGCATAGCCGTAGGAAACGCCTGCGATGACGAACATAAGAAAGATAATGGGGATCAGACCCTTTAAAAACGGAGAACCGATGAGACCGCCGTCCTCGGCTGCAATGACGCCTGTAAAGAACAGGGCCAGAAGACAGGCCACGTAGATAAGGGTGGAGATACCGGAGGCGCGGAGACCCTTTTTCTCAGAGGGAGTCAGGTCCTCCATTTTTTCCAGCTCACCATGGTAAACGCCGAATCTGGGTTCCACGATCTTCTGGACCAGGATACCGATGACGACCACACAGAGAACGGTGGAAGCGATCTTGAAGAACCAGTTACAGGTCACGTCCACGGTAAAGGCGGAGTCGCCCATAAAGGAGGCCAGGGTATCGTTGGTGATTCCCATAAGGAGAGTATCTGTACCAGAGATGACCGGGTTGGCGGCGTAGCCCACCTGGGCTCCGATATAGCCGCAGATCATACCGGCCACCGGATGCTTTCCAACGCCCATGAAGGCCATGGCAGCCAGAGGCGGTACCATAACGCTGGCGGCGTCGGAGGCCAGGTTTCCGATGATACCGATGAGCACGCATACATAGGGAACCAGGGCCGCGGGAACATTTTTCATGGAGCTTCTTAAAAGAGAATTGAGCATTCCGGCTTCTTCGCAGATACCGGTACCGATGGTCATGGTAAGCACAAGACCAAGGGGGGCGAAGCCGGTGAAGTTTTTCACCATATTATCCAGGAACCAGAGAAGGCCTTCTTTGGAAAAGAAGTTCTTTGACATGACGATCTCTCCGGTGGCCGGATTGGTGAGACTGGTGCCCAGGAAGGTGAAGACTGCTCCCAGGATGGCCACAATAAAGAACAGGAACACGAACAGCATGGTCGGCGGCGGCAGCATGTTGCAGACGGTTTCTACTCCGTCCATGAAACGGGCCAGCAACGGTTTCTTTTCTACGGTCTTTTCTTTCATGGCATTTCCCCCTTTAGTAAGATTGAAAAAGTATGTTGAATACTAAACTATAATACCATGTATTGTGTAAAAAAACCACAGAAATTGCGAATATTTAGCAGATAATTAACATAGTATATTGAAAACATTTGGCGGAATCATAAAAATCGCAAACGATTCAGAATGTTTGCACCGGCCTGGATATGGGAAAGCCAGATTCCGGCCGGGCTTGTCCGCTGCTGGCGGGAAGTGGATCCATGGCCGGACTTTGCCGGGTGCTTGAAAATGGCTTTGGAACATGAGCCTGTCAGTCTTGAAAAAACGGCGGGATTGTAGTAAAATTAACATTGTATGCAGCGGCGCGGAATGCGCAGGGACAGGTATCAGATTCAATAAGAAAAGGAGAATGAGATCCGTGTATATTACCGACGATATCATTTATGCAGGCGTCAATGACCACCAGGTGGATCTGTTTGAGGGACAGTACCCGGTCCCCAGCGGAATGGCCTACAATTCCTATGTGATAAAAGATGAAAAAATTGCCGTTATGGATACGGTGGATGGAAAGTTCACCCATGAATGGCTGGACAATGTGGAGAAGGCCCTGGCAGGAAGAAAGCCGGATTACCTTGTGGTCCAGCATATGGAGCCGGATCATTCGGCCAATATCCAGAATTTTATGAAGGCCTATCCGGAGGCTGTGATCGTGGCCAATGCAAAGACCTTCTGTATGGTTGGGAATTTCTTCCGCTCCATGGATTTAGAGGGCCGGACCCTGGAGGTGAAAAACGGGGACAGCCTTTCCCTGGGAAAACATGTGTTAAATTTTGTCTTTGCTCCCATGGTCCACTGGCCGGAGGTCATGGTGACCTATGACAGCACCGATAAGGTCCTGTTTTCTGCCGACGGCTTCGGAAAATTCGGAGCTCTGGATGTGGAGGAGGAGTGGGACGACGAGGCAAGAAGGTATTACTTCGGGATCGTGGGCAAATACGGTGCGCAGGTACAGAACCTGTTAAAGGCGGCTTCTGCTCTGGATATCCAGATCATCTGCCCTCTCCATGGACCGGTTTTAAAGGAAAATCTGGGCCATTATCTGGAAAAATACCATATCTGGTCCTCCTATGGGGCAGAGGACGACGGTGTGGTCATCGCCTATACATCCGTATACGGAAATACGAAAAAGGCGGCCGAGACGCTGGCTGCGAAGCTGACGGAAAAGGGATGCCCCCGGGTGGTTTTATGCGATCTGGCGCGGATGGACATGTCAAAGGCTGTGGAAAACGCCTTCCGTTATGGAAAGCTGGTTCTGGCTACGACAACATACAATGCGGACATCTTTCCGTTCATGCGGGAATTCATTGACCATCTGACCGAGCGCGGCTTTAAAAAGCGCACCGTGGGGCTGATGGAAAACGGCTCCTGGGCTCCCATGGCCGCAAAGATTATGAAGGGGATGCTGGAGGGCTCCAAGGACCTCACCTGGCTTAATACAACGGTAAAGATCACCTCCTCCTTAAGCGAGGATAATATAAAGGAGATCGATGCCATGGCCGAGGAGCTGTGCCGGGAATACATCGCCCGCTCCGATGAAAAGGCCAACAAGCACGATATGACCGCCTTATTTAAGATCGGCTATGGTCTTTATGTGGTCACCTCCAACGACGGGACCAGGGATAACGGCCTGATCGTCAATACAGTGAGCCAGCTGACGGATAATCCGTTCCGGGTGGCGGTGAACATCAATAAGGCCAATTATTCCCACCATGTGATCAAAAAGACAGGAATGCTGAACGTCAACTGCCTGTCGGTGGAGGCGCCCTTTGAGGTATTCCAGAATTTCGGCTTCCAGAGCGGCCGGAATGTGGACAAGTTTGAAAACTGGGAGATCTGCCGCTCCGACAACGGGCTGGTATTCCTTCCCAAGTATATCAATGCGTTCATGTCCTTAAAGGTGGAGCAGTATGTGGATCTGGACACCCACGGCATGTTCATTTGTACCGTTACCGAGGCGCGGGTCATGAGCGATAAGGATACCATGACCTATACGTATTACCAGAAGAATGTGAAGCCGAAGCCGGAAACAGACGGCAAAAAGGGCTTTGTCTGCAAAATCTGCGGATACATTTATGAGGGAGACACCCTTCCCGACGATTATATCTGCCCCTTATGCAAGCACGGTGCGGCAGATTTTGAGCCCATCGGGTAATTGAAGAGGTTTTCCTTGCAATCTGGGAAAATCGTGGTATGATAATACCATGCACATCTGGTGCGGCGGGGATGCACAGAAGGGCGGAACCGTAAACTGAATATGGAAAAAGAGGGAGCTTGCCGCGGCAGGCTGAGAGGGAATGAAGGAACGATTCCGACCTGTTGAACCTGATACGGATAATGCCGGCGTAGGAATGAAGCGAGTCATTGGAGGAACTTATCCGTTGGGGATAGGTTCCTTTTTTTCATGTTTCTTTCCTCTTTTTCAAAAACCATGGAAGGAGAGCAGATATGGATTACACAACACAGATGGATGCGGCCAGAAAAGGGATTGTCACCCGGGAAATGGAGATCGTGGCCGAAAAGGAGAAGAGGACGGCAGAGGAGATCCGCCGGTGGGTATCCGAAGGCCGGGCAGCGATCCCCTGCAACCGGGTCCATAAGGCCCTGGATCCCAACGGCATCGGCTCCATGCTGAAGACAAAGATCAACGTAAACCTGGGGACCTCCAGGGACTGCATGGATCTGGATACGGAGGTGGAGAAGGTGAACCGTGCCGTGGCCATGGGAGCAGAATCGATCATGGACCTCAGCTCTTTTGGGGATACCCGGGTATTCCGGAGACGGCTCACGGAGGAATGTCCGGCCATCATCGGAACTGTACCCATTTACGATGCGGTGGTATACTATCACAAGGCATTGAAGGAGATCACCACCGAGGAATGGCTGGATATCGTCCGGATGCACGCCGAGGACGGAGTGGATTTTATGACCATCCACTGCGGCATCAACCGTTCAACGGCAAAGCACTTTAAGGAAAACAAGCGCCTCACCAACATCGTATCCCGGGGCGGCTCCATCATCTTTGCATGGATGGAGATGACGGGGAAGGAAAATCCGTTTTACGAGCACTTTGACGATATTCTGGAGATCTGCCGGGAATACGATGTGACCTTAAGCCTCGGAGACGCCTGCCGTCCTGGCTGTATTAAGGATGCCAGCGATATCTCCCAGATCGAGGAGCTGGTGACTCTGGGAGAGCTCACAAGACGGGCCTGGGAAAAGGACGTCCAGGTGATCATCGAGGGGCCGGGCCATATGCCCTTAAACCAGATCGAGGCCAATATGCGGATTCAGCAGGAGGTCTGCAAGGGAGCCCCGTTTTATGTCCTGGGGCCGCTGGTGACCGATGTGGCTCCCGGGTATGACCATATCACGGCGGCCATCGGCGGGGCCCTGGCGGCAGCGGCGGGTGCGTCCTTCCTCTGCTATGTGACTCCGGCAGAGCATTTAAGACTCCCCAATGTGGACGACGTAAAGGAGGGGATCATTGCCTCCCGGATCGCTGCCCATGCGGCAGACATCGCCAAGGGGATCCCGTCGGCCATGGACTGGGATAACGAAATGAGTCTGGCAAGAAAGAATCTGGACTGGGAGAAGATGTTCTCCCTGGCCATAGATCCGGAAAAGGCCAGACGGTACCGGGCAGAGGCGAAGCCGGAAAAAGAAGATACATGCTCCATGTGCGGGAATTTCTGTGCGGTAAAGAATATGAACCGAATCCTGGACGGAGAGATCGTAAATATTTTTGAGGAGTAGGAGGAGAGGATCATGAAGATTTCTTTGAAAAAAACAGTAACAGCAGCCATGCTGGCGGCGGTGACCGTGGCGTTATCAGGCTTTTATATTCCCATCGGGGTATCCAAATGCTATCCCATCCAGCATATGGTGAACGTTTTATGCGCTATATTTTTAGGTCCCGGCTATGGGGTTATGGCAGCCTTCTGCACCTCCCTGATCCGGAATCTCATGGGAACCGGCAGTCTTCTGGCCTTCCCGGGGAGCATGGTGGGGGCTCTGCTCTGCGGCGTATTGTATGAGAAAACAGGAAAGCTGCTGCCCACATATCTGGGAGAGGTGATCGGAACAGGCGTTCTGGGCGGGATGCTCTGTTATCCGGTGGCGGTGATCCTCATGGGAAAAGAGGCAGCGCTTTTTACGTATGTGATGCCCTTCCTTATGAGTACCGCCTGCGGGACCATCATGGCTGCGGTTTTTGTGGGAGTGCTGGAAAAGAGCCATGTGATCTCTTACATCCGGGGAGTGATGGGAGACGCATGAATCAGGAGAGAGAGCGGTCCTGGAAAACGGCTGGAAGTCCTGGAAAATCCTGCAAGATCTCATTGAAATCGGAAGGGGGTATGCTATATTGGAGAAGTACATAAAAGGGTATGGGATCTGCATGTAATGTGTTCATTCTGCGGGGGACTGCATCTGGATGTGTACGGAGGAGATTCTCTAAGACTGGCAGATCCGGTAAAACGGGAAAATGCCGGAGAATGCCGGGAAGGGAGTGAAAAAAGCAAAGAAGGGCAGGAAAGAAAAAATGCACATGAAAACAAAATGGCTGAAGCGCCTGACCGCTGCAGTTCTCAGCATCGGTATGGCGTTCGCGCCGGCAGTTGCCGAGTCCGGGCTGACCTACGCGGATGTGAAGGCGCCGGAGCGGAGCAGCAGGATCATGGCGGCTTCAGAGTCGGGAGTAGTAACTCCGAATGATCCGACTCCCAGTAATCCGAGTTCCAGTAATGCGAGCATTACGGTGGATGGAAGTCCAGACGTGTTTCTGGAATCTGGAGATACTATAGAACTGAAGGTAGCGGTGAGCCCTTCCGATGCAGTTGTAACATGGAGCTCTTCAGATGAAGGTGTTGTAGCTGTAACAGGCAATGGTAAAACAGCAGATGTTAAGGCAGTTAAAAATGATACTGCCACTGTGATGGCTTCTCTGGAACAGTATAATAAGTCTGCAAGTTTTAATATTAAGGTTACCGAGAAACTCGGTCTTGAAATTAGGGGTTATTCTAAGTTTACAATGACTATGGGGGATAATCCTCAGGCGATCGAGGTAAATATTATCTCGGATAACGGGACGGATACTGTGGTATGGACGATTACAGAGGGACAGGAATTCATCAGATTGGATAAAAATGATACTGCGTCTCGTGAAATGGCCAAATATGTAGTTCCGCTTGCACCGGGAACGGCAAAGGTTACAGCTAGTATAAAAGATCATCCGAATGTTACAGCTGATTATGTGATTACAGTCAAAGCAAAAGATGAGGGATCAGGAGAAACGGGTCCTGAAGAAAAAGCGATTGTTCTTGATGTAGAATCCTTCACTCTTGAAAAGGGAAATCACAGACAGTTAACAGCAAAAACAACTCCGTCAAATGCAACAGTTACATGGACTTCCAGTAACGAAGCAGTTGCAGCAGTTGAACCATACGGTCTTGTGATCGCTGTAGAAAAAGGTGAAGCAGTAATCACTGCAGAGATTGACAAAACCACAAGGGCAACCTGTACCGTAGTCGTTGAAGAAACAGCAAAACCTGAAGTTCCGGAGATGACTATTACAGCAGTTGAAAACAAACCGGTTGAATTGAAGGTTAATGATACCGCATCCCTGGAGGTAAAGGTTACTCCTCAGAACGAAGCTGTAAAATGGGAAACATCCAATGGAGATATCGTTAATGTTTCCTATGCAACCGACAGTAACGCAAAGGCAACGGTAAAGGCTCTGAAAGTAGGAAAAGCTGAGGTCAAGGCATCCCTTGTAAAGGATTCCAAGAAGTTTGTGACATTCAGCATCAATGTTTCTGAAAGCACGCCCGTAGAACCGGAGAAGCCCGTAGAACCGGAAACCCCGGTCGTAACAGAGCTTAAGCTTGAAGTCTCTGAGCTTCTGCTGGCAAAAGGCGGAACGGGAACCCTGAAGGTGACCAACGCGCCGGAGAACACAAAGCTCGAGTGGACTTCTGCTGATCCGAAGGTTGCTTCTGTGGAGAATGGCACTGTAACAGCCGTATCAAAAGGCAAGACTACAATCACTGTAAACGGAGAGAACTGCAAGCCTGCATCAGCCGTTGTTACTGTAACAGAAGAAACAGGAACTGTTCTGGAAGGCAGCAGTGAGGTGAAGATTTCTGTAAAGAAGGATGCAGTTGAGGTTTCCTCAGAGGATCTTCCGGATTCTGTAACGAATGAGGAGCTTGCAGCGGCTAAGGATGCGGCAGTAGACGCGGCGCTGAATAGCCTGAATGGAAACACTGAGGTCTTAAAGGCGGCAAAGGGCTTAAAGGAAGCCGTAAAGGTTAAGCTTCTGAAAGGCCAGAGGGGTGTAAACAGTGTTGGCTCTGAGCTGAAGGATATGGAAGTGATCGCGGAAATGGTAAAAGGTAAGCTGGTTGTACGTCCCAGCAGACTGTTTTACGATGCATCCGTGGCCATGGATATTTTTGATGAGAATGGAAACCTGGTAAATGCTGACAGACACGTTTCAAACGATGAACTGAATGGAAAAATCACCTTCCGCCTTGCGATCCCGAAGACTGTCAAGGAGAAGTATGCCCAGGTCGTTCATAGAAGCGATGATTACCGTGATTCCAACATCAGAAACCTCGTGATCCAGAAACAGGGTACGGACAATGCATACATCTCTGTTGAAGTCAGCCACTTCAGCGAGTTTGATATCACATTTACCAACTCCAAAGTAAGCTCCGGTTCTTCCGGAAGCTCCGGCGGCAGCGGAAGCAGCTCCTATAAGGCTCCCACAGAAGGAACCTGGGTGAAGGACGCAGCTGGCTGGTGGTATAAATTCCCGAACCACACATGGCCGGCAAACTGTTGGACACAGCTTACCTGGAACGGTGTCAGCCAATGGTACCGCTTCAATGAAGCAGGCTACATGGTAACCGGCTGGTATCTGGATGCAGACGGAAATTGGTATTTCTTACATAACGTATCCGATGGCTCCCAGGGTCATATGTACACGGGATGGCATCAGATCGAAGGCAAGTGGTACTACTTCCGTGAAAATGTGGGCGGTCCCGCAGGTTCCCTGGTTGTAAACAGAACCACACCGGACGGCTACACCGTAGACGCCAACGGCGTATGGATCCAGTAATCTGGAACTGAATAGGATGAAAAGAAGGTGCTCCGGTCAGATGGCCGGAGCATTTTTCTCTTAATGTGGATTTTAGCGGTAGTATACGGTATCTCTCATGGTAAAGGAGCCTTCGTTGGAGAATTTGATGTTCCTGGAGTGGAGGGAGTCCTTATATTCCAGGGAGTTTACCTTTGTGAAGCTGTAGATCCCGTCGAAGGAGCCGTCCTCATCGTAGTACATACCCACCAGGGTGTTATCGGCGCCTAGATTCAGCTCCATATAATCGCCGTCTTCGGAAACGTAGGTTCCGATCAGATCGTAAGCGTCATATTCATAGGAAGCCTCATCTGAGTCTTTTTCATCCTCCTCGCTGCTTTCAGCGTCCTCGTCCAGGTCAAACTGGAGCTGCACGCCTCCATCCACGATCCAGGCTCCGTCCTTATTGACCTGGTAGTTATCCGGTGTGGTCGTATCCGAAAGCATATAGCCGTCGTCCCCGAAGTAGTAGCATTCAAAGGTGCCGTCCTTATTGCCATCCAGCCATTTCCATTCGGCAGCAGGATTGGAGCCGTCATCGTTGAGCCACCACCATCCGGTGTCATTGGATTTCCATTCTCCTGCAAAGGCGGTGATGCCTGCGGTTGCGGTCATTGCTGCGGTTAAGACAAAAGTCATGATTTTTTTATTCATATTGTAGCCTCCTAAAGATTATGTAAGTGTGTGTGTCATTTTTCTTATGGCATTATAGTAGCAGAGGGATGTGTAGAAATTGTGAAATCTTTTAGGAAAAAATGGGAGATTTATGTGGCAAATTTATGGCAGATTTGCTATGCTGTATGTGAAATAAATTTTATAGGAGGAATACAGATGGAATATAAGGTTTCAGAACAGGTACGTCAGAGGTTTGATGCCCTTGTAAAGGATGAAAAGGTTCAGAAGGCGCTGAAGTTCATGGAAGAAGACCAGGATGCAGTCATTGACCGTCAGATCGAGCTGACCCTGATCCCCGCTCCCACCTACCATGAGCAGAAAAAGGCAGAGCGTATGCTGGAAATGTTCCGGGAGGAGGGACTTTCCGACTGCCATATCGATGAATACGGCAACTGTGTGGGAATCCGCAAGGGTACCGGCGGCGGAAAAACGACTCTGGTGGAAGGCCATATGGATACTGTATTCGCTCTGGATACGGAGCTTAAGATCGTTCGGGAGGATGGCTTTATCAAATGTCCCGGCATTGTAGATGATACAAGAGGCTGCGCCTCCGTGCTTTCCACGATCCGGGCCCTGAACGCCGCCGGGATCCAGACAAAGGGCGATATCCACTTTGTGGGAACAGTCCAGGAGGAGGGAACCGGAGCCTTAAAGGGAATGAAATATTATGTGGACCACCATCCGGAGCTGGAGGCCAGTATTTCTGTGGACGGACCGGGCTACCAGGAGATCACCTATGAGGCCACGGGAATCCAGACGTATGAGGTGAACTTCAACGGAATCGGCGGACACGCGTGCGGTATGTTCGGCAAGGTGGCAAACCCGCTCCATGCGGCGGCCAGAGCCATTGCCAAGATCTCAGAATTCCGTGTTCCTGCAGATCCCATGACGACCTTTGCAGTGACCAATTTCCATGCAGGAAGCTTCGAGGCGGTCCATGCCATCGTTCCCACCGCCCAGATCCGCTTTAATTTCCGTTCCAATTCCCAGGAGGAGCTGGAGAAGCTCCGCGACCGGATCTTTGCTGCCATTGATGAGGCGTGCAAGGAGGAAACGGACCGCTGGGGCATGGATACCATCACCTATGATGTGAAGCATATCTGTGATGTCAATGCCGGTCACCAGGATTCCCATGCGTCCATCGTGGAGGGAGCCATGGCGGCGGCAGAGTTCCTGGGCTGTGCAGAGCCGAAGCTTGGAAACGGCGGTTCCACCAACTGCAACCGTGCTCTGGAGGCCGGACTTCCGGCTGTATGCTTAGGCGGCGGCTGTGATTATGACTGCCAGTGCCATACGCTGGACGAGCAGTTTAAGGTGGAGGATGCCTTCAAGGGCTGCCAGCAGACGCTCCTTATGACTCTGCTGTGCGCCGGAACGGAGATGGCAGAAAGCATTATTTAGTCTGCGCTGCCAGACAGGATGGGAATCAGGATAAGGCTGGTATATTATAGGAAAAGAGGGAGATACAGATGGAAAAGAACAGCACGGAGTTTATGCAGCAGGTATATGATCTGGCAACCGGAGCCTATAATCCTGGAAGCAGCATCGTGGCAGAAAATGCCTTTGTGGAAAATGTGTTCAGCGAGGGATCTGTCTGCGCAGAGGCTTACAGGGAGGTGTACGCTGCCGGAGAGCGCCTTTGCAGACGCCTGGGCGTACAGTTCGGCGATGATGTGGACGTGGAAGCCATTGTGGACAACATGATGGAGATCCAGAGGGAGATCGGCCTTAAGATGTATGAATATGGCTGGTATTTTGCCAAAGGCGGAGACGGGATCCACAAGGTATAGGAGTGTGTTATGGCCTTTTTGGACGATCTGAAGAACTTTTATGGAACCGGCGAAAAAAACCGGGCGGGTCAGAGTCTGGAAGAGTTTCTGGACGCATACGATCCGAAAAAGTATGACTGTCCCAGCTGTACCACGGATATCGTGGCGGTCCGGTGCGAGGAGCCGCTCCGGCTTTGGGGACAGCCCTTAAAGGTCCTGCTCGTAAAGCGGGGCAACCATCCAAGCATCGGCTGGTATGCCACGCCGGGAGGCTTTGTGGATCTTAGGGAGGATCTTTATGAGGGGGCGGCCAGAGAGCTTCAGGAGGAAACCGGGGTGTCGGGACTTCCGCTTCAGCAGCTTCGTACCTGGGGCGCCTATGACCGGGATCCCCGGTGGCGGGTGATCACGACCTCGTTTCTGGCTCTGGCAGAAGGCAGCCTGCCGGTGAAGGCCGGAGACGACGCGGCAGACGCGCTGTGGATGGATGTGTCGCTTTGTCTGGTCTCGGAAGAGGACGGGCAGCCGCGGAAGGAGATATGGGAGCTTTGCCTGGACCATGAAGAACGGGATGTCCATGTGGCGGCCCAGGTAGAGCGTACATATTTTCCGGACACCGTGCTTCCCAGGGAAGGATACAGGCTCCTGTGGGCAGATGGCCTGGCTGTGGATCATGGCTGCATCATCACCCAGGCGCTTCTTTATCTGAAGGATCGCCTGGAAAAGGGGACAGGCGGACAGGAAGCCCGTTAAACAGAAAAACCGGCATACGTTTCCGGAAGGAAACCGGTATGTCGGTTTTTTTGATGGTTCAGGGCGTTGCGCGGGAGCTGTCCGGCTGCCGGTAAAGATATCTGGGAAGCCCGTTTTCCATGATCCGATCCGGCTCGCCCTGGATCAGCGGCAGGACATAAGGAAGGAAATCGTCAGTTACGTCAAAACCGCCCTCAGAGATCCATTCTGCCGGGAATTTTTTTTCCTGATTGCAGATCAGTCCCACCGGCTCCAGACGGCAGGAAAGCTGATAGGGGGAGTCAGAGGTCCGCTGAAAGGCCGCCATTTTCCCTGTTTCCCCGGAAAGGACGGCACGGACTCCGAAGGCGCCGGCCATGGCAGATTCCTCGATATCCGTCCTGGAAGCCAGCATTCCGCTGCATCTCTGGCTTACATTTAGCTCAATGGAGCGGACCTTGACATGGAACCGGTCCCGGACAAAGGACTCCAGAACCTCTCCGCAGCCGGTGAGCATTTTGTGTCCGAAGGAATCCAGCTTTGCGGCATCGGAATATTCGCAGATAAAGGTCCCTCCGGCGTCGGCAATGCCCTCGGAAACACAGACGACCACGTTGGCCGATTTTTTAAAGGCACGCTCCAGGTCCCGGTAAAAGGACTCCAGCTCAAAGGGAGATTCGGGGAGATAGATGAGGAGGGGGTTGTCTCCCTCATACTTTCTCGCCAGTTTTGACGCGGCTGTGAGCCAGCCGGCATGGCGGCCCATGATCTCGATGATCGTCACAGACCGCTGCTGGTATACGGAGGCATCCAGGACGATCTCGCGGACCGTGGAAGCCACATATTTTGCGGCGCTGCCAAAGCCGGGCGTATGGTCTGTGAGCACCAGGTCATTGTCAATGGTTTTGGGAATGCCGATGAACCGTACATCGCTGCCGGTACGGGCAGCAAAGCGGGACAGCTTATCCACCGTATCCATGGAATCGTTTCCTCCCACATAGAGGAAATATCCGATGTTCATTTCACGGAAATTATCAAAAACAGCGGAATAGACAGGGTCTGTCAGATCCTCCGGGAGCTTAAAGCGGCAGGAACCCAGATAGGCGGCAGGGGTCATCCGGAGAAGCTCCAGCTCTTCCTCGCTGAGGGCGGTCAGATCCATGATCTGATCCCCAAGAAAGCCCTCGATCCCGTTGAGCATTCCATAGACGCGGCCCTCCTGGCCCGCCTCCTTCCACGCCTTTACTGCGCCGCAGAGGCTGGCGTTTATGACGGCGGTGGGGCCGCCGGACTGGCCGATCACTAAGTTCTTCATAATAAATCCATTCTCTCCATTCTAGTGCAATTTAGAGTCAGCATCTCTTACCGCCAGCGAAGGATCATGCTCCTGGGGCCGGCGTGCTGTACGGAAATATTATAATACAGGAAGAAAGAAAATCAATAAATTTTTTCGGACTGGTATAGATATGGGAAAAACGGCAATAATAGGAGTATCACCAAAGAGAAAGATTAATACTTATCCTCCCCTTTTTAACCGGCTCCGGTGCGAAGCACGCACTGGGGCTGTTTTTTTCAGGTGGTGCGCCATTTTTTGCGGGTGAAAAGAATTTTACAGGTATTCCCTGTCTTTGGATCCCGGGCTGCCATGGTCGTACACAGGCCGGCACATCGTCGGAATGCGGAGCTGCGGCATATCGGGAGAGGGGGCAGAAAGTTTTTTTCATTATTGAACCAATGGTTCAAGACAACGCGGTTTATTTCGTGTATGATAGAAGCAGGTGAAATAGTCTGGAAGGCGAGGCAGGTGATGGGATGGTTAAGATATCGAAGGAAGAGACAGGAAAGAAAATACGCAGACTTCTGGCTGAGAGCGGGATCACAGTCCGGGATGTACAGGAGGAATTGGAGCTGGACAGCCCTCAGTCCGTCTATAAATGGCTGAAGGGAAAGACGCTGCCTTCTCTGGACAATCTTCTGATTCTGGGGAGTATGCTGGATCTTCCGGTGGAACAGCTTCTTGTGCTGGAGGGAGAGGAGGATGCGGAAATTATAGAGAGGAGAAAAAGGTGGGTAAAGAAGCGTCCGCGGATCTTATGTGCGTATGTACTTAGGACGCATAAAAATCTGGAGCGGATCCAGATGATACTGGGCGATACCCGGACCGACTGGAAGCCGGAGCGGCACAGAGGAATCTGGAAGGAGGCTCCGGAACCAGAAAACGGCGGGAAGGAATTTCATTAATCCAGAAGCTCCGCATAGGTAACGTTTAGGACCTTGGCCAGTGCCTTCAGCTCGATGTCTGTTATAAAACGTTTGCCGCTTTCCATTCTCTGGATCGCGTTTTTATCAACGTCAAGGCCTTGTACCTGGAGCATATCTGCCAGCTTCCTCTGGGAAACGTTTTTCATCTCCAGACGGAATTTTCTTATCTTTTGTCCGCATATATTGTTTAGTCCGTGTTCTGATTTGTTTTTGTACATTGCTTTCTCCCCTCAAGACATTCACTGATTGTCAGTAAGATAAATATATGTTAAGATGGACCGGGAGATGACATTTACTAGATGTCGAAAATGGATTTTATTGAAAGAAAGAGGGGTTCAGTCATGAATTATAAGGAACTGGCAGAAAAAGCCCGTGAAATAAAAGCCGATGGAGAGCGATTTCTTGCACGATATGAAAACGAGATCGTAGATTTTTTGAGAGCGGATGCAGAGGGCGCGGAGGACCGTCTGCAGAAAGAGATCGTATTTGAATTCCTGGACAACCTCCATGGAATGTGCCATATGGCGGAGTATATGGAGCAGGAGGTGATAAAGGAAGGGATTCTGGGAGTGGACGCCCGGGGGGAGGTAACCTTGGACGGAGAGGTACTGCCCTTGATGACCGAGGTAGAGGTAAAGCTGTATGATAAGGAAGAAAAACAGGAGATCTGGACCAGGACCTATGTGGCCGGAGCAAAGAAGCGGTATCTGGTGGGAGTTGACCGGACTTGTCCGTTAAACGGGATCCGGGCACGCATGCGCGGATAAAAAAGGGGAATAATAGGACCAGAGGTGATGAAATGAGATCGATCTGGTCCATAGATGACGTACAGAAGCAAGAGAAACGGGAATCTCTTCCTGAGCATATCCCTGTGGCTGTGATCGGGGGAGGCATGGCAGGAATCCTTTGCGCATGGTTCCTTATGGAAAGCGGTGTGGATACCGTGGTCCTGGAGGCGGAAACGATTGGAAGCGGGCAGACGGGGAGGACAACAGCTAAAATCACATCCCAGCATGGACGGATTTACAGCAGACTGGCAGAAACTTTGGGAATGGAGACTGCCATCCGGTATGCCCATGCCAGCCAGGCAGCCATTGATCAGTATGAGAAACTTATAAATTCTGAAGGAATCCAGTGTGGGTTCCAAAGGCTTCCCTCTTATTTGTATACAGAATGTGAGGAGGGAATGAAAAAACTGGAGCAGGAGCGTTCCGCCGCTGTAAGAGCTGGAATCCCAGCGTCTATTGTATTCGATACCGGCCTTCCGTTTCCGGTGAAGATGGCTCTAAGGTATGAGAACCAGGCCCAGTTTGATCCCATTGCCTTTTTATACGGTCTGTCGGATTCTTTAAAGATCTGCCAGCATACCAGAGTCCTGCAGGTGAAGGGCCATGAGATCCGGACGAGCCGGGGAATCGTAAAAGCGGAGCACATTGTTTTTGCGGCTCATTTTCCGTTTCCACGCTGGCCGGGCTTTTATTCATCCAGGATGCACCAGGAACGGAGCTATGTGCTGGCTCTGGAAACAGAGAAATGGAATCTTGGGGGAATGTATTATGGGATTGATCCGGATGGCCTGTCTTTCCGGAATGCCGGTGAGCTGGTCCTTATGGGAGGCATGGGACACAGGACAGGAGAAGGAGCGGCTTTGGATCCCTATGGAACCCTGGAAAAAAGGGCTGGATCCATCTGGAAAGAGTTCCGGATCCGGGCTTCCTGGTCGGCCCAGGACTGTATGACCTTGGATTCACTCCCTTATATCGGCGTTTTTTCAAGGCGCCGCCCGTACTGGCTTGTGGCCACAGGATTTGGAAAATGGGGAATGACCAATTCAATGGCTGCCGCCATGGCGATCCGTGATGCTGTTACGGGGCGCAGTATGGCAGAATGGGACCTTTTTTCACCCCAGAGAAAAACTTTTTCGGCTTCATATAAAAATTTCCTAAAGGAAACAGGCCATTCGATGAAAAATCTGATCGCTCCGGGAGGCCCGAGATGCCCCCATATGGGATGCCGTCTCCAATGGAATCCGGCAGAGAGAACCTGGGATTGCCCCTGCCATGGGTCCCGATTTCGTGAGAATGGGGAGCTTCTGGATGGCCCCTCGAAAAAGGACATAAAAAATCCCGGCTGCTAAAAATACAGCCGGGAAATATGGAATTGAAATTGTTTTACGAAAGTTCCGATGCTTCAGCCTTCTGGACATTCCGGAAGGAAAACGTAAGAAGGGATCAGCGTTCCTGCTTTTTAAATACAGATTTAGGTTGTTTGCAGATCGGGCATTTCCAGTCGTCTGGGAGATCCTCAAAGGGAGTTTCTCCCTCATATACATATCCGCATACAGAGCAGACATAGGCTGTCTTTGGGGCGGTTTCTTCTTCCTTCAGATAAGTAGGGGCATTTTTTGGACTCTTTCCCTTAACCACTGTATGATAATAGGAATAGGTCATTGCCGGTGCGCTCTCCAGGGTATCGGCATCCAGGACTTTTCCAAGGAAAACCGTATGGCTGTCGGTTTCCATTTTGTTTACAACCTGGCATACGATATAAGCGCATGCATCCTCGATCAATGGAAGTCCATCGGCAGTCTTATAGGAAACAGAATCAAATTTATTGACGTTTTTCCCGGACTGGAATCCAAAGGTTCCAATGATTCCTGGATCTGTGGTTTCAGACAGAATGGAAATGGCGAACTTTCCTGTTTTTTCAATGCAGGAATTTGTATAGTTGTCATGATTGATGCTGATGGCAATGGAAGCCGGATCAGACGTGATCTGCATAGCGCTGTTGGCAATGCAGCCCGTAGGCCGGCTGTCGTCCAGCGTAGAGATCAGATAGACACCATAGGAAAGTTTTCGGAATGCGGATTTGTTCATACTAAGTCCTCCTGTGATTGCTTAAAGTTTGCAGTTATTTCTTTTTCTTTGGCGGATACTCTTCCCGGAGCTCGTCGGCAAGGCGTTCGATCATCTGTTTTTTCAGGTAGACATCGAATGCAAGCTCACAGATGAAGGAAAAAAGCTGAAGCGCATCCCGCTCGCCGGGGTCTTCCACGTTGGAAAAGGTATTTTTTGCTGTATCGAATTTGGCTTTTACGTCCTCCTTCAGTTGGTCCATCTGGCTGTGTTCCATGGTAAATACTTCTGTATATACCTGGGACAAAGGAAGGGGGGATTCTCCAAAGTGGTGCTCTGTGATATAGGATAGGATCGCTTCAATGTCGTTAAAATTCAGCAGATTTTTGAAATAATAAATAAATACCAGAAGCAGGATATGATCCTGGGTATATTTTTTTCGTACCGGGGAAGGGAGCAGATTGTTTTTTGCGTAATTATTGATCATCGTCTTGGTGAGCACCTTATCCTCCGGGTACCGTTTC
>CAJMRM010000048.1 GCA_905215775.1 uncultured bacterium
CTGCGACCTCCTGGTCCCAAACCAGGCGCTCTAGCCAAGCTGAGCCACACCCCGCTTTTAAGACGCCCTTTCGTTTGCCTTACGCTCTCGGAACGCAAGTGATATTATAGCTGATGAAACCGTTCTTGTCAACTGTTTTTCATAAATTTTTTAAGAGATTTTTTATATTTCTTCGGAAGCGCTTATCCCCAGATCCCCATCTGCTCCAGTTCCTGGTTCCGGTCCTCATCCTCCAGATAACAAATGGTAAAATGGGCCTCTCCCTGGCGGTCCAGCTCCATGAGCATATAGGACGGCTTTCTTCCCTCCTGGCGCGGGTAGGAAAGGCTTCCAGGATTCAGGACCACCAGGCCGTCCCGGCAGTACTCCAGAAGCGGCTTGTGGGTATGGCCGTACATGACGATATCCACCTTCCTGGCCCTGGCCTCATCCTTGATTCCCTCGGTCCCCAGGGATACGCCGTACATATGTCCATGGGTCAGGAGCGCCCGGTATCTCCCAATGGAGATCTCCTTTTCCCGGTCACAGAAGGAAAAGAAATCGTTATTTCCCCGGACCACATGGATCACGCAGACATCATTATTGACCCACTCTCTGAAATACGCCTCGCTGCCCTCGGTGTCTCCCAGATGGATCAGCATATCGATGGGCCCGGTCTTTTCCAGCACCCGCCTGAAATTCCCATCTCTCCGGTGCGTATCGCTGACGATCAGAATTCTCATACCGCTCATGACCTCTGCTCCGCAAATTCCTTTTCCAGCAGCTCCTTCATGGCCCGGAGAGCCTTTCCCCGGTGGCTGATGGCATTTTTCTCTTCCATGGTGATCTCCGCCGACGTCTTTCCGTATTCCGGCAGCATTAAGATCGGATCATATCCGAAGCCGCCGGCCCCTGCCGGTTCATGGGCGATGCGGCCTTCCATGGTCCCGCGGGTCGTAAGGACCCTGCCGTCCGGCAGCGCCGCCGCAATGACACATACGAACCTGGCGGTCCTTTTTTCTTCCGGAACGTCTGCCAGACGATGGATCAGATTCCAGTTTTTGATCTCATAGGAGGTCTTTTCTCCCATATATCTGGCGGAATATACGCCCGGCTCTCCGCCCAGGGCGTCCACCTCCAGGCCCGAATCGTCGGCCAGGACAATGCCGCCGGCCTCCTCCCAGACTGCCTTTGCCTTTATGACCGCATTGGCCTCAAAGGTATCCCCGTCCTCCACAATGTCCGCCTGGACGCCGGCCTCCTTCATGGAGAGGATCTCCGTCCCCAAGCCTTTTAAGATTTCGCGGATCTCCCGCATTTTTCCCTGATTGGAAGTTGCAAATATGATTCTGTGTTCCATAGCTCTCCTGCCTTTACTTTGTTCCATGGCTCCGGTCATGCTCCGTTCCCATACGCCTTCAGACACACGTTGCAGGCCTCCTTTTCCTCTGCCCGCATCCACTGTGTCCCATCAGGACTAATATACCCTTCCCCGTCGGTAATGTCAACATTTCCCCACCGGCCTCCGCCGTTATATTCAATGGCCACCGGCTGGTCCGTTCCTGGAGACCGGATCCACAGCGCCACGGCAAACCGGCTTCCCGCTCTTACCTCCACCGGCGCTTCAAAGGGGACTGTATAAAACCCGGCCTCCCCAAGCCGGCCGGACGCCAGCAGAGGCATACGCTCCCCGCCCAGTCCGGAAAGGACCTCTCCCGTCTCCATATCCCCGGGAACTGCCGCGCCATACAGCGCATACTCCGTATCCGGGACCATGGCATAAAATCCGGCGGCCTCCACGGTTCCTTTTTCTTCCGCCTCATACACGTTGGCGCACCATGCCTCTTCCTTCCCATAGCCCAGCTGGCCGGTCCAGCCGCACAGATCCGTCTGGAAGATACGGCTGTAATTTTCCGTGTTCTCCACACCGGCATAAGAAACGTTGTGACGGCCGATCTGGGTATCTTCATAGGAAACATAAAAAAAGCCGCGGTCCCCAAAGTCCTCTCCCCAGCTGTTGGCGCAGAGAAAGGCCCCGTCCCCTTCCGGCTGCGGGGAAAAAGCCTCCCTGGGGTAGGAATCATCCCAGCCCACGATCACCACATCGTGATTGGCCTCGTGGTCTCCATCATAAAAATACGCGCTCCGGTCTCTTCCGCCCTGCTCCGGCAGGTACAGGGAGCTCTGAACGCCTCCCGTCTCATAAACGGCCCTCTTGATGGCGTCGTAGTCCTTTTCTCCCAGAAGCTTCACCGTCTGGACATGGCACACGGGAGAAAGCCCATCCGGGGAAGCATGGTCCCCGTAAGGATCATCGGCCTCCGCCACCGGCCCCTGCCAGCTTAAAAGGTAAGCCCAGGAAAGAGAATAATCTCCACCGGCAGCCGCTGTGAGCCCGGCGCTGTTTTTATGGATCATGTGGTCCGCTGACAGCGGGATCCGTTTTTCCTCCTCCATAGAGGTCTCCAGGGCCGTTACCGACGCAAACGCCCAGCAGGTGTTCTGGTCCCCCTGGTCCCGGATCCATGGCCCGGCGCCGTCCTCCCGCAGGTCGTACTGGGCCGGAAGGGGGGACGGCTGCCGGATGTCCTCCAGGTCAGGGGCTGCTCCCAGGCCCGGATCCTCCTCTGTTTCCGGACTCCTCTCCAGGCTCTGGCTCTCCTCCGTTCCCGGACTCCTCTCCAGGCTCCGGCTCTCCTCTGTTTCCAGACTTCGATCCGGGCTCTGGCTTTCTCCCGTTTCCAATGGCGTTCCCAGGCTGCGGTCCTCTTCTGTTCCCGGCTGCCGTTCCACGGCCATGCACCCGCCCAGGCCAAGGGCCGCTGCCCCGGTCAGAAGCGCCAGGGCCAGAACCGCCTTCCCGCGTCTCATTCTTCCCATCTCTTTCCTCATGCGCCGGAACTTCCGGTCTTTACCCGTTCTGTCTTCCCGGATTCCTGGACGGGGGCTTGGGACCCATGAACTGGTAAAAATACGTTTTCATCATACCATTATAGATCTTCCGGTTCTTATCTGCCTTCCGGCCGAAGTACCTCTCCGTATCCTCATAGGCTGTGATGATATAGGCGGACCAGGAATCCAGGGCCGCAAACCGCTCGCCGATGGTCTTATAAAGCTCCGGCAGGTTCTTCTTATCCTCGATCCGTTCCCCGTAGGGCGGGTTTGTAATAAGGAATCCGTATTTCTTCGGATGGCTCAGCTGGCTCACCGGCCTCTGCTGGAAGTGGATCAGATGGTCCACTCCGGCCGCCGCCGCATTGGCCCTGGCCGCCCGGACGATCTCCCCGTCGATGTCATAGCCCTGGATATCCACAGAAACGTCGTTCTTCACCAGATCATTGGCCTCGTCCATGGCCTCATACCAGCACTTCCTGGGGATCAGGTTCTTCCAGTCCTCTGCCAGGAATTCCCGGTTCATGCCCGGCGCCATATTGGCCGCCATCATGGCCGCTTCAATGGGAAAGGTGCCGCTGCCGCAGAAGGGGTCCACCAGGATCCGGTCCGGCTTCCACGGGGTCAGCATGAGCAGGGCCGCCGCCAGCGTCTCCGTAATGGGTGCTTTACTGGTCAGAGTCCGGTAGCCCCGCTTGTGCAGGGAATCGCCAGAGGTATCCATGGCCACAGTCACCACGTCTTTATAAAGGAACACCCGCAGGGGATAGCTGGCCCCGTCCTCGGGGAACCAGGTGATGCCGTAGGCCCCCTTCATCCGCTCCACCATGGCCTTTTTCATGATGGACTGGATATCCGACGGGCTGAAAAGCTTACTCTTAATGGAGGACGCCTTGGCCACCCAGAATTTTCCGTCCCGGGGGATATACTGCTCCCATGGGATGGCCCGGGTGCCCTGGAACAGCTCCTCAAAGGTCTCCGCCTTAAAGCTCCCTACCTTTAAAAGGATCCGCTCCGTGGTCCGTAAAAATATATTGGCGCGGCAGACGGCCTCCGCGTCTCCGATAAATGTGACACGGCCGTCCTCCACCTGGCTCACTTCATAGCCCAGGTCCAGGATCTCCCGCTTCATAACTGCCTCCAGCCCGAAATGGCAGGGGGCGATCAATTCAAATCTTTCCATTCAGTACCTTCCTAACTGCTCAACTCTGTTCGTTTATACTTTTCTCCATTTTAAGGGCTTTCCCCGCCTCTGTCAAATGCTTTCTGCCCGGCGGCGGGGCAGCCGGACTGACGGCAGGAGCATGACGGCGGAACGCTTTATGGGCCGTCTGTCAGATGGCGGCCCCGGTAGTAGGAAAGTCCTCCGTAAACATTGACCGCCTGGTATCCGGCCCCCGAAAGGATCCTGGCCACCTGCATCCCCCGGCCGCCGTGGGAACAGTAAACGATCACCGGACGCTTCCGGGGAATGCCCAGAAATTTTTCTGGATTTTTAGAAAAACCAGATTGTTCCGTCATTTTTATGATCTGCTGCACCGGCAGGTTCACAGCTCCCGCCAGATGCCCCTCCCTGTATTCCTCCGGCTCCCGCACATCCGCCAGGGTAAAATCCCCGCCCTGGTCCAGCAGCGTTTCCAGCCTGTCTGCGGAAATATTCTGAAACATACGCGCCTCCGGCCTGTACCTTCTTATGATCAGTATACGCCCGTCCCGCCGGACATGTTCCAGCCCCATAAAAGGCCCCGGAGGCCCTTCCAGATCCCGGACAGCAAGAAAGAAGCCCGCAAACGGGCTTCTCCGCCTGCGGCGGGCCGCTTCTGCGGCATATTCCCTTCCGCCGCATGGCGATCCCCGCGGAGCGTTTTTTATGTCATGGGACGCACTTTCCTATGACATAAAAAACGGCGGAGGGATCGCTCCCGCCGCCGCTTTTCCATGACCTTTTAAACCGTCATGTCATCAGTCATAATTTTTACAGTCCTGGCTGCTGTTTCTGCCGGAATTTCTGCTGCTGTTCTGGCTTTTGTTCTGACTGCTATTCTGGCTTCTGTTCTGGCCATTGTTCTGGCTGTTATTCTGACTTCTGTTCTGGCTTCTGTTCTGGCTGTCGTTTCCTGCGTTTTCATTTCTTGCGCTGTCGTCCATATCATAGCTGTTTCTTGACATTTGAAATACCTCCTAATGGGATTCAGTTGACTACACCCATAGTATGGCTCATCCGTAAAAAACTATTCGCCGAATGTCCGTTTTAATTTTTTTAAGCACTGGCCAAAGGCCGGTACCAGAAACAGATCCGCGCAGATCCAGGCCAGGGGACTGGCAAAGCAGGCCGGAAGGAAGCCGAACACCGGCACCAGACAAAAGCCCACAAACGCCCTGGCCACCATCTCGCAGACTCCCGCCAGGATAGCAAAGCTGCTGAAGCCCATGCCCTGGATGGCGAACCGCACCACATTCACCAGGGTCAGGGGGATATAAAACATACTGTTGCAGATCAGGAATGTGTAGATCTGCCGGATCAGCTCCGTTTCATCTGCATCCACAAAAAGCAGGGCCAGGTACCGGCCGCCGAGGCACAGCACCCCAAAGGCTGCGGCCGAGTAGACGAACCCCATGAGACTGGCCTTTTGCACACCTTCCCGCACCCGGTCCAGCTTTTTCGCCCCCACGTTCTGGCCGGCCCAGGTAGCCATGGTGCCGCCCAGGGCATCAAAGGGCGTACAGAAAAACATGCTGATCTTGCTGCCTGTGGATACGGCAGCCACAGCCATGGAGCCCAGGGAATTGACAGCAGCCTGTAAGATCACGCTGCCGATGGCCGTGATGGAATACTGGAGCCCCATGGGGATGCCCATGACGCAGAGCACCCGGATCATGTCCCTGTCGGGCTTTTTTTCGTCTCCCTCCATCCTGAGGACCGGGAATTTATGGATCATGTATGCCAGGCACAGAACGGCGGAGATCCCCTGGGAGACCACCGTGGCCAGGGCCGGGCCGCCTACGCCCATACGGAGCACCAGGATCGTGAAAAAGTCCAGGCCGATGTTTAACACCGAGGACAGGAGAAGGAAATACACCGGCGTCTTACTGTCGCCCAGGCTCCGGATGATCCCGGCCAGGAGATTATACATATAGGTAACGGGAATTCCCATGAAGATCACGAATATGTAATCATAAGCCCCCTGGATAATGTCCTCCGGCGTGTTCATCCAGCGGAGGATGTCCATGCAGAGGACGCCCACGGCCGCCGTCATCACCACCGCAAACACTGCCGCCAGATATCCGGCGTTGGCAACGAACTTCCGCATGCCCTTGTAGTCTCCGGCCCCAAATTTCTGGGCCACCGGGATGGCAAAGCCCGTGGCCGCACCGATGCAGAAGCCGTTGATCATGAAATTGATGGAACCGGTGGAGCCCACCGCCGCCAGGGACGTGACCCCCAGGCACTGGCCCACCACCATGGTATCCACCATGTTGTAAAACTGCTGAAATAAAAGCCCCAGAAGCATGGGGAGGGCAAAGCCCAGGATCAGCCCAAACGGCAATCCCGATGTCAGGTCCTTTCCACTTTCTCTGCTCATACGTATCCTCCTCGTCCGTATCGTTTCACACGTCAGTTTTTAAATAATTCCCTATTATAAAACCAGTTTTTTTAAATGTACAGACCGGAAAATTGCCAAAATATCCCCCTGTTTCCCCTTCCATTTCGTGAAAAGATATGATAAGATGAGAACAGGACAAACGTCCAGAAAATAATTATGCAGAGTAGATAAATGCGCGTCAAGTGCCATGCCGGACGGGGAGTTGCCGGCGGGACGAAGGGCTTTGCCCGCGGTGCATCTGTCGCATCCCGCTGCACCAGAAGATAAGTATTCCATATCTCCTGCTGCGGTCAGAATTCTGCAAAGGAGGTATTTTTTTATGAAGAAACTACTTGCTTTGATTTCTGATTCCTATCATGAATTCAAACACGTAAGCACCATCACCACCTGCGCCATGTTCGGCGCCATGTCCATCGTCTTAAACCAGTTCGCCAGCATCCGCGTGACTCCCAATCTGAAGATCGGCTTCGGCGCCCTGCCCAACGAGCTGGTGGACTACCTGTTCGGCCCCGTGGTAGGAAGCCTGTTCGGCGGCGGCATGGATATCATCAAATTCATGCTGAAGCCCGACGGCGGCTTTATGCCTGGCTTTACCTTCAACGCCATGCTGGCGGCCTTTATCTACGGCCTCTTCCTTTATAAGCGGCCTCTGAGCCTTAAGCGCATGCTGGCGGCCAAGCTGGTGGTTGTGGTCCTCTGCAACATCCTCTTAGGCACCCTGTGGCTCTCCATGATCAACGGAAAAGGCTATCTGGCCATTCTCCCCGCCAGGGTCATAAAAAACCTGATCCAGTGGCCGGTGGACTCCCTGATCTTTATCCTGGTAGCCCGGGCTTTGGAGCAGGCAGGCGTGTTCCGGCTGATCCGCCGTCCGGGAAATAAGAAAATGTCCCAGACCGGAACTCCATAAGCCGCAGGCAGCTCCCTGGAAACGATTAAAACAGCCCGCAGACACTCACATCTGCGGGCTGTTTCTATATCCTTTTATCCTTTATCCATCTGCCCGGAGGGCTGGGAAATTTCTATTAGTCACCGAGGACATTGACGATCTTCACCGGATTCCGGTAGGTCCATTCAGAAACGCAGATGCCTGTCCTCTCGTTGGAGGCATGTACCACCTGGCCGTTTCCGATATACAGGGCCACATGGTTGATGCGCTTTCCGCTGGCATAGAATACAAGATCGCCCGGCCGGATCGCCGCCGCGCTGACCTCACGGCCCTGGACTGCCTGGGATCTGGAGGAGTGGGGAAGCTCCACACCGGCTGCATGGCGCAGCACATAAGAGGTAAATCCGGAGCAGTCAGCCCCTTTATTGGGATTGGTGCCGCCGTACACATAGCGGTTTCCCACAAACTGAAGACCGTATTCCACAACCGCCTGGCGTCTCTCCGCAGAAGTCTGGACTGCATTTTCCTCTGCTGCCTCCGCAGGATCTGCCTGGGCTTCCTCTCCGGTTTCTTCCAGAGCCTCGTCCTCATCCTCTGCTGCCGCAGTGTTCAGATAGCCCTCGAATTCTCCGGTGGAGATCTTTGCCCACTGGCCGTCTACCATTTCCAGTACGTCGTATGTATCTCCGGCCTCAGCCTGTCCCACCACCTGGGATCCTGCATCCGGCTCCAGGTACACCTCTGTGTTCTCGTCCTCCACCTGGATCAGCATGGAAGCGCCGATCTGCTCCCCGGAGTCCTTCCGGCCGGCAATGATGATCGCCGGCTCCTCCGGTCCTTCTATGGCGTGAAGCCGGCTTTTTGGCCCCTCCTGGACGGTCTCAGCAGCGGTCTGGCTTTTCGGGCTTTCCTGTACGGCCTCTGCGTGAAGCTGGCTTTCCGGACTCTCCTGGTCGGCCATGGCCTGTTCCGGCGCTGCCGCTGCCATCAGAGTACAGAAACAAAAAAGTCCGGCGGTCTTCAAAATCCTGTTTGTCATATAATCCCCAATCATTACTTTTTCTTTTTCGTTTATTACAAATTTGTTAAAACTTGTTACGAAAATGATTATATTTCCAAAACATGCTTTTGTCAACCGATCTGCCGGACTTAATAATTTTTTAATATTTTCCCGTTTACCTTCTCAGGCTCTTAATAAACCACCACACCAGCAGGAGCATCAGCACCGGACCGGCAAACCGGACCAGCAGTGAAAAGATGCCCCCCAGGAGCCTGAATACCGCAGAGAATACCACAAAGACCGCCAGCATTAAGAGCAGCTTCCAGTACCATTTGCTCAGGTCAAAGTAATGGACATGAGCAGACGCATCCGGCCGCTCCTCATACGCGCTGCCGGCGTCCTCAAAGGCTCCGTATCCGTCTCCCATGGCCTCTCCGGCCGCCTCGCTGGAATCGATGATGGTCCTGGCCACGATCCTGGGCTCTCCGATCTCATCCACGATCTCATCCACAGTACGGCCCTTTGCCATCTCCTGGGAAATGTAAGAATTGTAATAATTTAAATTTTCCCGGATCACGGAGGCCGGTACCTCTCCGGCCAGCGCTTCTTCCAGTCCTGCTAAAAATTCTTCCCTGCTCATTCAGTTCTCCTTGCTGTTTAGTTGTTCCTGCTTACCCTAATTTTTCCTTCAGGATACCGCCGCGGTACGCCGCCACCAGCTCCTTCAGGTCCTCGATCTTGGCGGCCAGCTCCCTTCCGGTATCCGTATCCGCCACCATGATCCTTTTTTTCATTTTTTCCACGATCGTCACCTTGGGAGTGTTCTCGTGCTTCGGGTCAAAGGGCTTGTGCTCCGCCAGAGCCAGATGACGGGAGTTGAAGATCAGCGTATAGCCCGCGATCCCCGTCTTCGGCTGGTAGGATTTGGCGAGGCCGCCGTCGATGACGAACAGCTTTCCGTTGCCCTTTATGGGGCTCTCCCCATCCTTCAGCTTCACCGGCACATGGCCGTTGATGATATGGGAGCCTTCCACCGGAAGCCCGAATTCCTTCAGTATTTTATCACAAAATTCCTCTTTTGTGCTCAGTTTATAGTACGGATTCATATTTTCTTTGGCTGCCGCCTTGTCTGCCACAAAATAGCCCTCAAAGGTAGCCATATTGTCCTTTCCGTAGACCGGAGACTTGGGCCCGCACCATAAATACCACATCAGGTCCTTATACCACTCCTTGGCGGCATCGTCATCCGGAAGGAAATAAGCCATCTTCACGGCATCCTCGATATAGTCCAGCATCCGTTTTCCGGAATAGATGATCCCGTTGAATTTGATCTCATCGAAATCGCCGTTTTCCTTCATGGGGATGCAGCCATGGTACAGAAGGTTGGAGTTGCAGCACTTATACATGGCCCCGTGGGAATACACGAAGCGGATATGGCGCTGGAGGTTCACGCTGTGCTTAAAGGACATGCACAGGTTGTGGATCAGCTCCTCCTCCTCCTTTGTGAGCTTTAAGGGATCCTTGGGATCCACCGTGGGAAGCTTCTTATCCGTAAGCGGATATTCCTTTCCCTTGATAGTGACGGTTCCCTTCTCAAAATTGATCCGGGTCAGGTGCAGCCGGTCCTCCATTCCGTATTCCGGATGGCGCTTGATGATCTGGCCCTCCACCTTAAACTGGATCACTGCGATGGCCTTGTGCATCTTGGCCGCCAGTCCCGGATCCACCGCATCGTAAATATTTTCATCCAGGATCTTCGGCATAAAGTGCTCGCAGGCGTCATCCCGGTAGACTCTGGCCGCAAACATGGACAGCGGACGCAGGTTGATTCCGTAGCCGTCCTCCAGAAGGTCGAAGCAGTTGTAGCGGATGGCGATCCGCAGAACGTTGCAGATGCAGGCCAGGTTGCCTGTGGCCGCCCCCATCCAGGAAATATCATGGTTTCCCCATTGGATGTCCACATCGTGGAACTGCATCAGCTCTTCCATAATGATATCCGCTCTGGGGCCCCGGTCAAAGATATCCCCAATGATATGGAGATTGTCGATGGTCAGGTTCTGGATCAGATTGCACAGCGCCTCGATGAATTCCGCGCCCATTTCACTGTCGATGATGGAGCGGATGATCTCATCGTAATAGACCTTCTTATTTTCATCGCTGTAATCCACATGGATCAGCTCGTCGATGATATAAGCGAACGCCGGCGGCATTTTCTTACGCACCTTGGACCGGGTGTATTTGGACGACACCTCTTTACAGATACACACAAGCCGGTAAATGGTGATCCTCTGCCAGTCCTCTGTAAACCGGTTCTCCCGCCTTGCCGCCCGCAGCCCGCGCTCCGGATAGTAGATCAGGTTTGCCAGGGCGATCTCATCCTCATCGGAGATCACATAGCCAAAGGTCTCGGAGATCTTCTCCCGGATGATACCCGACGCGCTCCGAAGGAGATGGACAAAAGCCTCGTATTCCCCGTGCAGGTCACTGAAAAAGTATTCCGTCCCCTTGGGAAGGCCGCGGATGGCCATCAGGTTGATGATCTCGCTGGACGCTGCCTGGACATTGGGATACTCCCTGGCCAGCAGCTTCAGGTACGCCAAATCTCTCATATTCAATTCCTCCCACAACACACTTCCGGCAGAGCCCCTTTGAAACTTCCCCTGTTTTCCTACTTTTCCTCCGCCGGTGATTGCTTTTCCTTCCATTTTATAGTAACATATTCATATTTAAAAGACCAGACCAGAAAGGGGATTTTTTCATGGACCGGGAGCTTCTTTACGTTTTTGGAACCGGCAATGCGGCGGTGACCAATCTTTATAATACATGCTTTGCCCTCAGGGACAGCGACGAATATTTTATGGTGGATGCCGGCGGCGGAAACGGGATCTTAAAGATCCTGGACAACATGCAGGTTCCCATCCATCGGATCCACCACATCTTTGTGACCCATGAGCACACCGATCATATTCTGGGCATCGTATGGATGATCCGGATGATCGCCACCGGGATGCTAAAGGACCAGTACCAGGGAGACGCCTATATCTACTGCCATGAAGACCTGGTGGAGACCATCCGTACCCTGTGCCGCCTGACCATCCAGGAAAAGCACTTCCGTTTTCTGGACAGCCGGATCCACCTGGATCCCTTAAAGGACGGAGATCACCGGCAGATCTTAAGCTATGACGTGACCTTTTTTGACATCCACTCCACCAAGGCCCGCCAGTTCGGCTTCAGCCTCACCTTAAATAATGGGAAAAAGCTGACCTTCCTGGGGGACGAGCCCTATAATCCCGTGTGCGAAAAATATGTACGGGACTGCGACTGGCTGCTCCATGAGGCCTTCTGCCTTTATGTGGAGCGGGACCTGTGGAAGCCCTACGAAAAACACCACAGCACCGTCAAGGACGCCTGCGAGCTGGCCCAGGCCATGCAGATCCCCAATCTGGTGCTGTGGCATACGGAAGACAGCAACGTCGCAGGCCGCGAACGGCTGTATAAGAGCGAAGGGAAGAAATATTACGGCGGCAGCATCTTTGTGCCGGACGACGAAAGCCTGATCGCCCTGTAAAGGCAGGCGGCGGCTTTCCTACTTCTGGGCCAGCTCCGCCTTCCAGAGCCCGTGGCGGTTACAGTACTCATATACCGCCAGGGGCCGCTCTCCGTCGCTCAGACGGAACTCCACCCGGGGCGCGTCTCCCGGCTTTAAGACCCGGAGGCTTCCTCCCCTGGTGGTTTCCAGGTACACCCAGGTAATGTAATGCTCCTCCTCCATGGGATGGTCATTCTCTCCCACCTTTGCCTGGACCACATCCTTTTTCACCGTCACCACCGGAAGGTGCTTTTCCAGGGCCGCGTCGGTGGTATTGGCGTGGAGCTTATCATAAGTCCCGCAGCCCGCATCCTCCTTCCCGCAGATCACCAGGGCGACACCATGGCAGTCGGGGCATTGTAAAAATCTGCTCATCTTCGATCCCTCTCTTTCTTATCGTATTTGGAACGGATCCGATTTTCAGCGCTTCCGCTGCACCGGTCCCTCTCATATAGTTTCCTCCATCCGGAATCGTTTTATCCCCCGTACATAAAATTCCATCCCATACCCAGAAGAATTTTCTCCACCCTCCGCTTGCAAACTGCCGGAAACCCATGTAAAATATTCGGTACCGGGCGCAGAAGATCCCGGCAGGAGGTACTGAAAATGAGAAAATTTATGCTGCTTCACGGCGTCAACCACAACATGTTCGGAAAAAGAAATCCGGAACAGTATGGGACCGTCACCTTGGATGAGATCAATGAGAATGTACAGAAGCTGGCCCGGGAGCTGGGCGTTTCCGTCACCTGCTTCCAGACCAACGACGAAGGAAAAATGGTGGACAAGATCCACGAGGCCTATACAGAGCATTACGACGGGGTCATGATCAACGCAGGGGCATGGACCCATTACAGCTACGGGATCTCCGATGCCCTGGAAATGCTGGAGTGTCCTCTGATCGAGCTCCATATGTCCAATATACATAAACGAGAGGAGTTCCGGCACCATTCGGTGATCTCCCCCATCGCCACCGGGATCATCGTCGGCCTGGGAGCCGACGTATACACTCTTGGCCTGCGGGCCCTTGCGGACCGCACCCGGGAGCCGGAGCAGAAATAACTGGTCATGCCGCTGCCTGGCGGCAGAATGGAGATTATTATGAATAAACGCGAAATTTCAGAAATAAAGAAACAGTTCAAAAAAGACAACAACGCCATCACCCGCATCTGCGGCTGCTACGTGGATGCAGAAAAAAATATCCGGACGACTCTGAAGGAGGCCTTTTTTGCTCTTTCCGAGGAGGAGATCTTCAAATATTATGAGATCTTTAAAAAGACCCTTTCCGGAGGCATCGGAAAAAATCTCCACAACCTGGAGTATTCCATCCGCGACGAAGGCCCGGACAGCGCCCATGCCCTGCTTATGAAGCTTAAGGAGGAAAAGCTGGCGGACGATGAAACTGTGGATTCCTTCTATAATAAAGTCATTGAAAACTACGACTACGGCGAAAACTATTACATCATCCTGATCCATAGCGCCTACGATATTCCGGGAAAGTCCTCGGACAATGAAGAAATGTTCGACGCCTCCGAGGAGGTCTACCACCATATCCTCTGCTGCATCTGCCCGGTGAAGCTGTCAGAGCCGGGGCTCTCCTACAATGAGGCCACCAACCTCATCGAGGAACGGCCCAGAGACTGGTGGGTGCAGCCGCCTATGACCGGCTTCCTGTTCCCGGCCTTCAACGACCGTTCCACAGATATTCACAGCCTCCTCTATTTTTCCAAAAATCCCGAGGAGCTGCACACCGAATTCATCGATGCCTGCCTGGGCGCGCCGTCGCCCATCTCCTTCCGCTCCCAGAAGGAAGCGTTCCAGGAGATCCTTTCCGATACCCTGGGTGATTCCTGCGATTACGCCATCGTCCGCCAGATCCATGAAACCCTCACCGAGCTGGAGGAGGAGCACAAGGAAGACATGGAGCCTCTGACACTTACTAAGCCCCAGGTCCGCGACCTTCTGGAAAAAAGCGGCGTGGAGCCGGAAAAGCTGGAGCATTTCGATACCGTTTATAAGGAAGCCGCAGGAGAAGATACGGCCATCCTGGTTCCAGCCATCACCGGCGCCGGAAAGTTTGCCGTAAAAACGCCGGATGTGGACATCAAGGTCAATCCCGAACGGCTGGACCTGGTGGAGACCCGGTTCATCGAGGGACGGCGCTGCCTGGTCATCGCCGTGGAAAATAACGTGGAGGTCAACGGAATGCCCGTAAAAATGTGGGAGGAGGCCCAGAACTAGGCCTCCCCCATATCCTTCAGCGCTTCCTCTCCCGTCTTCACCAGGTATTCCACCGCCTGGGCCGGGTAGCTGCCCGCCGCCGTTTCCCCTGTGAGCATCAGGGACGAAGCGCCGTCCAGCACTGCATTATATATATCCAGGACCTCGGCCCTGGTGGGAACCGCCCGCTCATGCATGGAATCCAGCATCTGGGTCACCACCATGAACGGCTTTCCGGCTTCCCGGCATTCTCTGGCCAGCCTCTTCTGGACCCCGGGCAGCTTCCATAAAGGCATGGCGTTTCCCAGATCCCCTCTGGCGATCACCACATGATCGCAATAAGGAAGAAGCTCCTTTATGGACTCCACCCCCTGAAGATTCTCGATCTTGGCAAAGACCCGAATCCCTCCGGCCCCTGCCTCTTCAAGGGCCTCCCTCAAAGCCAGAAGATCCCCTTTATTCCGCACAAAGGGCAGCATTACCCCGGTGATCCCATAGGAAACGGCCGCCCTTATATTTTTCCGGTCGCTTTCCGTCAGCGTAGGCATAGGGACAGCCTTTCCCTCAATGGCCAGGCTTTTCCCGGACTTTATGAGCCCGCCCCGGACCACCCGGGCCCTGATCCGGCATCCGCTGGCGGGCGGTGCGGCTCCGGCTTCTGCCTCCAGCTCCACCTTCCCGTCGTCAATAAGGATCCGGTCTCCCGGACCCATATACGCCAGCGCCTCCTCCGAAACCGGAAGGCCTCCGTCTCCCAGGATCAGACAACTGCCCTCTTCTGCTGAAATCTCCTCCTTCAGCTTCCCCAGACGCAGCTCCGGCCCCCGGAGGTCCATGAGGATCTGCACTTGGGTGTGAAGCTCCCTTCCGGCCTCCCGCACCATACGGATCCAATGCCCGTTTTCCTCCAGATCCCCATGGGACAGATTGAGCCTTACGCCTGTCATCCCGGCTGCCAGCATCTCCCTCAGCGTCTGCACACTGCCGCAGGCCGGCCCCAGCGTACCATAATATTCCATACGAAAACCTCCCGGACGTTTTTTACTATCATACACCGGAACTGCAAAAAAAGGAAGTCCCGCAGGCCGGCCCGCGGCTCCAGAGCCTTTTAACCCTTTGTCCCGGAATCCTCCAGCACAACCTCCATCACATCCTCCACCCGGCATTCCAGCACCCGGCAAAGCCGTTCAATGGTCTGGGTCGAAACGCTCATGTTCCTCTTCAGCCTGTGCATCTGTCCCGCGCTGATCCCATGATACCGGATCAGGCGGTACTGGCTCATCCCCCTTTTCTCCATGGTCTCCCACAGGCGCGTATATCTGACCATCCCGAGTTCTCCTTACCTACTTGTTTCCCTCCCGGGAACCGGACGGAAGCTTCCCATCCGTTTTTCCGCCGGCATGGGCTTCTGCTTTTCCGGCCGGCTTATCTCCGGTGACAGCTGCGGTCTTTCCGGTTCCCTGGACTCCGGATCTGGATTCTGGCTTTCCAGGCGCCTTATCTCTGGTGACGCCCTCCGCTTTTTTGGCATCCCTGGCCCCGGCTGCGGTTCTTCCAGCCGCCCTGCCTCCGGCGCTGGACGGTTCCTTTCCGTCTGGTTCCTGGGGATCCAGGATCACCTCTACAATATCCTCCACAGGACACTGTAAAATATTGCAGAATACCTCCAGGGTATGGGTGGAAACATGCATATTCTTTTTCATCCGGCCGATCTGGCCGGCGCTGATCTTATAATGGTTGATCAGCCGGTACTGGCTGATTCCCTTCTTCTCCATTGTTTTCCATAAACGTTCGTAACTTACCATGTTCATCCCCTCCTTTGTTTCTATTAAACCAGGATTACCCGAATTTGTATATTATCTATATTTCGATAATGCATCCGTCCGGATGATGGGCAGAACGCCAGAACCATGCCCCGTGTATTCCCTCCTCCGCCTGTCACTGATATAAGAGTATCCCCAAACGCCCCGTTTCATACAGAACGGCTCTTCCTCCCTTCCGCTCCATAAAATAAAAAAGGACCGTCTGTGCGCCTCATAACGGGGTCACGCAAACGGCCTCCTTCTAATTACCTATTCAAACACAACGCATCCGATCACACTCTTCTGCAGATCCGTCACTCGTTCGATCTCCATGGCAACCGCGCTGTATTTCGCGTCCATGCACTGCTCCACAAGAACCACTCCGTCACATCCCGGAAGCCTCTTCAAGGTCTCTGCATCCTGGAGCATATTTCCTCCAGCCACGACGCGGACCCCGGCAAGTCCTGCCGCCAGTCTGTCAGCCACCTCCGAAAGGACAGCCGGATCAGCCGTTCCCGCCACAAGAATGGTCTTCATGTTTTCCGCATAGTTCCGGATATTGGCAGTGATCAGCCCATATCCTGTATCCGCATTTCCTTCTACGGAGCGGCCCTCCATACGGTTTAACCATGCATCGATCTTACCCAGGGGCTTTTTCCGGCGGATGGGCATGGTGCCCAGGATCTTAACGCGGTAACGGTTCTTTAACTCCTTGGCAGAGTACAGCTTATCGCTCATGAGGAAAGCCACACAGATAAAGAATACTACCATGAAGCCGCCCAGGACGCCGCCCAGAACGGCATACTTGATCCCGCTCTTTAAAGCCGCCATCGCAGAGCTGGCCGCCTCCTTGGGCTCCTCCATCTCGTCCAGCGTCTTCTGCTTCTCCTCCAGGCTGTTGTTCAGACTGGTCAGCCGTTCTGTCTCCGCCCGCTGGGTATCCGCCAGAGAAAGATCCACCATGGCGCTGACGCTGCTGTTGACCGTGTTCACCGTATGCTCACCGATGCTGGCAACCACCTGGCTGTGAAGCTCGTTCATGTGATCCAGCATCTCATCCATGACCTTCTTGGCGTCGCTCTTGGTCTTATGCTTAACGTTGATGGTCAGAAGATGGTTTAACTGCCCGCCGTTGGTTCCGATGGTCACATTGACCAGTTCCTTTAAATATCTGGGCTCTGTCCCCACATTCTTCGCCACATCCTCCATCACGGCGCTGCTGGTCAGAAGACCCTGGTACGCCTGGAGGATCGTATCCGTGTAATCCTGGTTCTGGTAGACCATTCCCGGCATGATCTCATATCCGGTGGTCACATACATATCGATCCTGGATTCACATACATCATAAGGGCTCATATTGATCCAGATGGATTTATCCAGGTATTCCTGCTGGTTCGCGATGTCTGTCTTCAGATTTTCGATCTCCCGCTCCGCCGTCTCTTTATTCTTCTCGTAGAGATCCAGCTCCTCCTGGTATTTTTCCCTGGTCTCCTTGCTGACCTCAGGATCATTCTGCTGCCTGTATGTCATCGCGCCCTTGGCCCCGCCAAGGAGCACCGCCAGGACCACCGCCACAAGAATCACCGGTCTCCATTTATGGAGCACCGCAAACATCAGATCCTTCAGATCGATTTCCTGTTCATACTGCTCGTATGTAGAATTGTTATCCATTTTTCCTTTCTCCTACGCTCTTACTCCCAGAGATTTCCCTAAAAACCGCCAGTGTATTTATCATAACTTTTTTCCCTTTGTCTGTCAAGGATATGGGGGTATTTCCTTAGGATTTTTGCAGGTATTTTATGGGTATTTCCCAGGCAGAGCAGCCGGAAAAACGGGGCGCTTTCCATGCCCGGAGAAATTAAGGATATTGCTCTGTTTTTTTATAATATACATACAATGTATACGATATTCATAAAAAAATACCACTTCCGACAAGGACGATTATGGGAAGTAAAACGGGCTCTGAAGGCCGGACTCCCGCTCCGGGCCCTGTGAAAAAAACGAATCCGAGGAAGATCTGATGTACGAATTTCTGGAAAAATACCTGCCCAGGGACAAGCGCGTCCGCATGGGCATTTTAATGGCCGCAGACGTTTTTGCGCTCTGCCTGGCCTCTTTTTTAGGCCTTTTTGTCCGGTTTGACTTAAATATTTCTAAGATCCCGCCGGAATACGCCCGGGCGGCCCTGGAGTTCCTTCCCTGTTATATCCTGGCCTCCCTGGTGATCTTCTTCCTGGCCCGGATGTACTCCACCATGTGGAGCGTGGCCGGGGTCCGGGAAGCCCTCCATGTGGTGGCAGCCTGCGGCCTGGCCTCCCTGGTACAGATCGCCGGGATGGTGCTCTTACAGCTTTCCGTGCCCAGGAGCTTCTTTTTGGTGTCTTTTGCGGCCCTCTGTGCCGAGGAGCTGGGGATCCGCCTCTCCTACCGTGTGGTGATCTCCTTATTCGGGAATCACAGCAAAAAAGCGGCAAAGCGGATCATGATCGTTGGCGCCGGGACCTCCGGCTCTGTGATCTTAAAGGAAATGACCACCAGCTCCCTGGTCAACGGCTGCGTGGTCTGCTTTGTGGACGATGATAAGAACAAGGCCGGGAAGTTCCTAAACGGCGTTCCCGTGGCCGGGAACCGGAACGACATCCCGCGGCTTGCGGTGGAATATAAGATCGACGAGATCTATATCGCCATTCCGTCGGCCTCTGCCAAGGAGCGTAAGGCCATCATCGAGATCTGCCGGGAGACGGGCTGCCAGGTGAAGATCCTGCCGGGCATCTACCAACTGATCAACGGCGAGGTGAGCATCGCCAAGCTCCGGAACGTGGAGATCGAGGACCTTTTGGGCCGGGATCCCATCCGGGTGAACTTAGACGAGATCATGGGCTACGTCAGCGGAAAGGTGGTCTTAGTGACCGGGGGAGGCGGCTCCATCGGAAGCGAGCTGTGCCGCCAGGTGGCGAGCCATAATCCGAAGCAGTTAATTATCTTTGATATCTATGAGAACAACGCCTACGACATCCAGCTGGAGCTGAAGGAAAAGTATCCGGACCTGGACCTGGTGGTGCTCATTGGCTCCGTCCGGAACACCCACCGGATCGAGACGGTGTTTGAGAAATACCGTCCCGACATCGTGTACCATGCGGCGGCCCACAAGCATGTGCCCCTCATGGAGGACAGCCCCAACGAGGCCATCAAGAACAACGTGTTCGGTACATATAAGACGGCGAAAGCGGCAGATAAGTATGGAACCAAGCGTTTCGTGCTGATCTCCACGGACAAGGCCGTGAACCCCACCAACATCATGGGGGCGTCCAAGCGGATGTGCGAGATGGTGGTGCAGATGATGAACGCAAGGTCAAAAACAGACTTTGTGGCCGTGCGGTTCGGGAACGTACTGGGGAGCAACGGGTCCGTGATCCCGCTCTTTAAAAAGCAGATCGAGCAGGGCGGTCCGGTGACGGTGACCCACCCGGATATCATCCGGTACTTTATGACGATCCCGGAGGCGGTGTCCCTGGTATTACAGGCCGGGGCTTATGCCAGGGGCGGGGAGATCTTCGTCCTGGACATGGGGGAGCCCATGAAGATCCTGGACCTGGCGAAGAACCTGATCCGGCTGTCCGGGTACACACCGGATGTGGATATCCCCATCGTGTTCACGGGGCTGCGGCCTGGGGAGAAGTTATATGAGGAGCTTCTCATGAACGAGGAAGGGATGCAGGATACGCCGAATAAGTTAATTCATATCGGAAAGCCCATCGAGTTTGATATGGAGAGGTTTGAGGAGCAGTTGGAGGAGCTTTATGTGACCGCCAATGAGGATGGGGACGGGATCCGGGAGGATGTGATGCGGATTGTGACCACATATCATCCGGCGGGTGTAAAGGCCTGATATCCGGCCCATCTGGAGGGTGAAAGATATTGGAGCTTTCCCAAAAGGCTGGAAAGTACTGTGAGAAATACAGCCTTACGCCAGAAACAGGGCCAAAGTTCCAAAAGCACAACTAAGATAAAAGTGCTGGATGGATCCGGAGCTTCATTCCCGGAGCAAAAGCCCAAGGAATCAAACAGTAAAAGAAAAACAGAAAGGCCCGTTTCCGGGTCCTTAACCAGAAGAAAAACATCCTGTGGAAACAGGATGTTTTTCTGTCAGAAACAAGGGGGATGATCACATGTTCCATGCTGAAGAACGGTTTACACCATTTGAAAAGAAGGTCTGGCTCAGCTCGCCCACCATGCACGGGCAAGAGTTGAAGTATATGAAGGATGCCTATGAAAAGAACTGGATGTCCACAGTCGGGGAAAATATCAACGAGGTAGAGCGTCTGGCCTGTAAAGCCGTGGGATGTAAGTATGCCGTGGCCCTGGCCACCGGCACCTCTGCCCTCCACCTGGCCGTGAAGCTGGCCGGGGTAAAGCCCGGGGAGAAGGTGTTCTGCTCGGACATGACCTTTTCTGCCACGGTAAACCCGGTAGTGTATGAGGGCGGAGTCCCGGTGTTCATTGACACCGAATACGACACCTGGAACATGGATCCAGTGGCTCTGGAAAAGGCTTTTGAACTATATCCGGAGGTCCGGGTCGTTGTTATGGCCCATTTATACGGGACGCCGGGAAAGATCGATGAGCTGTGGGCTGTCTGTGAACGCCATGGGGCCATGATCATCGAGGATGCGGCGGAATCCCTGGGGGCTTCCTATAAGGGACAGCAGACCGGGACCTTTGGTACCTATAACGCCATTTCCTTCAACGGAAACAAGATCATCACCGGCTCTGCCGGGGGAATGCTTCTGACCGATGATAAGGATGCGGCGGACCGGGCCCGGAAATGGTCCACCCAGTCCCGGGAGAACGCGGCCTGGTACCAGCACGAGGAAGTGGGCTACAACTACCGGATGAGCAACGTGATTGCCGGGGTGGTGCGGGGGCAGTTCCCATACTTAAAGGAGCACATCGCGCAGAAGAAGGCCATTTACGAGCGGTACAGGGAGGGCTTTAAGGACCTTCCGGTACAAATGAATCCGTTCGACGCCGAAAACTCCGAGCCCAACTACTGGCTGTCCTGCCTGGTCATCGATCCGGAGGCCATGTGCCGGCAGGTGCGCGGGGAACAGGAATCCCTGTACCTTCCGGAACCGGGAAAGAGCTGCCCCATGGAGATCCTGGAGACGCTGGCAAGGTATAACGCCGAGGGGCGTCCCATCTGGAAGCCCATGCATATGCAGCCGATCTTCCGGATGAACGGGTTTGTGACCCGGGAAGGGAACGGACGGGCAAGGACTAATGCTTATATTGCCGGAGGGGCTGTCGGGAAAGATGGAAAGCCACTGGATGTGGGGATGGATCTTTTTCAGAGGGGACTGTGCCTGCCGAGTGATAATAAGATGACGGCGGAGGAGCAGGATACCATTATCAAGATCATAAGGAGCTGTTTCAATGACTAAGCGGCTGTACCGAGACTACATAAAGAGATTCCTGGATATTGTACTGTCGGCGGGAGCGATCATTGTGCTGTCCCCGGTCATGGCGGTCACAGCGGTCCTGGTGCGGGTAAAACTGGGAAGCCCGGTGATCTTCAAACAAAAACGTCCAGGAAAGGAGGAAAGGATCTTTGAGATGTACAAGTTCCGCAGCATGACCGATGCCAGGGACGAGAATGGGGAGCTGTTGCCGGATGAGGTACGGCTGACCAGCTTTGGTAAGAAGCTGCGAGCCAGCAGCCTGGATGAACTGCCGGAGTTATTTAATATCCTAAAGGGGGATATGAGCGTGGTGGGGCCGAGGCCGTTGCTGGTGCAGTATCTTCCTCTTTACAATGCACAGCAGAAGAGACGGCATGAGGTGCGTCCAGGAGTGACCGGTTATGCCCAGGTACATGGAAGGAATGCCATCACCTGGGAGGAGAAGTTTGAAAAGGATGTTTACTATGTAGACCATCTCTCTCTTTTCGGAGACTTGAAGATCATCCTTCAGACAGTCAAGGCGGTAGTGAAGAAAGAAGGAATCTGTTCGGAAACATCGGCTACGATGGAAGTATTCCGGGGGACTCCGGAGAGCATGGTGACGAAATGGAGATAGTGAAAAGGCTGGTGATCATCGGAGCCGGTGGCCATGGAAAAGTAATCGCCGATATTGCCACAAAAAACGGCTATCAGGAAATCATATTTCTAGACGATAATCCCTCGATAAAAGACTGTACCGGATTTGAAGTAGCTGGCACACTGAATGATTGTATAAACTACAAAAAATGGGATTTTATTGTAGCAGTCGGTAATGCAAAAATCCGCGAACAGATACAGGAAAAACTATCAGAATATAACATCGTCACACTGATCCATCCAGGTGCCATTATCAGTAGAAGGGTATCCGTCGGCAAAGGGACAGTGGTGATGGCCGGGGCCGTTGTGAATTCGGATACGGTTATTGGAAAAGGCTGCATCATCAATACTGGAGCGACCGTTGACCATGACTGTATGATCGGAGATTACGTTCATATATCAGTTGGGACACATATTGCAGGAACTGTACGGATTGGGGAAAAGACCTGGATAGGAGCCGGGGCAGTTGTAAGCAATAATATTTCGATCTGCTCAGACTGTATGATAGGGGCTGGGGCTGTGGTTGTCGAGGATATTGAAAGATCCGGAAAATATGTTGGTATCCCAGCAAGACAACTATTTAATTAAAAGAAACTTATAGCAGGAATTAGGGAATGAATGTTTTATTTTTATCATTATTAGATTTTAATTCTATAACTGAGCATAACATCTATACGGATTTGATTCGTGAATTTGTGAAGCATGGTCATAATATTTATGCGGTTTCACCAGTAGAACGAAGATGTAATCTTGAAACTTATATTGTTTCAAAGGAAAATACTCGCATTTTGAAACTTAGAATTGGAAACATTCAGAAGACAAATGTGATTGAAAAAGGTCTTTCTATGTTAATGATAGAACGGCAATATATAGAGGGAGTAAAACGATATTTTAAGGGTATAAAATTTGATTTGGTGCTGTATCCAACACCTCCTATTACATTAGTGGGAGTTGTAAAATACATAAAAAAGAGAGATAACGCCGTTACATATTTAATGTTGAAAGATATCTTTCCGCAAAATGCTTTGGATATGCATATGCTAAGTAAAACAGGGCTAAAAGGGCTATTATATCATTATTTTCGTAAAAAAGAAAAGGCACTTTATGCAATATCGGATCATATCGGTTGTATGTCACAGGCAAATGTGGATTATGTGCTTAGGCACAATCCGGAAATAGATGCAAAGCGAGTTGAGATATGTCCCAATAGTATCGAAGCGCAGGAGATTCGAATTAGCGACAGCGAACGGGCTGAACTTAGAAAAAAATATCAAATTCCATTAAAGAAAACGGTATTTGTGTATGGTGGAAATTTGGGAAAGCCGCAAGGAATACCATTTCTTATAGATTGTCTGAAAACGCAATTGGATAACCCGGAGGCGTTTTTTTTGATTGTTGGAAACGGCACGGAATTTGAAAAACTGAAAACATTTTTTGATGAATACAGGCCAGAAAATATGCATTTGATAAAAACACTTCCCAGAGAAGACTATGATCGTATGATCGCTGTCTGTGATGTGGGGATGATATTCCTGGACCATAGATTCACAATACCAAACTTTCCGAGCCGGTTACTTTCTTATATGCAGGCTGGACTTCCAGTACTGGCTTGTACTGATTCCAATACGGATATAGGGAAAGTGATTGAGGAAGGGGGATTTGGCTGGTGGTGTGAGAGTAATGATATATGTGCGTTTGATAAAATTTTAAAAAAAATATCAAAAGAGAATTTAAATGTGCCAGGTACTAAGGGATTCCATTTCTTGAAAGACAACTATGCTTCAAATGTCAGCTATGAAACAATCATAGAGAAATTTTCTACTATTAATAAAAACAGGAGGACAATAAGTGAAGGTTCTGTTGATTAATGTTGTTTGTGGAATTCGAAGCACAGGAAGAATCTGTACAGATATCGCTACTTTCTTGGAAAGTGAAGGACATGAGGTTAAAATTGCATATGGGAGAGAATCTGTTCCGGTAGAGTTTCAGAAGTATGC
>CAJMRM010000049.1 GCA_905215775.1 uncultured bacterium
TGATGAATGCCATTCTCGGTACGTTGTAGGTATCAGCCTGACGCCATACGTTCTCGGACTGAGGCTCAACACCGCCCTTTGCACAGAAAACGCCGACAGCGCCGTCCAGAACACGCAGGGAACGCTCAACCTCAACAGTGAAGTCTACGTGGCCTGGGGTATCAATGATGTTGATACGGTGCTCCAGAGCGCCTGCCTTGGGCTTCGTCTTTTCCTGAAGAGTCCAGTGGCAGGTGGTAGCGGCTGATGTGATCGTGATACCTCTCTCCTGCTCCTGCTCCATCCAGTCCATGGTAGCTGTGCCTTCGTGAGTATCACCAATTTTATAGTTAATACCAGTGTAATACAGGATACGCTCAGTGGTCGTTGTCTTACCGGCATCGATATGAGCCATAATTCCGATATTTCTGGTTCTCTCCAACGGATATTCTCTTCCAGCCAAGGATTTGTCCTCCTTTTAGAATCTGTAATGAGCAAATGCCTTGTTGGCCTCTGCCATCTTGTGCATTTCCTCTTTCTTCTTTACAGATGCACCGGTGTTGTTTGCTGCATCCATAATTTCGTTTGCGAGTCTTTCGATCTGGGTCTTTTCAGATCTCTTCCTGGAATAGAGAGTGATCCAGCGAAGTCCCAGGGCCTGTCTTCTCTCCGGTTTAACCTCGATCGGTACCTGGTATGTGGCGCCGCCGATACGTTTTGCCTTAACTTCCAGAACAGGCATGATGTTGTTCATGGCTTCTTCAAAAACCTCTACTGCGTCTTTTCCGGTCTTTGCTGCAACTTCCTCAAAAGCGCCGTAAACGATCTTCTGAGCAACGCCCCTCTTGCCGTCTAACATGATGTTGTTGATCAGCTTTGTAACAACCTTGTTGTTGTACAGGGGATCTGCTAATACGTCTCTTTTCTGAGTATGTCCTTTACGTGGCACGTTACTTCCCTCCTTAATCATACATAATTGATTAGCTCATCGGTACTCACATGTTTCCATAAAATGTGTTCGCGCGCGGGTCTATATCTGTGTCCTGCAACCGACAGGTCCAATATCACCGGCACTAAATTACGGAAATCCGGTTTCCGTATACACTTTACTGCTGTTAGTGGGTCCAAATTTTGTGGAGTCTCAGAGCTTCTGGCTGCCCTCACTGGGGCGGGAAACCCAAACTCCGCTTTGCTACGTTTGGGTAGCAGTAATCGCTTTGCGATTACTTTTTATCTTTCGGTCTCTTTGCACCGTATTTGGAACGGGCCTGCTTTCTGTTGGCTACGCCGGCAGTATCAAGAGTACCTCTGATGATGTGGTATCTGGTACCCGGAAGGTCCTTTACACGGCCACCGCGGATCAGAACAACAGAGTGCTCCTGAAGGTTGTGTCCCTCACCCGGGATATAGCTTGTTACTTCGATACCGTTGGAGAGACGAACTCTGGCGATCTTTCTAAGAGCGGAGTTCGGCTTCTTCGGGGTTGCAGTCTTAACAGCTGTACAAACGCCTCTCTTCTGCGGAGCGGAAACGTCTGTTGCTTTCTTCTGAAGGGAATTGTATCCTTTCTGAAGAGCCGGAGCTGTGGACTTCTTTGCTGTGGTCTGCCTTCCTTTTCTTACTAACTGGTTAAATGTAGGCATCCTTTTCACCTCCTGTGATATTGTCTGTGGTTGCTGTATTGTTCAGCTTGCTTCTGCGTACAAAAATGGGGCGCACCCCATGCACGCCCCATTATTATATATAGTCTTTTTCCGGCTGTCAAGGAAAAACCTCAAATTTTCCTTCAAAAATGCAGAATTCCGTCCCATGACACGCCAGATACAGTTGTCTCATGTTTCCTGTTCTTTATAAGCCGGTCCATCCAATGGCCTGAAGGATCGTCAGGCTGGCAAAGGATAACAGGATCTGGCAGCCCAAAAGCGGCATCAGCCATTTCGCATATCTGGTCCAGTCCACCTTCGCGATAGCCAGAGCTCCCATGAGGGTTCCTGCCGTGGGATACAGGCAGTTGGAGAAACCGTCTCCAAACTGGAAGGCCTGAACCGCAACCTGTCTTGTGATGCCGACCAGGTCTGCAATGGGAACCATTAACGGCATTACTGCCGCCGCCTGACCGGATCCGGATGGGATCAGGAAATTGATCAGCAGGTTGGCAATGAACATAAAGTTTGCTCCCAGTACAGAACCCATGCTGGAGATCGGGATGGATAACCAGTTCACGATGGTATTTAAGATCTGGCCCTGGGACAGGATCACACCGATGCCGTTGGCAAATCCGACAATGAATGCCGCATTGGTCATTTTGGCGCAGCCGTTTATAAATTCCTTTGTGGTTCCGTTGACGCCCATTCCGTTGAGCAGTCCGCAGCCTACGGCCAGTACAAAGAAAGTAGCCGCCATCTGATCATAGCTCCAGGAGAATTTAATGGAGCCGATCACGATCACCGCGATGGCTGCCACCAGGCCCAGCAGGCTGACCATATGTTTCCAGGACATGGAGGTGTGGATCGTTTCCACCGCTTCGCCCTTGCTTCCCATAAAGTCGGCCACCGACATGCCTTCCTCATAATTCAGGCTCTTCATAGGATCCTTCCGGATCGTTTTCATATAACGCACCGTGAAGAAATAGCAGATGGCGAAGTTAATAATATTCAGCAGGACACGGACCTCAAATCCCGAAAAGATAGGAAGCTCCGCGATGGGATGCGCAACGCCAACGGTAGTGGCATTGGCCCAGCCTACATTAAATCCAGAATAGGCTCCCATGTATACGAACAGAAAGCCGGTAAACGCATCGTATCCGAGACTGGTAGCAAGAATGATCCCAATGGGAACCAGCGCGACCACCGGATTGGCAAAGACGCCTGCTGCGCCGCCCACAGACATAAACGCCATGATCAGGAGAGCCAGTACATGGGCGTTGAGCTTCTTATTGGAAGCAAGGCGTCCAAAGGCCGCGTTGATGGATCCGCTTTTTTCAAGTACAGCGACAGCGCCTCCGCAGAACATGATCATAAATATCAGCTTTGCCGACTTATAAAAGCCCGCCATAACCGCCATAAGAACGCCCCAGGGACCCACAGGGGTACTTTCGATCACATGATACGTCCCCGGCGATAACCTTATTGAGATTTCCCACCTTCTCCATTTCATAAGCTCCGGCGGGAATGATCCAGGTCAGGACTGCACATACGATCATAAGTATAAATAAAAGTGCGCATGTGGTTGGAATCTGGAATTTCTTCTTTTCCATAGTAACCCTCCTCGTTATTTTAAAAAGTTTCTTGTATACTGGACGAGAACCGCCGTACCCGCTGCAATGCAGCTGTCGTCAAAAACATTTTTTGAGTTATGCAGTCCGTGGCGCGTATTCGGATCTGTATCATTTCCAGACCCAAGCCGGAACTGGGCTCCCGGCGCCAGAAGCGGGAACAGGAAGGAGAAATCCTCTGATCCCAGAGACGGATTCGGTACAGTGATCACATGGTCCGCTCCGATCGTCTCCTCCGCAGCCGTCCGCAGCGCTCCGATCACACTCCCGTCATTTACCAGGGGCGGCATTCCCTTTTCCCATCGGACCTCTGCATGCCCTCTCATGGCCTCCGCACAGGAACTGGAGATCCGTTCAATGGCATCCTGCATCTTTTCCCGGCTTTCTGCGTTCAGGCTTCGCAGGGTCCCGCTCATTTCCACAAAATCCGGGATCACGTTGGGAGCTTTTCCGCCGTGAATGCTTCCTATGGTCATAACCGCCGGGTAAGCCGGGTGATTTTCACGGGATACGACTGTCTGAAGCTGTGCCAGTATGTAACCGCTTATGGCAATTGGATCGATGCAGTTTTCCGGGTGCGCCCCATGGCCTCCCTTTCCGCTCACCTTAATATAGAAGGTATCACAGGAGGCGTTGGCCGGTCCCTCCTTCAGACCGATGGAGCCCGCCGGGTATTCCGGGGATACATGCAGCCCCACCAGCACATCTGGCTTTACAGGCTCATAAAATTTACAGTCCAGAAGTTGTCTGGCTCCAGTTCCCCGTTCCTCTGCCGGCTGGAATAAGAACAGGACATTTCCGTTCAGCTCATTTCTGAGTTCCGAAAGGACCCTGGCGCAGAACAGAAGAACCGTGGTGTGAATATCGTGCCCGCAGGAATGACAAACTCTATCCACAGAGGAGGCATACGGAAGATCTGTTTTTTCAGCCATAGGCAGAGCGTCTATGTCTTCCCGGATCGCAACCGTTTTTCCCGGCTTTCCTCCCTTCAGAAATCCGACTACCCCTGTCTTCAGGCCGATTTCCATGATCTCGATCCCGTATTCCTCCAGTTTTTCCCGGATCAGGGCCGTAGTCCTGTGCTCTTCGTTGCTCAGCTCCGGATTTGTGTGCAGATATCTTCGGATTTCGATCATATCTGCTTCGTACTGTTTTATAAGTCCGGTCGTATCAGCCATATTTTCCTCCTTTTCTTATGAAATTCTGCAATTATAAAAATATTATAATTTAAATAAAGTTTTTGTAAAATACTTTTTTGCTCATACGGTATACATAAAATGCTATATCCATTGCAGATATTCTATATTCTATGGTACAATGTCTCAAGCTAAATATACTTTACATAATCCCCGTAAGGAGGAAGCCTATGATCCCCGATGAACGTACTTGTCAATATTTCATAACAATTGCCCGGGAAAAAAACATTTCCCGGGCCGCACGATGTCTTTATATTTCCCAGCCGTCCTTAAGCCGTTTTCTCACAGGCCTGGAAAAGGAGCTGGGCGCTCCGCTTTTTATACGAAATAACGGGATCCTGTCCCTTACATCGGAAGGTGAACTGTTTTTTCAGTACATTACCGATTTAAAGGAAATCGAATCCCGCTTTTCAAAAAATCTCTCATCTCTTTTGCTTCCCCAGAAACGCGCCTTAAAGATCGGGGCCGGTTCCATCACCAGTCCCTTTCTGGCCGAAAAGGTTTTCCCCATACTCCACAGGGAATACCCCGATGTGGAGCTCTCCCTGACCGAGGACATTCACGTCAATCTTTTGTCCCGGCTGGACAACGGTGAACTGGACCTGTCTGTGCTGGCTGCTTCCGGAGCAGACGTACTTTCCAACCGCTTTGTCAAGATCCTTGCCCGTGCCCCAAGGCTTTTTATAATTTCCCGGACCCATCCGCTGGCCGGTCTTGTGGCGTGTCCGGAAAAGAATTCCATAAACGCTCCCCAGGCATTTTCCCTGCACCATTTGGAAAACCAGGCCTTGATCTCCGGCGTTCCAGGTCAGAAAATATGTGAGGATATCAGTCAGATCGTCACAAAATACAAGCTGCACAGCCTTTCTCTGATCCCGGTACAGAATCCCAAAACAAATATAGCCATGGCGGAATGCGGTCTGGCCATTGCCTTTCTTCCCGCCCTTTACGTGACAGAGCCGGAAGCGCGCCAGGACCTGCTCTATCTCTATTCCGATGATCCTCTTGCCCAGTGGCGTATGACTGTCCGGCATAAAAACAGCTGCCTGACCCCCATCGAACGCCGCTTCATCGAGCTTGCTGCCGCCGCCTTTTCAGGAAAGGAGCCGGCATAGTCCGGCTCCGTTTCTTATCCCTGCACTTCTTTCCTAGCCCACACAGAACATATCCGCTGTCACATCTGCCAGCAGCTTCCCGTTCTCATCGGTCACCTCGCCCCGGACGATGGTGATGGCCCGGCCGCGGCGCACCAGGATCCCCCGGGCCGTTACCTTTCCCTGGGAGACGTTGCCGATAAAATTCACGTGGGCGCTCTGGGTCACATATTTTCTCCCATCGGCCCGGGCGGTCAGCCCCGTTACCACATCCGCCAGGGAATAAAGGAGTCCGCCGTGGATCATGCCCATGATGTTGAGTCCGTCCGGATGGACCTCCATAGAGATCTCGCTGCACTCGGTGGAGATCTTTTCGATCTTCATATGATTATGACGCATGAATGGATTATTTGCCAGATATTCGTCTGCATTCAGACAGTTCTTTTCTTCTGCCATGTGTTTTCCTTTCTGTTTCCGGCCCGGAGCCGGGTATTTTAACGCTCCTATCTTACTATAAGTATCTGCCATTTACAAATCTTTCATTCCCAGAAACGGCTGGAAGCCGTCCGGATACCAGAGCCGCCTCCCGGTATCTCCGGTTAAACTCCAGCTCTCTTCCATAATAATACTGTTCCCTGGGACCAAACGCCTCTCCCTGCCTCCTCATGGACTCCAGGATCCGCAGATTCCGCTCCGGGTCCCGGATCCGCAGCTTCCGGTGCTCGATCCAGATGTCTTCCTTCCATATAATACCAAATGGTTGTACAGTTTCATGGACTCTGCCCCTCCACACGGCCTCCGGTCCCCTTCGGATCAGCCGTTCCCGGTAAAAGGCGGCCGCCAGGGAACCGTCCCTGTGAAACGCCGCCGCATATTTCATCATCACCATATCCGGCAGACCGTTTCCCTGCCCCAGCCGGCGTTTCAGCTCCATCAGCCTCTGCCTCTGGTCCGGGCGCACCACATCGTCGGCGTCCAGCCAGAACAGATAGGTCCCCTTTCCCTGGGAAAACGAAAAATTCCTGGCTGCGGAAAAGTCGTCCCTCCACGGAAAATCAAAGATCCTGGCCCCGCGCTCCCTGGCTACATCCTTTGTCCCGTCTGTGGAACCGGTATCTGTCACAAGGATCTCATCCGGAAATCCGGCCACACTGTCCAGACACCGGCCAAGCACCTCTTCCTCATTCTTCACGATCATACAGAGGCTCACGGATACCACCGCCATCCCCGCTTTCTCACAGCTTTACTGCCAGTATATGTCTTTCGCGAAAACAGTTGAATGTTTCCCGGAAAAGCCTTACAATAAAACCATGAAAACGACACGGAGCCAGAATCGCTCCGGTCCCGCAAGGAGGAACCTGATATGAAACTTGTGATCATCGAGCCCCTGGGCGTCAACGATGAAAAACTGCTGGCCATGGCAAAGGACATGCTGCCTGCAGATCTGGAGATCGTGTATTACAACACCCGTGTCACCGATACGGAAACCCTTATTGCCCGCGGGCATGATGCAGATATCATTGCCGTATCCAACCTTCCCATGAACGCCGACGTGATCAACGGCTGCAAAAACTTAAAAATGCTGTCTGTAGCCTTCACCGGCGTGGACCATATCGCCATGGACGCATGTAAGGCCAATGGCGTTCTGGTCAGCAACTGCGCGGGCTATTCCACCGCCGCTGTGGCAGACCTGGTATTCGGTATGATCATCGCCCTTTACCGGAATATGATCCCCTGCAACGATGTGGTACGGAAGGAGGGCACCAAGGACGGACTGGTTGGCTTTGAGCTGGAAGGGAAGAAATTCGGCGTGATCGGTACCGGAGCCATCGGCCTCCGCACTGCTGCCATTGCCAATGCCTTCGGCTGTCAGGTCCTGGCATACAGCCGCACCAAAAAGGAGATCCCCGGGATCACCTATGTGGATATGGACACGCTTCTCTCTTCCTGTGACATCGTTTCCCTCCACACGCCCTTAAACGCAGAGACAAAGGGGCTCATTGGAAAAGAGGAGCTGGCAAAAATGAAGCCGTCGGCCATCCTCATCAATACCTCCCGCGGTCCTGTGGTGGACAGCGCCGCCCTGGCCGACGCCTTAAATAACGGCCGCCTGGCCGGAGCCGGGATCGATGTATTTGAGACTGAGCCGCCCGTCTCCAAAGACCACCCGCTCCTTACGGCAAAAAATGTCATCGCCACTCCCCATGTGGCCTTTGCCACAAAGGAGGCCCTGGAAAAACGCGCCGTTATTGTTTTCGACAACGTGGATAAGTGGTTAAAGGGTACGCCCCAGAATGTGATGTAGCTGATTTATCCACAGACAGGCCCAGGCGTCAGCCGTTTTTCCCCTGTTCTGCAAAAAAATTCCCGGAAGCGTTTGAAACGCCGCCGGGAATTTTTATTTTACTTTTTGGAGACTATACCAGAGCACTGCCCATGTCCTCATAGCCTTCTATGGACGGAAGCTCAAATTTCACTTCCTGTCCCGGATTATTGATGTTCATATGCATTTCCATCACATAAGAAACGGTCTCAAACTCTCCAGTCTCGCTGTCGGTCATGACCATATCCATATCCAGGCTCATATCCTCTTTGGCATAATAGCCGTTCTGATCCACAATGGCCTTACCGGATGCACTGCGGATATTGTAGGAAACCGTATATCCGTTGTAAAGGGTATCCATATCTCCAACGATACCGTTTAAAAGGGAGTTCATATTGTCCGTATTGATGCCGTATGTAAGGACTGTATTTCCATCCTCAGTGGTCATGGCCATATCCTTCATCATAGCCAGATCCATATCTACGGTCTCCAGATTGCTGGCAACCTGATCCAGGGCCTCGTCCAGAGGCATCTCCTGCTTCATCTTCATGCCCATCATGTCCATATAGTACATATTGTCTGTATAGAACATCTGGAACGGGATCTCGCTTCCCAGCATGGTCATGCTTCCATCCGCCACGAACTCCAGCTTTCCGGTCTGGGCTCCGCGGGTCTTCATGTTCATATCCATATTGGTGTCAATGGTGACGCCTTCCATGGTCATAGACATCTTAATATCTGCCTGGGCATCCATGCTGTCTAAGGTACTGGTCTTTTCCTGGGCTGCCAGATACGCCTCCACAGCCGCCGGGTCGTTGGATGCGTCGGGCTTCACTTCCTCCGCCGGCTGGATCTCTGCCGCCGGGACCTCCACCTGCTTTTCCTGGACCACGCCGTCTACCACCCAGGCGCCTTGGTCGTTGATCTCACAACCGCCGGCCTTGGCCGTCAGGTTATAAAGGGATACCTGCGCATAGCCGTCGTTATCAAAAATATAGCACTCTGCAATGCCGTCCTGGTTTCCGTCCAGCCAGTACCAGCCGTTCCGGCAGTAGGAACCGTCGTCGTTCTCGTACCGCCAGCCGTTCATATCCTGGCTCCACTGGCCTGCAAATGCGGTAAAGGAAACGGCCAGTGTGGCTGGAACTACTGTCAACAGAAGCTTTTTCCAATTTTTCATATTTTATTTCCTTCCTTCTTTATATGGGAATTATTCGACTACGGGCTGTACCTGAACTTCTCCGTTCTCAACCCATGCGCCGTCCATATTTACATCATAACCGGCAGCCTTGCTGGTCAGGTTATAAAGGGAAACGAGAGCATAACCATCGTTATCGAAGCAATAGCACTCTGCCTCGCCGTCCTCATTTCCATCCAGCCAGAACCAGCCGTTCTTGCAGTAGGAGCCATCTTCGTTCTCATACCACCAGCCGTTCATATCCTGATGCCACTGTCCTGCAAATGCAGTAAAGGAAAACATCATAGCCGCCGGAACCACTGCCAGTAAAACTTTTTTCCAATTTCTCATATCCTTGTCCTCCTGAAAAATAGTATATTGTGCCATGTCTTCCGGACATTGCACCATGTGACGATATTATATCAATCTTTCTGGCGATATTCAAGTTTTTTCTGCGCTTTTTTCATGTTTTTTTGTGCACATTTCACTATTCTTCTGTTATATATACGACTGCTCCACCTGGATCACCGCATAATAGTTTTCCCAGGTTTCCTGGACGATCGCTTCAATCTCCTCCTTCACCTGGTCATAGGTCCTGCCAAAGCCATAGGGGACCACCGCGTCGAAGACCAGATTTGTATGGGTAGGTCCCTGTACCATACGCAGATCATGGATGGTCACGCCTTCTAAACGCTCCGCGATCTTTAAGGCCAGGATCCGCCTTACCTCCGCCACCTTTTCGTTATCCACCTCAATGGGATCCATATGGATCACAGCCTCACAGCCCAGCTTCTGGTTCAGTTCCTTTTCGATCCGGTCAATGACGTCATGGATCTCAAAGATATCGCAGTTTCCCGGAACCTCGCCGTGAAGGGAGATCATCCGCCTTCCGGGGCCGTAGTCATGGACCACCAGATCGTGGATCCCGATGATCTCCTCATGGGCCAGGACCAGACTCTTGATCTCCTCCACAAACTCCGGAGACGGCGGCTGGCCCAGAAGCGGATTCAAGGTATCCCGGGCAGCGCTGTATCCGGCGTAAAGCACAAAGCACGCCACGATACAGCCGCACCAGCCGTCGATGTTATGGCCTGTATAATGGGCGACGATCATGGAAACCAGGACCGCCAGCGTTGCCACAGAATCGCTCAGGCTGTCCATGGCCGTGGCCTTCATGGCCTCTGAATCGATCCTGGTCCCGATCTTCCGGTTATAATAGCTCATATACAGCTTTACGCAGATGGACACACAGAGGATGGCCACGGAAAGGGCTCCGGCCTCCACCGGCTCCGGTGTGCGGATCTTTTCGATGGATGTTTTTAGCAGCTCAAAGCCCATGAGCATAATGACCATGGAAACTCCGAAGCCGGATATGTATTCAAACCGTCCGTGACCAAAGGGGTGGTCTGCATCGGGCTTCATCCCGGAAAACCGGAAGCCCACCAGGGTAATGAACGAAGAACCCGCATCCGACAGGTTGTTGAAGGCATCGGCAGTAATGGCAATGGAGCCGCTTAAAACGCCTGCCAGGTATTTTCCAATAAAAAGCAGCACGTTCAGGCCGATCCCCACAATGCTGCACAGCATCCCATAGGCCCGCCGGACCCCCTGGTCCTCTGCCTGGTCATGATTTTTAATAAATATTCTGGACAAGAATGTGATCATGTGGTTGTCCCTTCCTAACTCTCCAAAATGTGAAACAGCGAGGGAGCTTTCTGCTCCCCCGCCGCAATTCGGTTTCTATGTTTTATTCTTCTGTATCCTCAGCCTCTTCAGACGCAGCGAGCTCCGTTTCCTCGAAGCACTCCTCTGCCTCCTGGGTATCATCCTCATTTAAGATGATCTCCTCTGCTTCCTCAATGGGAGCATCCTCTTCCGGCTGGGCCATGGCCTCCGCCTGGCGGGCCTCGAATTCTGCATCGGTTCCCAGATGGATATCACGGTAGCGCTTCATGCCCGTACCTGCCGGGATCAGCTTACCGATGATTACGTTCTCCTTCAGACCGATCAGGTGGTCCACCTTGCCGTTGATGGCTGCCTCGGTGAGGACCTTGGTGGTCTCCTGGAAGGATGCAGCGGATAAGAAGGAATCGGTAGCCAGGGATGCCTTTGTGATACCCAGCATCACCTGCTTTCCTTCCGCTGGCTTCTTTCCTTCGGCGATGAGCTTCTCGTTCATCTCGTTGAAATCCAGAACGTCCATGGAGGTTCCCGGAAGCACGTCGGAGTCTCCGCTCTCCTCCACACGGATCTTCTTTAACATCTGACGGACGATCATCTCAACGTGCTTATCGTTGATCTCTACACCCTGTAAACGGTATACACGCTGTACCTCGCGGATCATGTAATCCTGTACGGCGCGGACGCCCTTTACCTTCAGAAGGTCGTGGGGGTTGATGGAACCCTCGGTAAGCACATCGCCGGCCTCCAGCACCTGTCCGTCCAGTACCTTAATCCTGGATCCGTAGGGGATCAGGTAGGTCTTGGAGTTTCCGTTCTCTGTATCCGTAACGATGATCTCGCGCTTCTTCTTTGTATCCTTAATGGTTACCACACCGCCGAACTCAGCGATGATGGCAAGTCCCTTGGGCCGTCTTGCCTCAAACAGTTCCTCGACACGGGGAAGACCCTGTGTGATATCGCCGCCGGCAACGCCGCCTGTATGGAAGGTACGCATGGTCAGCTGGGTACCCGGCTCACCGATGGACTGGGCTGCGATGATTCCGACTGCCTCGCCCACCTGTACCGGCTGTCCGGTGGCCATGTTGGCGCCGTAGCACTTCGCGCAGACACCGATGTGGCACTTACAGGTCAGGACTGTACGGATCTTAACGGTCTTTCTTCCCAGCTTATCCAGGACCTTCATAACGGCCGCCGCACGCTTGGGCGTACACATATGGTTGGCCTTTACGACCACCTCTCCCGTATCGGGATCCACGATATCCTCAGCAATATATCTGCCGGTAAGACGCTCCTCCAGACTCTCGATGGTCTCCTTGCCGTCGGCAAAGGCCTCGATCTCCATATAGGGGATCTCTCCCTTTCCTTCGCAGCAGTCGGTCTCACGGATGATCAGATCCTGGGATACGTCTACCAGACGTCTGGTCAGGTAACCAGAGTCGGCGGTACGCAGAGCCGTATCGGACAGACCCTTACGGGCTCCATGGGCGGAGATGAAGTACTCCAGTACGTCCAGACCCTCACGGAAGTTGGACTTGATGGGGAGCTCGATGGTGTGACCGGTTGTATCGGCCATGAGGCCTCGCATTCCAGCCAGCTGCTTGATCTGCTTATCAGAGCCTCGGGCTCCGGAGTCAGCCATCATGAAGATGTTGTTGTACTTATCCAGACCCGTCAGCAGGTCGTGGGTCAGCTGATCGTCCGTTTCCTTCCAGGTATCGATCACCTCTTTATAACGCTCCTCCTCGGTGATAAGACCGCGGCGGAAGTTCTTGGCGATCCGGTCCACCGTGGCCTCGGCGTCGGCTAAGAGCTGCTTCTTGGAGGCCGGAACGGTCATATCGGAAATGGATACGGTCATGGCCGCTCTTGTGGAGTATTTATAGCCAATGGCCTTGATGTCATCCAGGGTAATAGCAGTCTGCATAGCCCCATGGGTGTTGATGACCTTCTCAAGGATCTGTTTTAACTGTTTCTTCTTAACAAGGAAGTCGATCTCCGGCTTTAACTCGTTGCCCGGGATGGTCCTGTCCACAAAGCCCAGGTCCTGGGGGATGATCTCGTTAAAGAGGATACGGCCCACGGTGGTCTCCACGATGCCGGTCATCTCGGTGCCGTCGGCCATAGTTCTGGATACACGCACCTTGATCCTTGCATGAAGAGTCACAACGCCGTTTTCATAGGCCAGGATCGCTTCATTTTTGCTCTTAAAGTATTTTCCCTCTCCCGTTGCTCCCGGTCTTTCCTGGGTCAGATAATAGATACCCAGAACCATATCCTGGGACGGAACAGCCACAGGGCCGCCGTCGGACGGCTTTAACAGGTTGTTGGGAGAAAGCAGAAGGAATCTGCACTCCGCCTGGGCTTCCATGGAAAGAGGAAGGTGTACAGCCATCTGGTCGCCGTCGAAGTCGGCGTTGAACGCGGTACATACCAGGGGATGGAGCTTGATGGCCTTACCCTCGACCAGAATGGGCTCGAAGGCCTGGATACCAAGTCTGTGGAGTGTAGGAGCACGGTTTAACATAACGGGATGCTCTTTAATTACATCCTCCAGTACGTCCCACACCTCTGTCTGGAGGCGTTCCACCATCTTTTTGGCGTTTTTGATGTTATGGGCGGTTCCGTTGGCAACCAGCTCCTTCATAACGAAGGGCTTGAAAAGCTCGATGGCCATCTCCTTGGGAAGACCGCACTGGTAGATCTTCAGCTCCGGTCCAACAACGATAACGGAACGGCCGGAATAGTCCACTCGCTTTCCAAGAAGGTTCTGACGGAAACGGCCCTGCTTACCCTTTAACATATCGGACAGGGACTTTAAGGCGCGGTTTCCGGGGCCTGTTACAGGTCTTCCCCGTCTGCCGTTGTCGATCAGGGCGTCCACAGCCTCCTGGAGCATACGCTTCTCGTTGCGAACGATGATGTCCGGAGCGCCCAGCTCCAGAAGTCTTGCCAGACGGTTGTTCCGGTTGATGATCCTTCTGTATAAGTCGTTTAAGTCAGATGTGGCGAAACGGCCGCCGTCCAGCTGTACCATGGGACGGATATCCGGCGGGATCACCGGGATCACGTTCATGATCATCCATTCCGGCTTGTTTCCGGACTGGCGGAAGGCATCCACCACCTCCAGGCGCTTGATGATCCGGGCGCGCTTCTGGCCGGAGGACTCCTGAAGAGCCTTTCTTAACTCCTCAGAATCCTTCTCCAGGTCGATGGCCCTTAAAAGCTCCTGGATGGCCTCGGCGCCCATTCCTACGCGGAAGGCGCCGTAGCCATATTTTTCAACTGCGTCGCGGTACTCCTTCTCAGAAAGCACCTGCTTTAACTGGAGACCGGTATCGCCCGGATCCAGTACGATATAAGAAGCGAAGTACAGTACCTTTTCCAGGACCCTCGGAGAGATGTCCAGGATCAGTCCCATACGGCTCGGGATACCCTTGAAATACCAGATGTGGGAAACCGGAGCGGCCAGAGCGATATGGCCGATACGCTCACGGCGCACACTGGACTTGGTAACCTCAACGCCGCAGCGGTCACAGATAACGCCCTTATATCTGATCTTCTTGTATTTACCACAATGACACTCCCAGTCCTTGCTGGGCCCGAAGATTCTTTCACAGTACAGGCCGTCCTTTTCCGGCTTTAAGGTCCTGTAATTGATGGTCTCCGGCTTTTTTACCTCGCCGTGGGACCATTCCAGGATCTTTTCCGGAGAAGCAAGTCCGATACGGATCGCGTCAAATGTCATCGGCTGATAAGTTTCATTTGTCTCAGGCATGAACGGTACTCCCTTCTATTAATTATCTTTTTCCGAATAGTCGTCATCGATGTAGCCGTCCTCTTCCTCCGGCCCGTCGATATAGTCGTCATCCTCAGAATCCACCAGCTCTCCGTCCTTGAACTCCTGCTTCTGGAAGCCGTAGCTGCCGAAGGATTCCTCTTTCTCGTCGTAACGTCTGTCGCCTTCGATGATGGAGCGCAGATCCAGGTCGGTATCTGCATAATCGATGTTCTCGGACATCTCCACTTCCTCGCCGTTGTCTTTCAGGACTCTCACGTCCAGACCCAGGGACTGGAGCTCCTTTAAGAGTACCTTGAAGGACTCGGGAATACCCGGCTCAGGAATGTTCTCGCCCTTGATGATGGCCTCGTAGGTCTTCACACGGCCCACAACGTCATCGGACTTCACGGTCAGGATCTCCTGGAGCGTATAGGACGCGCCGTATGCCTCCAGGGCCCATACCTCCATCTCACCGAAACGCTGTCCGCCGAACTGGGCCTTACCGCCAAGCGGCTGCTGGGTAACCAGTGCATATGGACCGGTGGAACGGGCATGGATCTTATCGTCTACCAGATGGTGGAGCTTTAAGTAATGCATGTGTCCGATGGTGGTCGGGCTGTCAAAGGGCTCTCCGGTACGGCCGTCGCACAGCTGCACCTTACCGGTACGGCTGATGGGCACGCCCTTCCAGAGACCGCGGTGCTCTAAATGGGTTCCCAGATACTCCATGACCTCCGGCTTGATCAGGTCTGCGTATTTCTCATGGAATGCATCCCATTCCATATTTACATAATCGTTGGCCAGCTCCAGAGTATCCTGGATATCATCCTCGTTGGCTCCGTCGAAGACCGGAGTGGATACGTTGAAGCCCAGTGCTCTGGCGGCCAGGCTTAAGTGGATCTCCAGCACCTGTCCGATGTTCATACGGGACGGCACGCCCAGGGGGTTCAATACGATATCCAGCGGACGGCCGTTGGGTAAGAACGGCATATCCTCGACCGGAAGCACACGGGAAACAACACCCTTGTTTCCGTGACGGCCGGCCATCTTATCGCCCACGGAGATCTTTCTCTTCTGGGCAATGTAGATCCTTACGGACTGGTTCACGCCGGGAGCCAGCTCGTCGCCGTTCTCCCTTGTGAATACCTTGGCGTCCACAATAATGCCGTAAGCGCCGTGGGGCACCTTAAGGGAGGTATCGCGGACCTCTCTTGCCTTCTCGCCGAAGATGGCGCGGAGGAGCTTTTCTTCTGCCGTCAGCTCCGTCTCTCCCTTGGGAGTTACCTTGCCCACCAGGATATCGCCGGCACGGACCTCAGCGCCGATGCGGATGATGCCGCGCTCGTCCAGATCCTTTAAGGCATCGTCGCCAACGCCAGGAACGTCTCTGGTGATCTCTTCCGGCCCCAGCTTGGTATCCCTGGCTTCCGCCTCGTACTCCTCGATGTGGACGGAGGTATATACGTCGTTCTGCACCAGCTTCTCGCTTAACAGTACGGCGTCCTCGTAGTTATAGCCCTCCCAGGTCATGAAGCCGATCAGCGGGTTCTTTCCAAGGGCGATCTCACCGTTCTTTGTGGACGGGCCGTCTGCGATCACCTCACCCTTTTCTACATGGTCTCCCTTGTAAACGATGGGCTTCTGGTTGTAGCAGTTGGACTGGTTGCTTCTTGCGAATTTTGTCAGACGGTACACATCCTTCATACCGTCGGAATCTCTCTTAATGATGATCTCGTTGGAGGCAGAACGCTCTACTACGCCGGCATTTTTAGCAACGACGCAGACACCGGAGTCAACGGCCGCCTTGGCCTCGATACCGGTTCCTACCACCGGAGCTTCGGTGGAAAGCAGCGGCACAGCCTGACGCTGCATGTTGGAGCCCATTAACGCACGGTTGGCGTCGTCGTTCTCCAGGAACGGGATCATGGATGTAGCCACGGAGAATACCATCTTCGGGGATACGTCCATTAAGTCGATGGAACGCTTCTGGAAGGAGGAGGTCTCCTCGCGGAAACGTCCGGAAATATTGTTGTGGACAAAGTGGCCGTCCTCGTCTAAGGGCTCGTTGGCCTGGGCTACCACATAGTTGTCCTCTTCATCGGCAGTCAGATATACCACATCGTCGGTTACGATGGGATTGGCCGGATCTGTTTTATCCAGCACCCGGTACGGAGCCTCTACAAAGCCGTACTGGTTGACTCTGGCGTAGCAGGCCAGAGAGTTGATCAGACCGATGTTGGGACCCTCGGGGGTCTCGATGGGACACATACGTCCGTAATGGGTGTAGTGTACGTCGCGGACCTCGAATCCGGCACGCTCTCTGGACAGACCGCCGGGGCCTAATGCAGAAAGACGTCTCTTGTGAGTCAGCTCGGACAGCGGGTTGTTCTGATCCATGAACTGGGACAGCTGGGAGCTTCCGAAGAACTCCTTCACCGCTGCCGTCACCGGCTTGATATTGATCAGGGACTGGGGCGTGATGCCCTCCATATCCTGTGTGGTCATACGCTCTCTTACCACACGCTCCATTCTGGAAAGGCCGATGCGGTACTGGTTCTGTAAAAGCTCGCCCACCGCACGGATCCTACGGTTTCCAAGGTGGTCGATGTCATCCTTTGTACCAACGCCGAACTCCAGATGCATATTATAGTTAATGGAAGCAATGATATCTTCCTTTGTGATGTGCTTGGGGATCAGGTTGTGGATGTGACGGCGGATCTCTGCCTTTAACTCATCCTCTCCCATATCGCCTGCTTTTTCCAGGATATCCGCCAGTACCGGGTAGAATACTAACTCCGTAACGCCGGCCTCCTCCGGATCAAAGCCAACATAGGCGGACAGATCTACCATCATATTGGAAAGGACCTTTACGTTCCTCTCCTCGGTCTGTACCCATACATAGGGAACAGCCGCGTTCTGGATGGCCACTGCCTGCTCCATGCTCACGGTCTTTCCGGCCTCGGCAAGGATTTCGCCGGTTGTGGTATCCACCACATCCTCAGCCAGGACCTGGCCCGTGATACGGTTCTTAAAGTGAAGCTTCTTATTAAATTTATATCTTCCGACCTTGGCCAGATCATACCTTCTGGGGTCGAAGAACATGCTGTTTAACAGGCTCTCGGCGCTGTCCACAGAAAGCGGCTCGCCGGGACGGATCTTTTTATATAATTCAAGAAGGCCGTCCTGATAGTTATCGGAGGTGTCCTTTCCAAAGCTGGCTAACAGCTTGGGCTCCTCACCGAATAATGCAGTGATCTCTGCATTGGTGCCGTAGCCCAGGGCACGGATCAGGACCGTCACCGGGACCTTTCTTGTACGGTCTACGCGGACATAGAACACGTCGTTGGAGTCTGTTTCATACTCCAGCCATGCACCGCGGTTGGGGATCACGGTACAGGAATATAATTCCTTTCCGATCTTATCGTGATCGATCCCATAATAGATTCCGGGGGAACGTACCAGCTGGCTGACGATAACACGCTCTGCGCCGTTGATGACGAAGGAACCCGTATCGGTCATTAATGGAAGATCACCCATGAAGATCTCGTGTTCATTGATTTCATCTTTATCTTTGTTGCAGAGTCTCACCTTTACTTTTAAAGGCGCTGCGTAAGTGGCATCCCGTTCTTTGCACTCTTCGATCGTGTACTTGATATCATCTTTGCAAAGTGTGAAGTCCACAAACTCCAGACTCAGATGACCAGCAAAGTCCGCGATGGGAGAGATATCCTCAAAGACCTCTTTCAGGCCCTCGTCCAGGAACCACTGATAGGAATCTTTCTGGATTTCGATCAGGTTCGGCATCTCAAGAACTTCCTTCTGTCTCGAGTAGCTCATCCTTACGCTTTTACCGGCCGGCACCGGACGTATTCTGCTTTTCTCCATTGACGTTTCACCCCTGTTTTCTTTCTATATCAACTCTATTTTTGGGCATAATGGTACCCTTACGCGCAGGATACCACAATAGTGCACATTTCATATTATCATGCCCGTGTCAACCTGTCAAGGGTATTTCCCAACATTTTCAAAGACTTAATTTTGTTACTTTATAAGCCCAAATACTTTTGTTTATTATGTATAATTTTATTGAATATATCTTCATTCTTATGGTAAAATCTACAAATAACCATCATTCCCAACCGGGGCTGACAGAAGAAAGGAGAAACGATCTTGAGCCAGATTCACCTTGAAACGCTGGATGCGATCCTTGAAAAGCATCAGTGTGATCCATCCCAGGTCATCGCCATCATGCAGGATATCCAGAAGGAATACCATTACCTTCCGGAGTCCGCCCTCTGCTACACCGCCAGAAAGCTGGGCATCAGCGACGCCAAGATCTATGGCGTTGCCACCTTCTACGAAAACTTCTCCCTTGAGCCAAAGGGAAAATATGTAATAAAGGTCTGCGACGGGACTGCCTGCCATGTACGGAAATCCGTCCCCATCCTGGAGGAGATCCGCAAGCAGCTTCACGTCACCGCAGAGAAGCCCACCACCGATGACATGCTGTTCACCGTGGAGACCGTATCCTGTCTGGGTGCCTGCGGACTGGCCCCAGTCTGTACCGTCAACGACCACGTATATCCGGCCATGACGCCGGAAAAAGCCAGAGAAATGATCCGCGAGATCCGCAGAAAGGAGGACCTGGACGCATGAACGGAATAATGAGAATCAATACAAGGGCAGAGCTGGAGCAGAAGCGGGAGCACTTCATCCAATGCCTGGCCACCCAGGATAAGCAGATCCTGATCTGCGGCGGCACCGGCTGTGTGGCCGGCGGTTCCTTAAAGATCTACGACCGCCTGAAGGAATTAATGGAGGAGCGGGACATCGCCTGTACCATCCAGCTGGAGGAGGAGCCCCACGACCACAGCATCGGCCTGAAAAAAAGCGGCTGCCACGGCTTCTGCGAAATGGGGCCCCTTCTGCGGATCGAGCCCATGGGATGGCTCTATATTAAGGTAAAGGTAGAGGACTGCGAGGACATCATCGAGCAGAGCATCCTGGGCGACCAGGTTGTGGACCGCCTGGTATACCGGGATAAGGACGGCACCCCCTACCAGAGGCAGGACGATATTCCCTTTTATAAGCAGCAGACCCGTGTGGCCCTGGAGCACTGCGGCCACATCAACGCCGAATCCATCCGGGAATACATTGCCATGGGCGGATACAGCGCCGTTGCCAAGGCCCTGTTCGACATGACGCCAGAGGGGATCGTAAAGGAGATCTCCGATGCCGGGCTCCGGGGACGCGGCGGCGGCGGCTTCCCCACAGGGAAAAAATGGGAGCAGGTGCTTCGTCAGCCCGGTCCCGATAAGTACGTGGTCTGCAACGGCGACGAGGGCGATCCGGGCGCGTTCATGGACCGTTCCATGATGGAGGGCGATCCCCACCGGGTCCTGGAGGGCATGATCATCGCCGGCATCGCCACCCAGTCCCACCAGGGCTATATCTATGTCCGGGCCGAGTATCCCCTGGCGGTGGAGCGTTTGACCATGGCCATCGAACAGGCCAGACAGCGGGGGCTTCTGGGCGAGAACATCCTGGATTCCGGCTTTGATTTCGACATCCATATCAGCCAGGGCGCAGGAGCCTTTGTATGCGGCGAGGGAAGCGCGCTCACGGCCTCCATTGAGGGAAACCGCGGCATGCCCAGAGTAAAGCCGCCCCGCACGGTGGAGCACGGCCTGTTCGACAATCCCACGGTTTTAAATAATGTGGAGACCTACTGCAATGTGGCCCCCATCATCCAGAAGGGAGCCGCCTGGTATAAGACCATCGGTCCGGAAAACAACCACGGCACCAAGGCCTTCGCCCTCACCGGAAACGTCAACAACACCGGACTCATTGAGGTCCCCATGGGCACCCCTCTCCGGAAGGTCATCTTTGATATCGGCGGCGGCGTCAAGGACGGAGAATTCAAGGCAGTCCAGATCGGCGGTCCCTCCGGCGGCTGTCTCTGCCTCAGCGCCACCGAGGATCATCTGGATATGCACCTGGACTTCGATTCCTTAAAAAAGGTGGGCGCCATGATCGGCTCCGGCGGCCTGGTGGTCATGAACGACAAGAGCTGTATGGTCGAGGTCGCCCGGTTCTTCATGAACTTCACCCAGAACGAATCCTGCGGCAAATGCGTTCCCTGCCGGGAGGGCACCAAACGGATGCTGGAGCTCCTGACGGATATCACCGAGGGGCGCGGCACCATGGAGCATATCAGCCTTCTGGAGGAGCTTTCCTCCACCATCTCCGAAACAGCCCTCTGCGGCCTCGGAAAATCCGCTCCCTCTCCTGTCAGCAGCACCCTGAAATACTTCCGCGACGAATACCTGGCCCATGTGGTGGACAAAAAATGCCCAGCCGGCCAGTGCAGGGCCCTGGTGACTCTGCAGATCGATCCGGAGCTCTGCCGCGGCTGTACCAAGTGTGCCAGACTGTGTCCGGTGGGGGCCATCTCCGGCTCCGTAAAGCAGCCCCATGTCATCGACACTGACAAATGCATCAAATGCCGCGCATGCCTGGACGGCTGCAGCTTCGGCGCAGTAAAAGAAGTATAAGGAGGGGAGACACATGGCTAAATATATGATCGTAGACGGACTCCGCGCAGAGTTCACAGACGAAAAAAATATCCTTCAGGTGATCCGGAACGTCGGGATCCATATCCCCACCTTCTGTTATTATACGGATCTTTCCATTTACGGCGCCTGCCGTATGTGCGTGGTGGAGGACGACAAGGGAAATATCATCGCCTCCTGCTCCACTCCGCCCAAGGATAAAATGGTGATCCGCACCAATACGCCCAAGCTGCACCACCACAGGAAAATGATCCTGGAGCTTCTTCTGGCCTCCCACTGCCGGGACTGCACCATCTGTGAGAAGAACCAGAAATGCCAGCTCCAGGCCCTGGCCCGCCGGTTCGGCCTTTACGATATCCGCTTTAAAAACAACCGGCCCAATTATGAGATCGACGACTCCTCTCCCGCCATCGTCCGGGATATGAATAAGTGCATCCTCTGCGGCGACTGCGTCCGTATGTGCAACGAGGTCCAGCATGTGGGAGCCATTGACTTTGTCCACCGCGGCTCCAATATGATGGTATCCCCGGCCTTTAACCGGAAGCTTTCGGAAACGGAATGCGTCAACTGCGGCCAGTGCGCGGCCGTCTGTCCCACAGGCGCCATTACCATCAAAAAATCCAAGGGAAAGGTCTGGAACGCCCTGTTCGATCCCACCAAACGGGTCATCGCCCAGGTGGCTCCGGCTGTCCGGGTGGCTCTCGGCGAGGAATTCGGAATGGCTCCCGGCGAAAACAGTATTTATAAGATCTACACCGCCCTCCATATGATCGGCTTCGACCTGTGCTTCGATACCAGCGTCAGCGCCGACATGACCATCATCGAGGAGACCGGCGAGCTGGCAGAGATCCTGAGTAAGAACGAAGAGCGCCGCTATCCGTTATTCACCTCCTGCTGCCCGGCCTGGGTCAAATATGTGGAAAACAAGCATCCCGAGCTGCTCCCCTACCTTTCCACCAGCAAATCTCCCATGGAGATGTTCGGCGCAGTCTTAAAGGAATATTATAAGCCCTCCGATGAGGAATGCGGCCTGGAGACCTTCAACGTGGCCATCATGCCGTGTACGGCAAAGAAGATGGAGGCCGAGAGGGAGGAATTTATCCGGAATGGAAAGCCGGACATCGACGCCGTCCTCACCACCAAGGAGCTGGCCTCCATGATCCGGGAACTGGGCATCCAGTTCGCAGACCTGGAGCCCACGGCCCCTGACACCCCGTTCTCCATCCGCTCCGGCGGCGGCGTGATCTTCGGCACCAGCGGCGGCGTTACAGAAGCAGCCCTCCGCCGCCTGGCAGAGCGCACCAACTCAGCGCTCCAGGAGATCCGGTATTCCGGCGTCCGCGGTCTGGAGGGGATCAAGAAATTTACCATTGAGATCGGCGGCAGGGCCGTCCACACCGCCGTGGTCAGCGGCTTAGGCAACGCTGAACAGCTCATCCGGCTGATCGAAAGCGGCGAAGAGCGCTTCGACTTCGTGGAGGTCATGGCCTGTCCCACCGGCTGCATCGGCGGCGCGGGACAGCCGGAAAGCTTCCTGGCGGACAAGAAAAAACGCTCCTCCGGACTCTACACAGCCGACAAGAGCGCCCTGGTCAAGCGTTCCGATGAAAACCCAGTGGTGACCAAGCTGTACGAAGATGGCGTATTAAAGGACCGGGCCAAGGAGCTGCTGCATGTGCATTATAAGGCTCCCGCCACCAGCCAGTCATAAGCAGAGCCCAAGTTATAAAAAAGCCCCCTGGTCATGCCTGTTCTGTATCCTCCTTGCTGGTCTTCCCAGTAAAGAGGGCACAGCTCCTATTTCCATGACCGGGGGCTTTTCTTCTATATTATTAATTGTCAGCGGCCGCCTTCTCTCCCGTTCCGTTTTCGATGCAGTAGAGGACCTTGTTGCGTTTCACATAAAACTCCCCTGTAATCTCTTCATTCGGTAAAAAAGCTATTGACATGATTCTTTTATTATGACATAATGACTATACAATGACAAGTCGCTAAGTAAGGAGGAATGATCATGACACAGAAGAAGATCCAGGGAAATGCTGCTCTGGCTAAACAGATCCGGCTTAGACGCAGCGAGCTGGGGCTGACCATTGAGGAAGCCGCCTCCCGCGCGGGGGTAGGGACAAAGACCTGGTGCCGGTATGAGGCAGGGGAATCCATCCGCAGCGATAAATGCAAAGGCGTCTGTAAAGCGCTGAACTGGCTCAGCCTCCCAGGCCAGGAAGCCCTAGAGCCCGCAGAGTTCTCCCTTGAAGAATATAAGGACCATGAGGCGTGGTCCAGGTTTCTGGAGGATGAATTCGGGACCCGGGCCGCCCTTTCCTTTGCCATAGGTAGCGATCTGCTCCTTGACCATCTCCAGGAGGATATGAATGAGCTTGCGGCTATGCCGGCCGGATCTCATATCGGACAGCTGGAGGTCTCTTTTATAGACGGATTCCTGCCCCAGCAATTTCTTATGCATTATACCTATGAATTCCTTTACCACATGACATGCAGCTTATACAGCATGCGGACCCGCGCCCAAAGCGGCCTTCCTCTGAGAGCGCACAGTGTAGCCGAAGAGCTGCTGTTCGCTTTCTGCGAGCAGGAGGCATCGGCCCTGATCGAGCTTAGCGGAAAATTCCATGGGATCGGAGACGAAACCTCCGGCGACTGGATCTTCGACCTGTTCGGAGATTCCGACCTCCTCCAGTTCCTGTATTCCGGGATGTACCTGGAGCCGGACCACCCGTATCACCTGTCCCACTGGTATGAAGAGCAGTTTTATACGGAATAAGTCTGTATAGGAAGTCTTTATATGGAAGGAGCCGGGAAGCCCTCTGTTTCATGGGGTTTCCCGGCTCTTTTCTTTTTATTCAAACTCGACAATTACTAATCAATTTTGTTTAGAGATTATTCTCTGTCGT
>CAJMRM010000050.1 GCA_905215775.1 uncultured bacterium
TGAGAAGCTCGTACACAGTATTATCAATATTTCCTTTTTCCAGTCCCAGTCCACTGGTGGCATTTCCCTGGGGATCAAAATCCACGGTCAATACTCTCTGCCCGGCTTCCGCCAGACATGCGGAAAGATTGATCGCCGTAGTCGTCTTTCCGACTCCGCCCTTCTGATTTGTTATTGCTATAATACGTCCCATATCTCAAGTATCCTTTCCATAGGTCAAAACGTACCTTCCTTTTATCCAGTCATACCCGTTTCATCCACTGAACCGTTACATGGACTTAAGTATAACACATTTTATTTGATTTTCCTATGGTTTCATAAGAGAAAAATGTGAATGTTCCACGTGAAACATCTTACATTTTCTACAATCGCCTGCTTTATCCTCTATCTCTTTACGTTCCTGGACCCGCTCCTCCCCATAGGAATTATCTCCATGGCCGCCTCTCTTATTCCATTGCCCCAGTTCTTCTCCTGCTTTACTCTTCCTGCTTTTCCTTTCTTATCGTTCCCACTTTTCCTTTTCTGTTTTTTCTTTCTCGCCTTACCCTTCCTGCTTTTCCTTTTCTGTTTTTCCCTCTTCGGTATTTCCCGCTTCTAACTCCGTCCCGGAAGCTTCTATCATGTATTTCTCCCACCATGATATAAAAAACATGTGCGGATTCTCCTGGATTTTATACCGCTTTAGGATGTTTCACGTGAAACACTCGTCCTCATTTTACATTCTGATTTTTATATCCTATGCCTTGCATTCTCTATTTTTTATTCTGCACTTTGCATTCTATGTTTCACGTGAAACATTTTCTTGATATGGCGTTGTCCCATTTTTAGAGCAGGTTTCTTGTTCTCTCTTATCTGTATTTTCCGTAAGTCCTTGAAAAAACTATGTTTCACGTGAAACATTTCCAGTCAGATTTTCATCACGTCATTGGATGCCCGATGTTCCACGTGAAACAAATCTGATAAATTCCCAGGAAAAGGATTTTTTCATAATCCTATTGTCATGCCCCTTTGGCTATATTATAATAAGGAGAGGATTCACAGACTTTCTTTTTAGGAGGTTTCATATTATGAAAGCTAAAAATAAGATCATCACAGCCGTCCTCCTGTCTGCGGGGACCGCTGCCGGTACTGCACTGATCAATAAATATATTAAAATGACCGCCACCGCAAAGAAGCTCCTTTTTCATCCGGAGCCGTCGATCTATAAATGGCGTCTTGGCGATATCTACTACACTAAAACAGGAACCGGAAAGCCGCTTCTTCTGATCCACGATCTGACCCATGCATCCAGCGGCTGTGAATGGGACAATCTGATCCCATTTTTAAAAAATGATTATACGATCTATACCATTGACCTTCTAGGCTGCGGCAGATCGGAAAAACCAAATCTGACCTATACGAACTTTCTGTACGTACAGCTGCTAAACGATTTCATCAAATCCGAGATTGGGCGCCGTACCAATGTGATCGCCTCCGGAGATTCCTCCTCTCTGGTGACCATGGCCTGCAGCTATAATCCGGATTTATTTGACCAGCTGATGTTTATTAACCCGGAAAGCTTTTCCTCCGGTTCGCAGATTCCTGGGAAATCCGCAAAGCTTTATAAATTTCTCATTGATCTGCCCATTGCCGGTACTCTCCTGTATCACATTGCCTCAGCCAGGAAGCATATGGAAGAGCTTTTCTCCTCCTCCTATTTTTATAATTCCTTCAATGTAACGCCATTCTACGTGGATAAATATATGGAGTCTGCACACCTGGGCGACTCCCCCAAGGCTGTTTATTCCAGCGTCGTATGTAATTATACCAGATGCCGGATCAGTCCGGCCCTGGAAAAGATCGACAACAGCATCTATGTACTCGGAGGCGCGGCAGAGCGCGGGATTGACCAGACCATACAGGAATACGTCCTGTGCAATCCAGCCATTGAATCCTCCATCATACCAGAAACGAAGCATCTGCCTCATCTGGAAAAGCCCCAGGAGGTTGTCAAGATCATCCGCATGTTCTTTCACTGATCCCGGTACGCAAAATCCGGATGCTGAAGGCTCCGGACCGATGCGGATCCCAAACAGCCGGGATCCAGCCGGAATCGAGGAATAATAAGGACATCTGACGTATTATACCTCCTAATTCAATAACATCTGACAACTTTTTCTTCCTGCGGATCCCGGAGCAGCCACAATGCTCCGATACCAGCGAAGCATCCCGTGCGTGCGCCGCCTGCCAGAAAACGGCTGAAAAAACAAACAAAGCCCCAGAAAAGGGAGCATGAACCAAAGATCCATGCTCCCTTTTCTGGGGCATTCTTTTATTTCAGGGGCTCCTTACCCGGCATTCCCGCCTTGCGGGGATATTTTTTCGGAGTCATATGGATTTTATCAATGGGCACAAAGGTCCGGTCCACGTCTGTTCCCGGAAGGATGAAGGTTTTCGTATCTCCCATGGAGCCTCCCAGCTTCTTTACAGCGCCCTCAGCCTCTCTGGCCTCCTCCTCCACCTTTCCGGATTTGTAGGGCAGAAAGCTTCCCCCCTGCTTCACAAAGGGAAGACAGTATTCCGACAGTGTGGAAAGATTGGCAACGGCCCTGGATACACAGAGATCGAACTGCTCTCTGTACTCCTTATCCCGGCCAAAGTCCTCTGCCCTTCCATGGACTGCCTGGATCCCCGTCAGCTCCAGCTCCTGGATCACGGTGTTCAGAAAGCCCACCCGCTTGTTCAGAGAATCCAGCAGAGTGATCTGAAGCTGGGGAAAGGCGATTTTTAAGGGAATCCCGGGAAAACCGGCTCCGGTTCCCACATCGATACAGGAATACGTTTCTGTACGGATCCCGTCAAGCACCTTTACCACCAGAAGACTGTCCACAAAATGCTTTGTGACCACCTCCGGCATTTCTGTGATGGCCGTCAGGTTCATGACCTTGTTCCATTCTGTTAAAAGCTCAAAATATTTAAAAAACTGCTCCTTCTGCTTTTCTGTAAGGATGATTCCCAGTTCCCCACAGCCTGCATCCAGAAGCCTTGTGAACTCTTCCATCTTATCTCCTTCCTGCCTGCTCTAAATACACCATAAGGACCGAGATATCCGCCGGGGATACGCCGGAGATCCGGGATGCCTGGCCGATATTCAAAGGCTGATAAAGGTTCAGCTTCTGAACCGCTTCATTTCTAAGGCTTTTGACTGTGGAATAGTCAAAATTTACCGGCAGCCTACGGCTCTCCAGCTTTTTAAACTGTGTCACCTGCTGCATCTGACGTCTGATGTATCCCGCATATTTAAGATTTATGTCAACCTGTTCGCACACGTCCCCGGGTAGGCTGGGCCGCTCCGGATCCAGCTCCTTTAAAGCCTCATAGCCCAGCTCCGGCCGCCGGATCAGCTCTGCCAGAGTCGTTCCGGACTTTAATAATGTGCTGTTGTGCCGCGCTAAAAATTCCTGTACCTGCTCTCCCGCTCCCACAGTCCGTTTCTCCAGCCGCTCCATTTCTCTCTGTATGGCCTCTTCCTTCCAGAGAACGTACTGATACTGCTCCTCACTTACAAGCCCGATCTCGTAGCCGATCCTCCTGAGCCGCAGATCTGCGTTATCCTGGCGCAGGAGCAGCCGGTATTCTGCCCTGGAGGTCATCATCCGGTACGGCTCATGGTTTTCCTTTGTCACCAGGTCGTCGATGAGCACGCCGATATAAGCCTGGGAGCGGTCTAAGATCACCGGCTCCTTTCCCTGCAGCTTCCTGGCGGCGTTGACGCCGGCCATAAAGCCCTGGACAGCCGCCTCCTCATAGCCGGAGCTGCCGTTGAACTGACCGCCGGAAAACAGGCCGCTGATGGCCTTAAATTCCAGGGACGCGTCCAGCTGTCTGGGATTGATGCAGTCGTATTCAATGGCGTAGGCGTTCCTTACGATCTTTACATTCTCCAGCCCCGGCACCGTCCGGTACATGGCGTACTGCACGTCCTCGGGCAGGGAGCTGGACATGCCTCCCAGATACATTTCATTGGTATACAGCCCTTCCGGCTCCACAAAGACCTGATGGCGCTCCTTGTCGGGGAATTTTACCACCTTATCCTCAATGGACGGACAATATCTGGGACCGGTTCCCTCGATGGCTCCGGAAAACAGGGGAGAACGGTCCAGATTTTCCCGGATGATCTCATGGGTCTTTTCATTGGTATAGGTAAGCCAGCAGGAAACCTGCTCCTTCTGCACCGACTCCGGATCCGTCGAAAAGGAAAACGGTACGATCCTCTGATCTCCAAACTGCTCTTCCATTTTGGAAAAGTCGATGGAGCGGCGGTCCGCCCGGGCCGGGGTCCCCGTTTTGAACCGGTACATCTCGATCCCGTGCGCCTTTAGGGAAGCCGTCAGATGATTGGCTGCCTGGAGGCCATTGGGTCCGGTCGGATTGCTTACATCCCCGTAGACACATCTGGCTCCCAGATACACGCCGGTTGCCAGCACCACGGCCCGGCAGTGGTACACGGCGCCGGACAGGGCCCTTACCCCTGTGATCCGCTCTCTTCCGCTCTCCCCGTCCGGCTCTGTCAGTATTTCCGATATCTCCGCCTGCCGGATGGTCAGATGGTCCGTATTCTCCAGAACACGCCGCATCTCGCTGGTATAATCCTGCTTATCGGCCTGGGCCCGCAGCGAATGGACCGCCGGTCCCTTGGATTCATTTAACATTTTGGACTGGATGAACGTCTTATCGATATTTTTTCCCATCTCGCCGCCCAGAGCGTCCAGCTCCCGTACCAGATGGCCCTTGGAGCTGCCCCCGATATTGGGGTTGCAGGGCATCAGAGCGATGCTGTCCACACTGACTGTAAACATAATGGTCTCAAATCCCAGCCTGGCCGCTGCCAGCGCCGCCTCACATCCGGCATGTCCGGCTCCTACCACTGCAATATCGTAGGCTTCCTCTAAAAAAGGCATATGCTTCCTCTTTTCTAAATCACTATTTTCCCATACAGAACTTGCTGAAGATCTCGTTGACCAGATCGTCCTCCACCGCTTCTCCCACGATGAGTCCCAGCTTTTCATAGGCATTCATCAGATCGATGGAGAAAAAGTCCTCGGGCATTCCGTTTTCGATGCTGTTTTCCACCATGCGGATGCTGTCGTAAGCCTCCCGCAGGGCCTCCGCATGGCGCACATTGGTGATCAGCACCTGGTCGTTGAAGTCGATCTCCCCCTCATAAAACAGAGACTTGATCTCCTCCTCCAGCTGGTCGATGCCAGTCTCCTCCTTGGCTGAAATGGAAATTACCCGGTGTCCCGATTTCTCTGCGATCTCATCCAGGGATACCACCGGCTCCAGATCGCTCTTATTTAAGAGCACCACAGCCTTCCGTTCCCGGATCAGCTCCATGATCTGAAGGTCGTTTTCATCCAGCTCCCTGGAGCCGTCCACCACATAAATAATAAGGTCTGCGTCCCTGGCCGCCTCCATGGCCCGCTCCACGCCGATCTTCTCCACCACGTCGCTGGTGGATCGGATCCCCGCCGTATCCACCACATTAAGGCTGATCCCCTGGAGATAAATATGCTCCTCCAGGATATCCCGGGTGGTTCCGGCTATATCCGTCACAATGGCCCGGTCCTCTCCCACCAGGACGTTCATCAGAGAAGACTTTCCTGCATTGGGCTTTCCCAGGATCACCGTCCGGATCCCTTCGGACACCACGCGTCCGCTGGCCGATGACCGGATCAGCCCGGACAGCTCCCGTTCCATGGCCTGGGCGCCGGCCAGAAGCCTTTCCCCATAGCCGTCCAGGGAAATATGCTCCGGATCGTCCAGGGCCGATTCGATAAACGCGATCTCATAAAGGATTTTTTCCCGTAATTTCCTTATTTTCTTTGAAACGCTTCCCCGAAGCTGTCCCACCGAGGATTTCAGCGCATATTCGTTTTTGGCGTTGATCACATCAATGACGGCTTCTGCCTGGGACAGGTCGATCCTTCCGTTTAAAAACGCCCGTTTTGTAAATTCTCCGGGCTCTGCCAGTCTTGCGCCCGCCTTCAATACCGTTTCCAGGATCCGCCGCGTCACCAGCATCCCGCCATGGCAGTCGATCTCCACCGTATCCTCCGCCGTAAAGCTCTTCGGCCCGCGCATCAGCATCACCAGGACCTCATCCACCACCTGGTCTCCGTCATAAATATATCCGTAATGGATCGTATGGCTGGGAGCCTCCCCCAGCGTTTCTTTTTTCCCTTTTTCCTTAAAGATCCGGTCAGCAACCGCCACGGCCTCCCCGCCGCTGATCCGCACAATGCCGATACCGGAATTTCCCATGGCTGTGGCGATGGCCGCAATGGTATCCGTATGAATCATACTATTCTCCTGTTCCCGGGCGTTTTTCCTCGATTATCGTCCTTTATAATAGCACAAAGGGGCTGCCCCAGGCAACCCCTTCTGATTTTCTTATATGCTTTTACTCTTCCGTGCTCCTGCTCCGGTCCGGTCTGGGCCGTCTTTCCCTGCGCTCTTCTCTTTTTAAGGAGATCACCACATGGCGGAACGGTTCCTCGCCCTCGCTTCTTGTGAACACGTATTTATCGTTCTGTAAGGCGGAATGGATGATCCGTCTTTCATAAGGATTCATGGGCTCCAAAGCAACGGAACGCTTCGTCCTCTTTACCTTGTAGGCGATATTCTTCGCCAGAGTCTCCAGGGTTTCCTTTCTTCTGGCCCGGTAGTTTTCCGTATCCAGCTTCACCCGTAAATAATCGTCGGTCTTTTTATTGACCACAAGACTCACCAGATACTGTAAGGAATCCAGTGTCTGGCCCCGTTTTCCAATGAGGATCCCCATCTCACCGCCGGTAAGATTTACCTCCAGCTCCTTTTCCTCCTCATTGAGCTTCGTTTCCACATCAACAGAAATGCCCATGGCGTCAAAAACGGAATTCAGGAACTCTGCTGCCTTATCATTAACGGTTTCTATCTTTTTCGCACGGATGATCGCCGGTCTGGAGCCGAAAAGTCCGCCCAGCACTCCTGCGCTTCCCTTTTCAACCACCTCATACTGAAGTCTGTCACTGCTGACGCCCAGCTGCACCGATGCCTGGGTAATGGCATCTTCCACAGTCTTCGCCGTTACTGTAATCATTTCCATAACAGAACCCCCTTATTTGTTTTTTCCACGCTTTTCATGTGCTTCATTGTACTTCTGGACCATGGCTGCTTTGGCTGCAAGGCTGCCCGGCTTCGCGTTCTCATTATAAAAACGCTTGGATTCTTCGATCTGCTTTGCCGTTTTTTCCCGACGGATCTCCTCAGCGGCCTTCTCCTTTTCCTCTTCCTCCTTAATGGATTTTAAGGAAACTGTGGCATTCTGGGTGATCTTAGCCGGGGGAAGTCCCTGTTTAGCACGCTTTTTATTTACCTTTTCCAGATTCTTCTTCACCATATCATCGATGTCGATCTTATCCATATAAGAATTTACCAGAAGCTGCTGGATGATCTGAACCACGCTGGTGGCGATCCAGTAAATACCAAGTCCGGCCGGCATGGTGATACAGATAAAGGCAGAGAACAGAGGCATGGTGACCATCATCATCTGCATGGACTGGGCCGTTGGGTTATCCGGATCCGGTTTTGGCTGCTGGCCCTGCATCAGCTTTGTGCTGAGCCACTGGGTAAGCGCTGCCAGGATCGGGATGCTCCATGCCAGGGACGGAGCCCATCCGGGAGCCTCGGCCATATTTAAGCCACAGAAGGTGTTCATCCGCTCGATCACGCTGGCGTTTTCCGCGATCACGCTGGAAATGGCCGGGAACAGCCCTTCTAACTCCTGCCACTGGGCAGTGGTGAATTTATAAAGCAGGTCCACCATCTTGTCGGCATTGGCAAAATCAAAGGTTTCAATGGATTTCACCGCCGCTGCCGTGGCAATATTGGTAATGCCCTGCATCTTTTCTGCGTAACCGGCCTGTCCCATTAACGGGATGACCACATTGTCAAAATATACCCGGACAGACGGAACGTAAGCCGGAATATTATAGATCACACGGTATAAGGCAAACAGGATCGGCATCTGGATCAGCAGGGGCAGGCAGCCGCCTGTCATACTGGTTCCGTACTTTTCATAAACCGCCTGAACCTCCACGTTCTGGCGCTGTAAGGACTCGTTATCCGTTTTTCCCTTATACTTTTTCTGGATTGCCTGGATTTCGGGGTTCATCACAGACATGAGCTTCGTCGTTTTCTGCTGTTTGATCGTAAGGGGGATCATCAGTGTTTTTGTTACGATCGTAAACAAAATAATACACAGACCTACATTGAATATCCCGAACATATCCGTAAACCGGAACAGAATGTCCATGATATAGCCGAGGACTGTGGCGATGGGCCCCAAAATAGCCCCGCTTTTTGTCAATATCATAGCTGTAACCTCCTGGGTTTCCTACGGAACTGGATCATAACCGCCCTTTGCAAACGGATGACAGCGAAGGATCCGCCTGCAAGCAAGATACGTACCCTTTACAGCGCCATACTTTTCCAGTGCTTCCAAGGCGTATTGGGAGCACGTAGGCGTGTAGATACAGTGAGGGCCAATACACGGCGAAATAAACTTTCTGTAAAACCTCACCATGCCCATTAATATTTTTTTTACCAAACCGCTCACTTCGATTCTTTTAAAATGTTATGAAGTCCGCATAAGTGCAGAAACGCACTTTCAATTTTGTCGAATTTTTTGTCTTTGGCCGCAGCCCGTGCGACCACAACGATGTCTTTTCCATCCTCCAGCATGTCTTCGTTTAAACGGAAGCTCTCCCGCACAAGTCTGGCAAACCGGTGTCTTACGACGCTGTTGCCGACCTTCTTACTGGCAGAGATCCCGATCCTGGTCCCCTTCCGGTCCGTATCCAGCACATACATGACCAGGTACTTATTTGCATAGGACCGTCCCTGGCGGTAGACCGCCTGGAACTCACTGTTTTTCTTTAATGAATGAAATCTCTTCATAGAAACCTCAAAAAATAAGAGTACCCAAAAGTTTTCCTAAACTTCCGGATACTCTCTTGGATTCATTAAGCTGATAATCTGGCTCTACCTTTTGCTCTTCTGGCAGCTAAAACTTTTCTTCCGCCTGCGCTGCTCATTCTCGCTCTGAAACCATGAACTCTTTTTCTCTGAGTATTTTTCGGCTGAAATGTCATCTTCATAATCCCGGCACCTCCTCTTACTATAAATTCCAAGTACCTTTTCATGTACTGTATAAACTTAGACATGATGAAACATCGTTTCAATTATATAGAAATTATGCGGCTTCGTCAAGACTAAATTTCGGGAAAAAGCCAAAAAAGGAGCTGGAAATTCCCGCTCCTCAAGAAAATGTGCTTCTTTTCTTATTTGTCACTATATTTAGTATCTTCCTATTATATAATAAGAAACGTTTTTTTATTTAATGATTTTTTACCTTTAAAAGCGCCTTTACAATGGCCGTGGTCAGGATCGCCGCCACAATGGCCTCAGGGATCCCGAATCCCACAATGATCCCTAAGATCATATCGTAAATATGGGCCACCACCTTATTGGACGCCGCGGCATAGCTGTTTCCAAAGAAGAAGTAAATGCCGTTCATAACTAAGATCGTATTGGTCATGGAGCCTGCGATACCAGCCAGGCCAAGGGCCACGGTCTGGCCGCCCTTTTTTCCATGGGCGATCTTTAATACCAGCTCATACACATAATAGGCTGCCACCCCGATCAGGACCCTGGGAACGATGGAGATCACCACGCTCCACATATTTCCGCTGTATCCGCCGATGGTCACAAAGGGGCTGAACACAAAGGACGTCACGGTCGGCGTAAACGTCGCCCGGACCAGACTGGTTAACCCGAATACAAGGCCCAGATAGGCTCCGTATTTCGGTCCCAGAAGGAGCGCGCCGATGATCACCGGGACATGGATGATGGTGGCGTTCATAAAGCCAAGGGGGATGTAGCCCAGGAACGGTACTACTGACATGGCAATGATGACGGCCGTAAAGATCCCGGCAAGGGACATGTCTAAGATTTTCTTTTCAATTTTCATGATCTTCCTCCTGCTACTGTTCTTTTCTTTTAAAAGATACAATGCAATATAGTCACACACGCATTATACAAAATCATAAAAAAAAGTCAATAAAGTTTTCCCCATTCCGGCGAAAAATAATTATCCCCAATTTGTGGACAAAGTGTGGATAACTTTATGGATAACCTGCGGATAAATTGTGGATTGAATCTTTTCATTGAAAATTCCATCGGATTATTGTAAAATGATATTAGATTGGGTTTATGTGCTTTTGTGGACGGGTCCAAAACTTATCCACAGTTATGCACAGGTTTATACACATATTTAGGAGTACAGATATGCTGGAGAAAATTTTAGAGAAATGGGACGCGATCCTTTTAAATATCAAGGAGGAGCACGATGTCACCGATGTTTCCTACAAGACGTGGCTGCTGCCTTTGAAGCCATATTCTGTGGATAAAAATATCCTCACCATCCTGGTGCCCGACGCCCTGTTTCTGGAGTATGTGAAAAAAAAATACGAGTTTTTGTTGAAAGTCACCATTGAGGAGCTGACCGGGATCTCCTGTGAGATCACATTTATCCCCAAAGACAGCATCAAGGAGGAGGAGCCGGAAAAAAAGCTGATCCAGAACCATACCACCGCAGTGAGCCAGCTGGCGATCCAGAATGCCAACCTGAATCCCCGCTATACTTTTGATACCTTTGTGGTGGGAAAAAATAACAACCTGGCCCACGCCGCATCCCTGGCCGTGGCTGAATCCCCGGGTGAGATCTACAATCCGCTCTTTATTTATGGAGGCGTAGGACTGGGAAAGACCCATCTGATGCATTCAGTGGCCCATTTTATCCTGAAAAATAATCCCAGCGCAAAGATCCTCTATGTGACCTCGGAAAAATTCACCAATGAGCTGATCGACGCCATCCGTAATAAAAATAACGTTTCCACAACGGAATTCCGTGAAAAATACAGGACCAACGACGTTCTCCTCATCGACGATATCCAGTTCATCATTGGAAAAGAAAGTACCCAGGAGGAGTTTTTCCACACCTTCAACGCCCTTTACGAGGCAAAAAAACAGATCATCATCTCCTCCGACCGTCCGCCCAGAGAGATCGAGACCCTGGAGGACCGTCTCCGCTCCCGGTTTGAGTGGGGACTGACTGTGGATATCCAGCAGCCGGACTACGAAACGCGAATGGCGATCCTCCGGAAAAAGGAAGAGCTGGAGGGCTATAATATCGACAATGAGGTGATCAAATATATCGCCTCCAACATTAAATCCAACATCCGTGAGCTGGAGGGCGCCCTTACAAAAATCGTGGCGCTCAGCAAGCTGAACAACCGTGAGATCAATATTGAACTGGCTGAGGAAGCCTTAAAGGACCTGATCTCCCCCAACGCCGTCAAGGAAGTAACGCCCCAGCTGATCCTCAATGTGGTCGCTGAGCACTTCGGGATCAATACCCTGGATATCATCGGTCAGAAACGCAGCAAGGAGCTGGTATTCCCGCGGCAGATCGTGATGTATCTCTGCGGCGATATGACCACGGAATCCCTCCAGAATATCGGCAAGGCCCTGGGAGGCCGTGATCATACCACCATCATCCACGGAACGAAAAAAATCGCCGACCGATTAAAGACCGACGAAAACCTTCAGAATACTGTGGATATCTTAAAGAAAAAGATCAATCCTCACTGATCTGTGGACAGGACTGTGGAATACTCATGGACAGCTTGTGGATAAGCCCCCGGGGATTTTTTCAATTTTCGCGGCGATTCTGCCCCTGTGGATAATTCTTAAGTTATTCATCCTGAATCTTAAGGTTACCCACAGGCTGTTCAACATGGAAAATCCCTTATATTTTCAGCAATTTCGCGCTTATTCACAAATTCACAGCCCCTACGACGATTTCGACGAAAATCTTTTTATTTATATCTCTATCATACCTGCCGTCAACCAGAAAGGAAGTTATCAACACCTATGAAACTGACATTTCAAAAAGCCGCCTTATTAAATGGCATTAACATCGTTTTAAAAGCTGTTCCCTCCAAAACAACCATGCCTATTTTGGAATGTATCCTGATCGACGCTTCCACCGATGTCATCAAGCTGACCGGTAACGATATGGAGCTGGGAATCGAAACAACCGTCGAAGGCAGCATCCTTGAAAAAGGAAAGATCGCCTTAGACGCAAAGCTTTTTTCTGAGATCACGAGAAAATTATCCGACGGAGATTCTGTGGTTACCATTGAATCCGACGATAAATATAATACGACGATCACCTGTGACAATTCCGTATTCCGGATCCAGGGAAAGGATGGAGAAGAATTTTCCTATCTTCCTTATATTGAAAAGAATCAGCACATCTGTCTGTCCCAGTTTACCTTAAAGGAGCTGATCCGTCAGACGATTTTTTCAATTTCTGTCAACGACAGCAATAAAATGATGACCGGAGAGCTGTTCGAGGTCAACGGCGATTCCTTAAGGGTCGTATCTCTGGACGGCCACCGCATGGCGATCCGGAGGATCCTCTTAAAGGATACCTATGAAACAACAAAGGTCATCGTTCCTGGAAAAACCCTGAATGAGATCAGCAAGATCCTGACCGGCGATAATGAAAAAGAGGTGCAAATCTACTTCGGCGCCAACCATATTTTATTTGAATTTGACGATACGATCGTCGTTTCCCGTCTCATCGAGGGCGAATATTTCAAGGTGGACCAGATGCTTTCCAGTGACTATGCCACCAAGATCTCTGTCAATAAAAAGGAATTTTTAGACTGCATCGAGAGGGCCAGCATCCTGATCCGGGAAAATGATAAAAAACCGATCATTTTAAACATCGAGGAATCCAAGATGGCCCTGAAGCTGAATTCCAGCTTCGGAACCATGAACGCGGAGATCCTGATCCACAAGACCGGCCAGGATCTGATGATCGGCTTCAACCCCAAATTCCTCATCGATGCCCTGCGGATCATCGACGATGAAAATGTAACGCTTTATATGATGAATCCCAAATCCCCCTGCTTTATTAAGGACGAGGAGGAAACGTATATTTACCTGATCCTGCCGGTGAATTTCAACGCAGCGGCGCTATAAACATATACCCGGTAATGGTATATACTCCATAAGAGGAATAGAAAGGAAAAAAATGGAAACGATTCATTTAAAAGATGATTTTATAAAGCTGGGCCAGGCCCTTAAGCTGGCCGGTCTGGTGGATTCCGGCGTGGAGGCCAAGATTGTCATCCAGGACGGAAAGGTTTCGGTCAATGGAGCGGCGGAGCTCCAGAGAGGAAAAAAACTCTACCCGGGCGATGTGGTATCCTTTGGCGGAAAGGAATTTCAGATAGAAAAATAAGGGTACGGTTTCATGTTCATTGAGTCAATCGAGCTTCTGAATTACAGGAATTATAAGCAGTTACATATGGACTTCCACAGCGGGACCAACGTGCTCTACGGCGACAATGCCCAGGGAAAGACCAATATCCTGGAGGCGGTTTATGTATGCAGCACCACCAAGTCCCATAAGGGGAGCAAGGATAAAGAGATCGTCATGTTCGGGGAGGAGGAATCCCACATTAAGATGACGGTCCGCCGGGACGGGATCCCATACCGGATCGACATGCATCTGAAAAAGAACCGGACCAAGGGCGTGGCCGTCAACGGGGTTCCCATAAAAAAGGCCAGCGAGCTGTTTGGGATCGTCAATGTGATCTTTTTTTCCCCGGAGGATCTGAATATCATTAAAAACGGACCGGCCGAGCGGAGGAGGTTCCTGGATCTGGAGCTCTGCCAGCTGAATAAGGTGTATGTATATAACCTGGTCCAGTATAACCGGGTGGTGGTCCAGAGAAATAAGCTTTTAAAGGAGCTGGACTCCGATCCGTCCCTGAAGGAGACGTTAAATATCTGGGATATGCAGCTGATCCGGTTTGGAAGCGAGCTGATCCGGCTCCGGACCCGGTTTGTGGAGGAGCTGAATGGACTGATCCGTGAGATCCATTTTCATCTTTCCGGTGAAAAGGAGGAGCTTCAGATCCGGTATGAACCCAATGTGACGCCGGAAACCTTTGAAGAGGAGCTTTTACGGAACCGGGCCCAGGAGCTGAGACAGAGACTCACACTGACAGGTCCCCACAGGGACGACCTGGATTTTATCGTCAACGGCGCCGATATCCGGAAGTTTGGTTCCCAGGGACAGCAGAGAACGGCTGCCCTTTCCCTAAAGCTTTCGGAGATCGAGCTGGTAAAAAGGACCGTTAAGGATTATCCGGTGCTGCTTCTGGACGATGTGCTGTCGGAGCTGGATGGAAAGCGCCAGGAGCACCTGCTTTCGGAGATCAGCCATATCCAGACGCTGATCACCTGTACGGGGCTGGATGAATTTGTGAACAGCAGATTTCAGATGGATAAGATATTTAAGATCGTTGAAGGAACCGTTGAGAGCGAAGAGCTGTGTGTGCAGTCGGAACAGAATTAAAAGGAGGAACATCATGAGCACAGAATATGGAGCCGACCAGATTCAGATCCTGGAAGGCCTTGAGGCAGTTAGAAAAAGACCTGGAATGTATATTGGGAGCACTTCTTCAAGGGGACTTCATCATCTTGTATATGAGATCGTAGACAATTCCGTGGATGAAGCCCTGGCGGGATACTGTGATTCCATTGATGTCCAGATCAATTCGGATAATTCCATTACTGTGGTGGACGATGGCCGGGGAATCCCTGTGGATATCCAGAAAAAGGCCGGGATCCCGGCTGTGGAGGTAGTATTTACGATCCTCCATGCCGGCGGAAAGTTCGGCGGCGGGGGCTATAAGGTTTCCGGCGGCCTCCACGGCGTAGGCGCATCGGTGGTAAACGCTCTGTCTGAGTGGCTGGAGGTGGAGGTACGCACGGGCGGCCATATCTATAAGCAGCGGTACGAGAGAGGAAAGACCATGTATCCCTTAAAGATCGTGGGGAGCTGCAGAGAAGAGGAGCATGGCACACGGGTCACCTTCCTGCCGGACAAGGAGATCTTTGAGGAAACGGTATATGATTTTGATACCTTAAAGATCCGTTTAAGAGAGACGGCGTTCCTGACCAAGGGCCTGAAGATCACCCTGCGGGATGACCGGGAAGAGAAAAAGGAAAAGACCTTCCACTATGAAGGCGGGATCCGCGAGTTTGTGGAGTATTTGAACCGCAGCAATGTGCCCCTGTACGAGCAGGTGTTTTACTGCGAGGGACAAAAGGACGGCGTGCTGGTGGAGGTCGCCATGCAGCACAACGATTCTTATACGGAAAATATATACAGCTTCGTCAATAACATCAATACTCCCGAGGGCGGTACCCATCTGACCGGCTTCAAAAATGCCCTCACAAAGACGTTCAACGATTATGGGAGAAAGAACAAGCTGCTGAAGGAAAATGAGCCGGCCCTTTCCGGCGAGGATATCCGGGAGGGACTGACGGCCATCATCAGCATCAAGGTGGGGGATCCCCAGTTTGAGGGGCAGACCAAGCAGAAGCTGGGCAACAGCGAGGCCCGGGGAGCGGTGGACAGCGTGGTCAGCGAGCAGCTCACCTATTATCTGGAGCAGAACCCGTCGGTGGCCAAGGCCATCATCGAAAAATCCGTCCTGGCCCAGAGAGCCCGGGCGGCTGCCAGGAAGGCCAGGGATCTGACCAGAAGAAAGACGGCTCTGGACGGCCTTTCTCTCCCTGGAAAGCTGGCGGACTGCTCCAGCAAAAATCCGGAGGAGTGCGAGATCTACATCGTAGAGGGAAATTCCGCCGGCGGTTCTGCCAAGGATGCGAGAAACAAGGCCACCCAGGCGATCCTGCCGCTGCGCGGAAAGATCTTAAACGTGGAGAAGGCAAGGCTGGACCGGATCTACGGAAATGCAGAGATCCGGTCCATGATCACGGCCTTTGGAACCGGGATCCACGAGGACTTTGATATTTCCAAGCTGAGATACCATAAGATCATCATTATGACCGATGCGGACGTGGACGGCGCCCATATCAGCACCCTGCTTCTGACGTTTATATACCGGTTTATGCCGGAGCTTATCAAACAGGGATACGTTTATCTGGCCCAGCCGCCTCTTTATAAGCTGGAAAAGAATAAGCGCGTCTGGTACGCATACAGCGATGAAGAGCTCAATGAGATCCTGAAGGAGGTAGGCCGCGACCAGAATAATAAGATCCAGCGCTATAAGGGTCTGGGAGAGATGGACGCGGAGCAGCTCTGGGAGACGACCATGGATCCTGAGCGGCGGATCCTTCTCAGGGTGACCATGAATGAAGAAATGACGTCGGAGATCGATCTGACCTTTACCACCTTAATGGGCGATCAGGTGGAACCCAGAAGAGAATTCATTGAATTAAACGCCAAATACGGAACCCTGGATATTTAATCCCGGGATATGGAGAGGCCCTTGGGGCCAAGAAGGGTGGAAAAAATAAATGGAACCGAATATTTTTGATAAAGTGCATGACATTGATCTGAAAAAGACAATGGAAAAATCGTATATCGATTATGCAATGAGCGTCATTGCCGCCCGAGCGCTTCCGGACGTGCGGGACGGATTAAAGCCGGTGCAGAGAAGAGTTCTGTACTCCATGGTGGAGTTGAACAACGGCCCCGACAAGCCCCACAGAAAGAGCGCCCGTATCGTCGGCGATACCATGGGTAAATACCATCCCCACGGCGACACCTCCATTTACGGAGCTCTTGTAAATATGGCCCAGCACTGGTCCATGCGGTATATGCTGGTGGACGGCCACGGAAACTTTGGATCTGTGGACGGCGACGAGGCGGCGGCCATGCGGTACACCGAAGCCAGATTAAGCAAGATCTCAACAGAAATGCTGGCGGATATTTATAAGGACACCGTGGACTTTGTGCCCAACTTTGACGAGACAGAAAAAGAGCCGGTGGTCCTGCCGTCCAGATTTCCCAATCTCCTGGTCAACGGCGGAACCGGCATTGCCGTCGGCATGGCCACCAATATCCCGCCCCATAACCTGCGGGAAGTGATCGCAGCGGTGGTAAAGATCATCGACAATAAGGTGGAGGAAAACCGGGAAACGACCATGGAGGAGCTGCTTTCCATCATCAAGGGACCGGATTTCCCTACGGCGGCCACCATCCTGGGAACCAGGGGCATTGAGGAGGCGTACCGGACCGGACGCGGAAAGATCAAGGTGCGGGCGGTGACGGACATCGAGACCATGCCCAACGGAAAGAGCCACATCATCGTTACAGAGCTTCCCTACCTGGTCAATAAGGCCCGCCTGATCGAAAAAATGGCGGAGCTGGTAAAGACAAAGAAGATCGACGGCATCACGGCCATCACCGACGAATCCAACCGGGAGGGCTTAAGGATCAACATCGAGCTGAGGAGAGACGTCAACGCCAATGTGATCTTAAACCAGCTCTTAAAGCACACCCAGCTCCAGGATTCCTTCGGCGTGATCATGCTGGCCCTGGTGAACAACGAGCCCAAGGTCCTTACCCTGCCCCAGATGCTTACTTATTATCTGGACCACCAGAAGGAAGTGGTGACCAGAAGGACCAGGTATGACTTAAATAAAGCAGAGGAAAGAGCCCATATTTTAGAGGGACTTTTAAAGGCCCTGGACCATATCGACGAGGTGATCCGCATCATCCGCGGCTCAGCCAATGTGGGAGAGGCAAAGGCCCAGTTAATGGCCCGCTTCGGCCTTTCAGACGTCCAGGCCCAGGCCATTGTGGACATGCGTCTGCGGGCGCTCACCGGTCTGGAACGGGAGAAGCTGGAGAACGAGTATAGGGAGCTTCAGGCTAAGATCGCAGAGCTGAAGGCCATCTTAGAAGATGAAAACAAGCTCTTAGGCGTGATCCGGAAGGAGCTTCTGGTGATCTCTGACAAATACGGGGATGACCGCCGGACAAAGATCGGCTTTGACGACGATGTTTCCGTGGAGGATCTGATCCCCGACGACGACGCGGTGATCGCCATGACCAATCTGGGCTATATCAAGAGGATGTCCGTGGACAACTTCAAGAGCCAGAACAGGGGCGGCAAGGGAATCAAGGGAATGCAGACCATTGAGGAGGATTTCATTGAGGACCTTCTGATGACCACCAATCACCACTATATCATGTTCTTTACCAATACAGGCCGCTGCTACCGGTTAAAGGCCTATGAGATCCCGGAGGCCGGAAGAACGGCCAGGGGCACGGCCATTGTCAACCTCCTCCAGCTTCAGCCGGGAGAAAAGGTAACGGCAGCGATCCCCATGAAGGAGATCGACAATGAAAAATATCTGATGATGGCCACAAAGAACGGTATGGTGAAGAAGACCCGCATGGAAGAATACACCAATATGAGAAAGACCGGCCTCCAGGCCATCCTCCTCCGTGAGGACGACGAGCTCATCGAGGTAAAGGTGACCGACGATACGGAGGATATCTTCCTTGCCACAAAATACGGCCTTTCCATCCGCTTTAAGGAGAGCGACGTGCGGATCACCGGACGGGTCTCCTACGGCGTCATCGGAATGAAGCTGGATCCGGGCGACCAGGTCATCGGCATGCAGATGGAGAGCCAGGGAGAATATATGCTGGTGGCTTCCGAAAAGGGCTATGGAAAGAGGACCCGCATCTCAGAATTCAAGAGCCAGCTGCGGAACGGCCGCGGCCTCTTATGCTATAACGTGACGGAGAAAACAGGGTGCCTGGTGGGAATGAAGCTGGTGGACGATGAGCGCGACATCATGCTCATCACCAACGAGGGCATACTGATCCGCATGAGCGTGGACGATATTTCCGTCATTGGAAGAAATACGTCCGGAGTCAAATTAATGAGCATCGATCCGGATTCCAACGTGCGTGTGGCCACCATCGCCAAGGTGCGGGAAAGCAGCCACGGGGACGGAGAGGAAGACGGTGAAGAGATAAAAACGGATCTGGAGAATGGGGACCAGAACGAATAAATCAGATTGAGGGAGGTAGTCTTATGGGAATTTCAAAAAAAGAGGCGTTACAGGCGATCGAGCGGGAACGGGAAATGATCTGTGCAGCCAGCGATGCAGTCTGGGATCATCCGGAAACTGCATTCCAGGAATTTAAGTCCACAGAGATCCTTTGTAAGCTCCTGGAGAAGGAGGGCTTTTCTGTGGAGAAGAACCTGGCCGGGATCCAGACGGCATTTTCCGGCCGGTTTGGCCATGGAAAGCCGGTGGTGGGCATCCTGGGTGAATTCGATGCCCTTTCCGGCCTTTCCCAGGAATCGGAGAGCATTGAAAAGGTGCCTGTATGCGAGGGTGAGCCGGGCCACGGCTGCGGCCATAACCTGCTGGGAGCCGGATCTGTGGCTGCGGCCATTGCCGTAAAGGAATACCTGGAGAAGAATGGAAAAGAGGGGACCGTGGTATTTTTCGGCTGTCCCGGCGAGGAAGGCGGCTCCGGCAAGGGCTTTATGGCCAGGGACGGTGTGTTTGACGAGCTGGATTTCGCCATCAGCTGGCATCCCGGCGACCAGAATGAGGTTTCTGTGGGAAGCTCTCTGGCCAATTACCAGGTATTTTACCGGTTCTTCGGAACGGCGTCCCATGCGGCAGCCTGTCCGGAGCTGGGAAGGAGCGCCCTGGATGCCGTTGAGCTTATGAACACCGGCGTGCAGTATTTAAGAGAGCATGCCATTCAGGAAGCCAGGATTCATTACGCCATCACCAATACCGGCGGCTATTCTCCAAATGTGGTGCAGCCCTTTGCGGAGGTCTTATACCTGATCCGCGCGCCCAAAAACGATCAGGTAAAGGAATTGTTTGAGAGAGTCAACGACATTGCCAGGGGAGCGGCTCTTATGACCGGGACCCGGATGGAAATGCAGTTTGTGAAGGCATGCTCCAATGTGGTGGACAATACGGTCCTGGAAGAAGTGCTCCAGAAAAACCTGGAAGAGACAGAGCGGGAGCCCTATACAGAAGCGGAGCTGGAGTTTGCGAAAAAGATCGCGGGTACATATGGCGGCGGTGAGCTGGATGTCCAGGATCTCCTGAAGCGGTATGAGAAGTCCAGAAAGGCAGAGGTGGAGGCCTTCTTAAACGCCCATAAGGACGATGTGATCTGCGATTATATCGTGCCCTTAAAGGATACAGAGACCGTTATGGCCGGTTCCACTGATGTGGGCGATGTAAGCTGGGTATGCCCCACGGCCCAGATCAACGCAGTGACCGAGGCCGCCGGAACACCGGGCCACTCCTGGCAGCAGGTATCCCAGGGAAAATCCTCCATAGCCCATAAGGGCATGCTGTTTGCCGGAAAGGTCATGGCTGGAGCCATCATCGACGTGCTGGAGGACCAGAGGCTGATCGGCGAGGCGAAGGATGAACTGAAAAAGCGGGTCGGCGAAGCAGGCTATGTGGCTCCGATCCCCAAGGATGTAAGGCCCATGGCCATCAATCCGAAAAAATAATGGAGCTGTTTGAGGTAAGATGTGATGAAAGTATGGGAAACGTTTAAAGAGTATTTTATGATCACTGTGGGAGTGGCCATCGTGGCGGCGTCCGTTTATTTCCTGCTGGTTCCAAGCCATGTGACAGTGGGAAGCATCAGCGGTCTGTCGATCATTCTGGAATATTTTATTCCTCTGCCGCTCTCAGTGATCACCTTTATCCTGAACGCCGTCCTTCTGGTGGTGGGATTTTTACTGATCGGAAGGGATTTCGGGATCAAGACCGTCTATACGTCTCTGATGATGCCGGTCATGATGGGTGTCCTGGAGCGGATACATCCAGATGTGCAGTCGATCATGAAGGATCCGTTTCTGGATATGATCGTGTATATTTCCATTGTAAGCATCGGACAGGCGGTGATGTTCCGCTATAATGCGTCCTCGGGCGGCCTGGATATTGTGGGAAAGGTCCTCAATAAATATATGCATATCGAGCTGGGAAGAGCCATTTCCATGGCTGGAATGCTGGTAGCCATTTCCTCCATCCTGACGTCTGATCTGAATATGGTGATCTTAAGTATTTTAGGTACGTATCTCAGCGGTATTATCCTGGATCACTTTATCTTTGGATTTAATATTAAAAAGAGGATCTGTATCATCTCCAAAAAAGAAAAGGAGATCACAGATTTCATTCTCCATGAGATGCACAGCGGAGCCACCATCTATGAGGCCAGGGGCGCTTACGACAATACGGTGCGCCGGGAGATCATAGCCATTGTGTCGAAGAACGAATATTCCAAGCTGATGAATTTCATTACGAAGACGGATAAAGACGCGTTCGTTACGGTCTATACGGTCAATGAGGTTTTATACAGACCGAAATTCTAAAGGAACAAAGGAGAGGCCATGAGAGAGGTTTCAGTAAGCGAGATCACAAAAAACATAAGGGAGATGTGCATTGAAGCCAACCATTTCCTGTCTCCGGACATGAAGCAGGTCTTTGATGAGGCTGTAAAAAGGGAGGAATCCCCTCTGGGAAAACAGATCTTAAACCAGCTGGAGGAGAATCTCCGGATCGCCGGGGAGGACATGATCCCCATCTGCCAGGATACCGGAATGGCCGTAGTATTTTTAAAGGCAGGCCAGGAGGTGCACTTTACCGGAGGCAGTCTCACGGAGGCGGTCAATGAAGGCGTCCGCCAGGGGTATACAGAGGGATTTTTAAGAAAATCCGTGGTGCAGGACCCCATTGAGCGGGTGAATACAGGCGACAATACGCCGGCCATCCTCCATTATGAGATCGTGGAGGGAGACTCGGTGGAGATCACCGTGGCTCCCAAGGGCTTCGGCAGCGAAAATATGAGCCGTGTGTTCATGCTGAAGCCGGCAGATGGCATTGAAGGCGTTAAGGAGGCCATTCTGACGGCAGTCCGGGATGCGGGGCCCAATGCCTGTCCGCCCATGGTGGTGGGCGTCGGCATCGGCGGTACCTTTGAAAAGTGCGCCCTTATGGCAAAGCATGCGCTTACCAGAGACCTCTCTGAGGAAGCTCCGGTCCCCTATGTGCGGGATCTGGAAAAAGAGATGCTGGAACGGATCAATGGCCTGGGGATCGGTCCTGGCGGCCTGGGAGGCCGTATAACGGCCTTTGCCGTGAATATTGAAACGTATCCTACCCACATTGCGGGACTGCCGGTAGCGGTCAATATATGCTGTCATGTAAACCGCCACGCCCACCGGGTCATCTGATCATGAAAGATCCGGTATCATCGGATAAAGGAGAGAGCCATGGATAAAAATATACATGTACCTATCAGCCGGGAGGACGCAGAGGGTCTGAGGGCCGGCGATTACGTTTATTTGACAGGCACGATCTATACGGCCAGGGATGCGGCCCATAAACGGATGAAGGAAACTCTGGACGCAGGAAAGGAGCTTCCCCTCTCCCTGGAACGGAATGTGATCTATTATATGGGACCGTCTCCGGCCAGGGAGGGCCGTCCCATCGGCTCTGCCGGCCCTACGACCGCCAGCAGGATGGATAAGTATGCTCCGGAGTTTCTGGACCTGGGCCTGGGGGCCATGATCGGAAAAGGGAAAAGAAGTCCGGCGGTGGCTGACGCAATCGTAAGGAACGGGGCTGTTTATTTTGCTGCCATTGGAGGAGCCGGAGCTCTTTTATCGAAATGTATTTTAAGCTCAGAGGTGATCGCATACGGAGATCTGGGGCCGGAAGCAGTGAGAAAGCTGGCGGTAAAGGATTTCCCGGTGGTAGTGGTCATCGATTCCCAGGGGAATAATCTTTATGAAACCGCCGCCAGGGCGTATGCAAAGGAAGACAGATCATGAACAGGATCGCTTATATGGTCATAAAGAACCTGCCCGCTGCTCCGGTATGGTTTTACCGCGTATGCCGGCTGGGAAGAGACCAGGACCCTCATACGGAGCAGGAACGGTATGATTATTTAAGAAAGCTTGTTAAGAAGGTAAATAAAAGCGGCCGGGTGACCATTGAGGTCCATGGCCGCGAGAACCTTCCCGCCGCCGACGGCTTTATTATGTTTCCAAACCACCAGGGGCTGTTTGATGTCCTGGCTGTGATCGAGGGATGCCCTCACCCGTTTGGGGTCGTGATAAAGAAGGAGGCGGCAGATATCCTTCTGGTAAAACAGGTGGTGAAGCTGCTCCGGGGACTTTCCATAGACCGGAAGGATACCAGGAGCTCATTAAAGCTGATCAATCAGATGACAGAGGAGGTCAGACAGGGGAGAAATTATCTGATCTTTCCGGAGGGGACCAGATCCAGAAAGGGAAACGAGCTTCTGGAATTTAAAGCGGGTACCTTTAAAAGTGCTGTCAATGCCCGCTGTCCCATCGTGCCCGTAGCTCTGGTCAACAGCTTCAGACCTTTTGATATCCATTCCATAAAGGAGGAAACTGTGCAGGTCCATTTTCTGGAGCCTATTGGATATGATCAATATATAGGAATGAAAACAACAGAGATCGCACATCTTGTGCACGACAGGATACAGGAAGAAATAAATAAATTTATCTAAAAAAAGTCATTGACAAATTGTTTTTTCTCTTATATAATGACATATGCGTCTGGCGAATGTCCAGAAATTTAATAAGTAATCATTAGCTACGGTAATAAGGAGAAATACTCAAGAGGCCGAAGAGGCGCCCCTGCTAAGGGTGTAGGTCGGGAAACCGGCGCGAGGGTTCAAATCCCTCTTTCTCCGTTCGCTGAGAGCAGTCTGGCGGTGCGGCAAGCGCAGAACCTGGCACATCAGCGGTTCACAAAACCCGTCAGAAAACGATCTGATCCGGAGAGTGAACGGTTTCAAATTTCTTCAAAAAAGAAATTTGAAAAAAATAAAAAAAGTTCTTGACAAACAGAACACAGCGTGATATACTATCGAAGCTGTCGCTGAGAAAGACAAGAACAGCACAGAACCTTGAAAACTGAACAGTATGTAAAACCCTGAAA
>CAJMRM010000051.1 GCA_905215775.1 uncultured bacterium
CCACCGCATAAGCGGACGATGGAATTTACTTTTGAAAGTTTTATGACCAAAAGAAATTTAAGAGTTGAGAGGCTATCCGTATTATACTATAATAAAATCATATTACGGAGTCAAAAGGCAGGTGCAGAAATTGTGATTCGGGTATATCATGGATCGGATCATATAATAAAAAATCCGCAGTATCTTGGCGGAAAGTCAGATAATGATTATAGAAATGGATTTTATACAACAGAATTTGAAGATAGAGCAAGAAGCTGGGCCGCATTAAATGAAAATCCGGAACGTTCTGTTGTAAATGTTTATGATCTGGATTTAGAGGGACTTAAGGTGCTGGATTTAAATGAACATGGCGTGCTGTCCTGGGTCGCAGAAGTAGTGGCAAACCGGGGAACCAATCAGGAGGCTGCGAATGTAGTAGGTGCCCGCCTGGTAGAGTTGTATCGGGTTATGATATCATCAAAGGCTACCGTGCAGATGACAGCTATACACAGGTAGTAGAAGCTTTTTTGCTGAATCAGATTCAGCTGCAGGAAGTGGAGCGTTTATTTTATAAGGGCTCATTAGGAAACCAGGTTTTTTGAAATCCGAAAAGGCATTTCACCAGATTCACTGGATGAACTCCTATGAAGTTGAACTTCAGGAAGAAGATAAAAATGCAGATATGTATGCCAGGCGTGAAGTAAATCGTTTTTTGTCAAGGCGGCTGCAAGCTATTTTACTGGAGGGATATGAAGTGCCGGGCATCACGGCCAGGTATGCAATACAGAACCAGCTGATTTACAATAAAGAATTTGGAGGATATGAGAGTGTCGGCCTATGATAAATGTTATCTGGATGAAATGCTCCAAAAGCACCGTTATCTGTTTAAATTAATTGGAAGAAATAGGACAGATGCTTTCAAGATAATAGCAGATTATATGAACAGTGATTACCGAAAAAATATGGATCAGGGAAATCCGTTGTTTTTAAATAAGACCCCAAAACAGATCCTTCAGAATATGAATATTTCAATTAATATCAATGCGCCGATCAGTGAAACGTTTGATGAGTTTATTCTGGAATGGATGGCAGACATTTATACCTATATGCAGTGGAAGTATAATGTTCCATCCGGCGAGCTGGTAAAGAAACTGGAACCGGAAGAACTTTACTCAAAATATTATCCTCTGCATGAGACATCCGTAGAAAATGGAGCGGAGAAGCTGCGAAATATCTATTTAAATTAGGATGCGCGATCTTATCAGTCCGCATATACAGCTCTTTAAGCTGGATCTGGTGCTTATGTCCATCGTGATCCTCTGCATCCTGGCGGCCCTTATGTACCAGGGGATCGCCCTGGCGGAGCGGCGGGCAGAACGATAAAAATACCCCGGCGGTATCCGTTTTTTATTGGGAAACCGCCGGGATAAGCTTTGATATTATGAAGCTTTGGCTTTTCACTCACGACACAGGAGGATTTTTATAAAATTCTGTGGGAACGGCCATTTATCTCCCGTGCTCCGCCAGATACGCCTCTGCCATATGGACCGCAGCGGCTCCGTCGGAAACGGCGGTCACCACCTGACGGAGGGGCTTGGTCCGCACATCGCCGATGGCATAGACGCCGGGAACGCTGGTTTCCGTAGTTTCTCCGGCAACGATATAGCCGGTCTTATCCAACTCCAGCTGGCCTGCAAACAGCCCGGTGGACGGCTTCCGGCCTACGCTCACGAAGATGCCGTCGCAGGGGAGATCGGTCTCTGCGCTCGTATGGACGTCCTTTAAGCGGATGCCCGTAAGGGTCTCTTCATGGTGCAGCTCTGTGACTACGCTGTTCCAGCGGAGCTCGATATTGGGAGTTTCCTGGAGAAGATCGTGGTAGATCTTCGTGGCCCGCAGGGTATCCCGGCGGTGGACCAGGATCACCTTCCGGGCGATCCGGCTTAAGATCAGGGCGTCTGCCACTGCGGAATTTCCGCCTCCTGCCACCACCACGGTCTTATCCTTGTAAAACATGCCGTCGCAGGCGGCGCAGTAGGCCACACCCCGGCCGGTCAGCTCTTTTTCACCGGGAACACCCAGCTCTCTGGGGCTGGCTCCGGTGGCCAGAATAACTGTCTTTCCATAGATGGCTCCCTGGGAGGTTTCCACGGCCTTTGGCTGGCCCTCCAGCTTTGTTCCGGTCACCTCGGCGTACAGGGTGGATGCACCGAACCGCTCGGCCTGCTTCCTCATTTTTTCAGCTAAGGTATAGCCGTCGATGCCTTCCTCAAAACCGGGATAATTGTCGATCTGGTGGGTTAGGGCCATCTGTCCTCCGGCAGAGAGCTTTTCCACCACTACGGTATCCAGTCCGGCCCTGGCGGCATAAAGAGCCGCAGTATAGCCGGCGGGACCGCCGCCGATGATCACAGTATCATAAATCCGGGAGGCTTCAGAAGCGCTGTTTTCATCGGCTGTTTCCAGGGATTCCTTTAAAAACTGCTCGATCATATCCCTGGATTCCGGAACCCGGAGCGTGGCGGCCGCCCGGCCGTCCTTATAAAGCACCAGGGTAGGGATGATCTCAATGCCCTGGCTGTCGGCAAGCTGGTCTTCATCATCGATATTGATCTTGGCCACAGAAATGGATCTGCCCCAGGTCTCGGAAACCGCCTCATAGGCTGCCTCGATCTTCCGGCAGTAGCCGCACCAGGGAGCCCAGTAATCCACCAGGAAGGTCTTTCCGCTCTTTATCATTTCATCAAATTGTTCTCTGTTCATATTCATAGCTGCCATACCGCCAGCTCCTTTCCTTTGTTTGATCTAAGTATACCGGATTTTGTCCCGGTTTTCCGTGACAAGATCACAGTTGCAGAAAGCCATGGGAGAGCCCGGAGGCTGGGGCCGGGTGCTGTCCGGGCAGGGGGCAGGCGCCGGGGCAGAGCGGATCGGAAGGCCTGAAGGGCCGGAGGCAGAGGCCTCTATGCAAAAAAACGGCGGTGCAGCCAGGCCGCATCGCCGTTTTTCCAAGACATGATCTAGTGGTGTCCGCCGCACTCGTCCGCATGCTCGTGCTCATGGCAGATAGATCCGGTGGAGACAAGCTCGCCCTTGAGATAGGACTCCACTGCGGCTGTGGCATCGCCCTGTACGCCGACGATGACCTCCACGCCGCGCTCGTTGAAGATATCCACAGCGCCGCCGCCCATGCCGCCGGAAATGATGACCTGGGCTCCGTTATCGGCCAGGAAGTTGGGCAGGAAGCCCGGACGGTGTCCCGGGTTGGGAACGGAATTGACTGCGGTAATGGCTCCGTCTGCGGTGTCGAAGAAAATGAAATTCTCACAATGGCCGAAATGGCCTGCTACGGTGTTTCCCATGGCTGCTACTGCAATTTTCATGATGTTTTCTCCTTTTTCTGATAAATTTTATTTGATCTGAGGGGCTCCGGAGGAGTCCGGAGCCTGTGGCTGTTATAGAAGCCGGCATACGGCGTCAAAGATTTTTTTTAGGGCGTCCCGGGCCGGACAGTCGGTGTCCGCCAGGCTTTTCCCCTGGTTGATGGCTTCCGACGCATGGCGGTCATAGGGGACGGTCCCGGCAAAGGGAATTCTCTTTTCCCCGCAGAATTCCTGGATGGCCCGGGTGTATTCCGGACTCACATCCCATTTATTGACACAGACGGCCAGCTTTGTCTGGAAGGTTTCTGCGGTTTTTACCAGCCGCTTTAAATCGCTGAGTCCGGAGCGGCTGGGCTCTGCCACCACAAGGACCAGGTCCATGCCGCTGACTGAGGAGATCACCGGGCATCCGATACCGGGGGAGCCGTCTACGATGGCCAGCTCCGTTTCCGGCGCATGCTTCAGCATGGCCATTTTTACCTCTGTCACCAGCTTTCCGGAATTTCCCCGGCCCATTTTCAGGACGGCAGTGGAAAATACGCCATCGTCTGTGTAAAGCTCCTTGCGCCCGGCTGTGTCAGGCACCAGGCGGATGGCCTTCTGGGGACACACATAGGCGCAGACGCCGCAGCCCTCGCAGGCGTATTCGCTGATGGCATAAGCGCCGTCTGTCCGGGCGATGGCGTCAAAGCGGCAATGGGCCTGGCAGAGGCCGCAGCCGGTGCAGGCCTCTGTATCCAGAACGGCCTTATCTCCGCCGAGAAAATCAGAAACCTTAGGGGCTCCGGAATGCTCTGTAACCAGGTGAAGGTTTGGGGCATCCACGTCGCAGTCGGCGGCCGCTTTCGCTCCGGCAAAGCGGATGAAGGCCGCTGCGGTGGTGGTTTTTCCGGTGCCGCCCTTTCCGCTTAAGATCAAAAGACGTTTCATAGGGCACCTCCGATCGTCTGAAGGATCCGGGAGAACCTTTCACGGATCCGGGGATCCTCCCTGGAAACGATCCGTCCGTCTGAGGCTATGGCTGCGATCTGGGGATCATAGGGGATCCGGTCCAGAACAGGAAGGCCCTGGTCCTGGCAGAAGCGCTCCAGAGGCTCCCAGGGGTGCTCCTGTTTATTGATGATCACGCCGCATTTTTTCCCCAGCAGGGAGACCAGCTGGCGGACCATCTGGAAATTGTGGAACCCGAAGGCTGTGGGCTCGGCCACAAGGACACAGAAATCCGCGTCCATGACGCTTTCCATGACGCTGCAGGCGCTTCCGGGCGGGCAGTCGATGATGGTGAGGCCCTCCGCTTTTTTTAAGGCCTGGCGGATCACCGGAACACCGGAGGCCTCTCCTGGGTTCAGAATACCGGTGACGACGCGCACCGTCTGGCTGTCGCCGGTCTCCAGGATCCCCACGGGCTTTTCTTTTTCTGTAATGGCCTTTTCCGGGCATACCAGGCTGCAGCCGCCGCAGCTGTGGCAGACCTCGGGAAAGACCATGGGACTGTCTTTTACATACATAAGGGCGTGAAACCGGCAGAACCGGACGCATTCCCGGCAGCCGGTGCAGGCTCCGGCATCAAATTCCGGAAGCAGGGAGCAGACGGTCTCTGTCTCCACATGATCCGGCCGGAAAAACAGGCGGCCGTTGGGCTCCTCCACATCGCAGTCGATGTAGACGGCTTTTTCTGCCGCCGCAGCCAGATTGACGGCTACCAGAGTCTTTCCGGCCCCGCCCTTACCGCTCAGACAGGCGATCTTCATTGGATTCCGTGGTATCCGCCGTGGAACTGGGTCAGTTCCTCCAGGGTTCCCTGGTCCAGGGCGGCCAGATCGTCCGCAGCGGCTTTATTTGCGGATTTATAGAGCTTTATTCCGGCGGCCTGGAAGACCTCGGCGGCATTCTGGCCGCACCGGACGGTGATCAGTGCGTCGGCCTGGCTGTCCACAAGGAACTGGGCTGCCTGGATCCCGGCCCCTCCCTGGGCCTGGGCGGCGGGGTTCGGGACGATGGACTCGCTTCCGTTTTCCCGGAACAGGAAATAAGGCGCGCGGGCCAGGACGATGCACACATCCTTTTGATTTTCATCCAATGGGACTGCGATCTTCATGAGCTTCCTCCTCCATAAAATTCTTCTGGCTGCAGCTTCTGAGATGCTTTCTGCATCCGCCGCAGCCGCAGGTTTCTTCTTTTCCATCGCAGAGCTGGTAAGAGCCTCCCTCGATCCGCAGGGGAAGTCCGTCCACCAGCGCCGCAGCCAGTTTTTTTCTGGCAGAATTGTAGATCAGCTGAACAGTGGTCCGGGCCACCTGCATATAGGCGCTGCACTCCTCCTGGGAAAAGCCCTGCCTGTCGATGAGGCGGATGGCTTCATATTCATCCACACTGAGGATCACAGCCGGTCCGCAGGGCGGAGACCCCAGAGGGTGAAATTCCTGGATCCTGGGCAGCTGACATACTTTTCTGCACTTCCTTGGTCTTGGTATGATATCCACCTCCCTGTATGCAATCTGCATTGCTTCTGTTTCCAGTATACGACGATAAATGGCATATGTCAAGAATATAATTGACATATGCCATTTAAAACGCCGGGAGGGATTTAATCGCGGTGCTTTGCCTGGCAGATCAGCTGGGTCATGGTCCCCATGGGACAGTAAACGCACCAGCTTCTGGGCTTGAAAAGCACCATGGTCACAAGCCCCAGGATGGTGGAGGTCAGCATCACGCTGTAAAAGCCAAAGGCAAACTGGGCCGCTGCGGGATGGAACCGGGTCCCGTGGTACGCCCAGTGCCAGGGTACCCGGAAGGTCCAAAGGAGGGTCACCGCCTGCTTCAGGTCCCGGGCCCCGGAAAAGACCAGGGCGGTGTTAAAAAGCATCTGCATGAACATCACAAGGAAAAAGGCCAGGAAGCCGTACCGGAACCAGCGGCTCTTCATCCATCCCGGAATATCCTTTTTCCGGGAAAGGCCGAAGCGTCCGCCCAGAAGGCCAAAGAGCTGCCCTCTGCCGCAGTACCGGTTGCAGTAGCCCTTGGTGCCGGAGACCATGGAGATGATCAGGGGGATAAAGAAGCAGAGCAGTCCCAGCCAGGCGGCCATAATGTTGAAAAAGCCCAGGATCAGATAGGTCAGGGACAGGATCCAGAGATAGTCGTACCATTTTTTCTTCGATTTCATTTGAGCACCTCCCGGATCGTAATGACGCTGGCCGGACATTCCTTTGCGCACTTGCCGCAGCCCACGCATGCTCCCATATCCACCTGCGCCCGGATCCCGTGGAGGATCTGGATGGCGTTCATGGGACAGACCTTGACGCAGCAGCCGCAGGCCACACAGCTTTTCTGGTCCACAAAGGCCCTTTTGGGAAGTTTTTTTACTGGATTCATACGCATTCCTCCGTGTTTTGATGGAACTATCCTACCATATGGAAGGCGCGGCTTCTGTGACGTGGTCACCGACGGGATATTAAGATTTTTGTCGCTTGCATTCCGAAAGATTCCGTGCCATACTGATAGCATACATTTTTATGGACATGATCTGGAGGGACCTATATGAAGCGTGGAATGAGACTGGCACTGGGGCTTCTGGCGTCGGCTGCGGTGGCGGCCATGACGGCCTGCGGAAGCGGCAGCGCCGGGGAGGCAGATCGAACAGAAGCGGGGACCACTGGCCGGATGGAGGCAGAGGAAACGGAGACGGCGGCTTCCGCAGGAGAAACGCCGGAGGAAGAGGAAGGCCGGTCTCCGTCCGGGAGCGGAAATGAAACGGAGGACAGGACGCTTACGGTGGCTGTGTTTGAGGATACAGGAGCTCTAAATCCGTATACGGGAGAAAGCCCGGCTTATGCCCTGGATTGGGTATACGAGGGGCTGACGGCCATGGAGGACGGCGTGCCGGTGCCGGAGCTGGCCCGGACGTGGGAGATTTCCGAAGACGGGCTTACGTATACCTTCCATCTGCGGCCGGATGTGAAATTTTCCGATGGAAGCTCGTTTACCGCAGAAAACGCCAAAAGAAATATGGATCTGGTCCTGGGCCATAAGGAATATTATCCGTACCTTCCGTCCCTGACGGCGGTCGGCTCCGTGGAGGCCGCAGACGAAGCGACGCTTACGGTGCATTTAACGGCGCCTGCCCCGTCTCTTTTGAATGACCTGGCCGGGAGCTATCCCTTTGGGATGATGGGGGATGAAGGCTTTACGGCCGGAGACGACGTTTACCAGAGCGCGGGAGCGGCGGCAGAGCCGGGAGAGGAACATGGTTTTTCCACTCTGGGGACTGGAATGTGGAAGCTGAAAACGTATGTGGAGGGCGAATATTCCGTTTTTGAGCGCAATGAGGACTACTGGGGAGAAAAGCCGGGCTTCCGGTATTTAAAAACCGTGGTATTCTCCAGCGCGGAGGAGGCGGCAGAGGCCATGAGGGCCGGAGAGACGGATGTGATGGTGGATTCGGAGCGCATCACGCCGGAGCTTTTTAAGGAGCTCCAGGACGCCGGATTCCAGACGGCGCAGGCGCCCTCGTCCAGTGTTTCTGTGCTGAACCTGAATACGGCGGGACCGGTGACGAGAGACAGGGCTGTGCGTCTGGCCCTGGAGTATGCCGCAGACCGTGAGGAGATCTCAGAAACGGTATACCAGGGACTTCAGGGGCCGGCGGATTCCTATTTTTCCTGGAGGGTACCTGGGACAGACGTGGGGATCGCCCCTTATCCCAGGGATCTGGAGGAGGCCGGAAGACTCCTGGAGGAGGCTGGCTGGGTCTACGGAGAGGGAGAGAGCGTTCGGTCTAAAAACGGCCAGAAGCTGGAGCTGAGCCTGGTATACGACGCTTCCATAGCCGGGAACAGCCAGGTGGGAGAGCATTTAAAGGCCCAGTATGAGGCGGTTGGGATCCAGCTGGACCTGGTTCCCCAGGAGACCCCGGACTGGAATGAAAGCTGGAGGACGGGCCAGTTCGACCTGCTGCTCTCCAGGACCTGGGGGATCCCCTACGAGCCCTACGGCAGCTTTTTCTGTATGGCCTCCCCTGGGGACAAATTTTATCTGGTGCAGAGCGGAATGAGCGGCAAGCAGGAGCTGGATGTGATCATGAAGGATACCCTGGGCCAGAATGACGGGGAGCGGATGAAGGAGGACATGGCCTACATCATGGAAAGCCTTCACCATGAGGCCGTCTATGTGCCGCTGACTGCGGTGGCGGATCTGGCCGTATACAGGGAAGGGCTTTCCGGCCCGGACATGAATTCTGCCCGGGGCGGCCTGGGGATCGGGAGCATGAGGCCTCTGGAGCCATAGGGCTCCGGGAACGGCCAGGGAGCCGGGCCGCAGCAGGCCTTTGTACAGTACAGGAGAGAAACGGAAAGGATATGAGTCATGGAGAGAGAAGATGAGGAGAGACGGCTGAGACGGGAAATGCGGCGGATCAAAAGAAAAAAAGAGGAACGGATCCGCCAGCTGATCCTGGCCGGTTTTTTCACGGCTGCATCTCTGATCATTCTGGCGGCGGTGATCGTGCTGTTTAAAAATATATTCCAGAAAAAGCAGGTGGATCCGGCGGACGTGAAGGTGCCGGAGTATGTGAAGGTGGATCTTCTGACGCCCAATCCGTATTCCAGGCCCCAGAAGCCCCTGACAGAGATCCGGGGCATCGTGGTCCACTATGTGGCCAATCCCTGCAGTACAGCCAGGGAAAACCGGAGCTACTTTGAGCAGCTGAAGGACCAGACCGGAGAGGACGCCACATCGGTCAGCAGCCATTTTGTGATCGGGCTGGAGGGAGAGGTGGTCCAGTGCGTTCCCCTTACAGAGGTGGCCTATGCGTCCAATCACCGGAACAGCGATACCATTTCCATCGAATGCTGCCATCCCGATGAGACGGGGAAGTTTTATGACAGTACATATGAATCCCTGGTAAAGCTGTGCGCGTATTTCTGTACGGAATTTAAGCTGGAGCCGGAGGACGTGATCCGCCACTATGACGTGACGGGAAAGATCTGTCCCAAATATTTTGTGGACCATGAGGACGCCTGGGAGCAGTTCCATAAGGACGTGGAGCAGGCGATGAAGAAAAAATAGGACCGGTCCGGAATACGGACGGAAAACGACCAGAAAAAGAAGGAGGACTCTTTGGGGCAGTCCTCCTTCTTTTTCAGTTACAGGGGATAAAATACGGGCGTTCTCTGGTGGTAGACCGTGTAGAACCGGAAGCCGCAGGACTTCAGGATCTCTGTGGCCTGGGGGAAGAAGCCGCCCACCTGTCCAGGGGCATGGGCATCGGAGCCCACAGTCAGGAGCTCTCCGCCCAGCTCCCGGTAGCGCAGAAGGATCTCCTCCTGGGGGTGAGGGTGGCCCAGGCCGTATTTAAAGCCGGCCGTGTTGCATTCCAGCGCCTTTCCCCGGTGGATCAGAGTCTTTAGGATTTCGTCGATGAGATCCATATAATCCATGGGGACATAATTTTCATTGCGGTTGGGGCCGTAGCGGACGATATAATCCAGGTGCCCCAGGCTGTCGAAGCAGTCCAGGGACCGGATTCGTTCCAGGGTGGATTCAAAATACCGGAAATAGGAGGCGTATTCGCTGCGGCCCTGGTAGCAGGCCGGATCGTATACGTCCAGGCCGTCCAGGAAATGGCTGGAGCCGATGATATAATCCACAGGAAGCTCCTCGCCCAGACGTGTGAGCGTGTCCTTTTCCCGGAGCATGAGCCCCAGCTCGATCCCCTTAAGGACATGGATCCGTCCCTCAAAGGCCCGGGCTGTTTCCTCCAGGGCCAGGAGGTAAGCAGGCAGATCCAGGGTAAAATCAATATGGGTCATCTGGGACGAGCCCGGATCGTGGTGGTCGGTGATGCAGATTTCCTTCATCCCCAGATCCAGGGCAGCCTGGACCTGGGCGTTCTGCGGCGCTTTGGAGTCGCCGGAAAATTCCGTATGTACATGACAGTCTGACAGCATATCGGTTCCTTTCTTATTCCATTTTTCCGGGTGTTTCCGGCAGAAGTCCCTTTTCCCAGTAAAACCGTTCCGCTCCGGGATGGAGGGGAATGGGGACGGCCGAATACATAAAACGGTCCCTGGACATGGCGGAGAGGGACGGGTGCTCCTGCTCCAGGATCCCGGAATTCTCATAAAGGATGGACGTCAGTTCATAGGCCAGCGCTTCGTCCATAGCCTGATCCACGCACAGAAGGCATTTGATGCCGAAGGTATCCACGTCCCGGGTCTGTCCCGGATAGGTCCCGGCGGGGATCACATCCCGGTAGTAGAAGCGGTTTTCCGTCAGGATCGAATCCAGCTCCTGGTCCGTATACCGGAGGACTGTGCAGGGCATGGCGTCAGCCAGCTGGGAAAATCCGCTGATGGGAATGCCTGCGAAGCCGTGGACCGCATCCAGGGAGCCGTTGAGGATCCCTTCGGAGCCGGAGCCCAGGCCGTAATTTTTCAGGATGGAGTTGGCCTCCGTGATTCCGGCAGCATCGAGGACGATCCGGGCAGAAAGCTCAGTGGAGGAATCCTGGGGACCGATGGCAATGCGTTTTCCCTTCAGCTCATGCACATAGGAGATGTGCAGGGAGGAGGGAGCCATCCAGTTGGAAAGACTGGGATATACGGCTGCGATGACCCGCAGATCCGGGCAGGGAGAGGCTTCAAATTCTTCCTGGCCGTTTACAGCCGCATAAGCCACGTCCCCGCTCACAAGCCCCAGGTCGATCTCCCCGTTCTGGAGGGCCGCCGCATTGGAGGCAGAGCCTCCGGAAGCGCTCAGATTGACGGTGATGGAGCCGTCGGCCTGGCTGATGGCCTGGGCGATGGCCTTTCCCACCGGATACATGGTGCCTCCGCTGTCGGCAGTGCCGATGGTGAGCACACGGAGGCTGTCCGCCTTCCGGTCATCCGAAGGATCCGGACTGGAAGGGGAAGCGGTCCGGCAGCCGGAGAGGGCCAGGGAAAGTGCGGCGGCTGCCGTGAGTGCGGCAAAAAAAGTTCTAATCATGAAAATATACCATTCCATTTCTCAGAGTCAGTTCCGAAAACAGATAGAAAAGATACGGGGCAGAATGCCTCTGACAGGCTGGCCGGCCCCGCCGTGTTAATCATAACACGGAATCCGGCGGAGATACAACTGGTATTTTTGCCATCCGTCCGCAGGAGGGCTTCCGGGAACATGAAAGACAGGCCGGCAGTTGGGGGCTGCCGGCCTGTCCGTAAAGGGAAGGTAAACTGTAAAACGAATACAGGTAAAATGTCAAAGCAGGATCACCCTTTAAAAAGTCCTCCAAAGAGTGATAAGAAGATGGGATTATAAATATCGTCGATGATAACGGCAAAGGACGGATATAATACCCATGCGATGTTATGCCAGCCGTACTGGTCCATCAGGGCCTTTTCGTTGGCAACGGCGTTGGACCCGGAGCCGCAGCCCCAGCCGATGTTTCCGGCTGTCATAACGGCTGCACCGTAGTCGCGGCCAAACAGGTTAAAGGATACGAAGATCCCGAACAGCGCTATGAAGATTCCCTGTGCAATGAGGATGATGCTCATTTGTCCTGCAACGGGAGCCAGCTTTGTAAAGTCGGTGGTCATCAGAACCAGGGCCAGATAAAGCTCAAGGAACATGTGCTCGATGGCGTCTACCTCCGGAACGTAGAATTTGATCCCGGCAGCTTCCATGACGTTTCTTGCAATGGCGCCTGCAAAGAGACAGCCGATGAATTTAGGCATTTCGATCATGGGGATATTGTCCAGCAGGCAGTAGATGGGCATGCCAAGGGCTGCCAGAAGCAGGGTAAGGGCAAACATCATGATCATTTTTGTGTTGTTTAATTCCGGAACCTTTCCGGTGGCTGCTGTCTCCGGCTTATCGTTGGGATCCGATTTTAAGCCGTGCTTTGCGATCAGGAAAGCGGCCACAGGTCCGCCGATCAGGGAGCCCATGATATTTCCCATGGTACCGGCTGCAACGCCGATGGTGGTGGCGTCCGGAGCGCCCCAGCCTTCAAAGATGGGACCGAAGGCGGCGGCAGTGCCTACGCCGCCGGACATGGCTGAGGAGGAGCACTGGAGAGCCAAAAGCGGATGCATTCCCAGAAGCTGGCTTAAAGCATAGCCCAGGAGGTCCTGGCATGTAATGAGGAGACATGCCGCAAAGGCGATCATGACGCAGAGCTTTCCGCCTGCATGCCGGAGCATTTTTGCGCTGAAGCCAAAGCCCACGCACAGGAAGAAGATGTTCTGGGTCAGGTCCTTCATCAGGGTCGCGTCAAAGGAGATATCCACGATGCCCATGCCCTTGATCAAGGAGACCAGGATGGAGAAAATAATACCGGAAACCACGGGAGCCGGGATCGCGTACTTTCTTAAAGGTGCGGAGCGCGCCACAATGGCACGCCCCAGAAAGATGACGATGGCTGCAAAGCCGAGCGTGCATAAATATTCAAATTTGAACGATGCAGCGGCTCCGTCGGCAGCCGGCGTATAAGTGCCGAAATAGCTGATGATGTCTGCCATAATAAGATCCTCCAATCTTTTTTATAAACATGAAAAATTTATAAAAAAAGTATAAAATACAGAGGAGGAAAAGTCAATTTTAGTAAGTATGTAACAGACTTTCGTAAGTTTCGTAACTGTATATTCCTTAAAGCGTGTGGTCCCGGCGGCCCAGGCCGTATTGGATGGACGGTCTTCCTCCGGTCTTGTAGTCGATGGAGCTGACGATCTCCCCGATGTCCACCAGATAGTTCATGTACCGGCGGATGGTGATCCGGGAAAGGTGGATCTGCTCTGCGATCTGTTCACTGGTAAAGAGACAGTTCTGGTGGCTGGCCAGGAAGCTGCGGATCAGGTTCAGGGTCGCCTCATTGAGTCCCTTGGAGAGCTGCGGTACGGATTCGGCCGCCGGGTCTGGACCGGAAAACAGCTGGTCGATGGCGGCCTGGCTCAGGCTCGGCCTGGCCCCCCGCAGATACTCCTGCTGGGCGGCGAACCGTTCCAGAGCGGCCTTGAACCGGATGTATTCAAAGGGCTTTACCAGATAGTCCAGGACGCCCCGGCTCAGAAGCGACTGGACAATGTCCGCGTCATTGGCAGAGGTCACCATGATGACGGCGGGAGTTTTTCCCATGGCATGAAGCCGGTCGATGAATACATCTCCGTTCATAAGGGGAGTATAATAATCCAGGATGATCAGGTCTGCCGTATGGCTTTTCAGATATTCCAGGGCCTCGGCGCCGCTTTTAAAGATACAGTCCGCCTGGAAGGAGGGGGTCACTTCCACGTACTGGCGGTTGATGGCGGCCACCATGGGGTCGTCCTCGATGATAATGACGTGATACATCAGTGGTGTTCCTTTCTTGTAAATGTGAGTGTAAAACAGGTTCCTTCGCCTTCCTCCGTATCAATGGAGATCTCCCCGCCGCAGCGGTCTGTGATCTGCCGGACCAGATGGAGGCCTGTGCCGCGGCCGCTCCCCTTGGTGGAAAAGCCGTTGTCAAAGATCCTTTCCAGGACCGGATCCGGGATCCCGCGCCCGGTGTCTCCGCAGGTGATGACGGTCCCGTCGGGGCTGGCGTAGATCCCCAGGGTGATCTCGCGGATCTCCTTTTCGGAGGCCTGGAGCTCCTCGATGGCATTTTCCAGAAGGTTTCCGACGATGGTTACGCAGTCGCCCACGTCCATATACAGGTCCTTTGCCATACAGCGGCTGTCGGGAGCTACGGTGAGCAGAATGCCCAGCTCCGCGGCATGCATCATTTTACCCACGGTCAGGGCGCAGATCTGGTGGACACGGAGGCAGTCGGCGGTCTGGCGGATGGCCTGGCTGGATACCAGGCTGCTGTTGACAATGAAGGTGATGGCCTGCTGGGTCTGGCCGGTCTGGAGATAGCCCAGGATCACGTGGAGCTTGTTTAAAAACTCATGGTTAAAGGCCCGCAGGGTGTCCAGCATGGACCGAACGCCGGAGAGCTCGTCGGACAGGGTCTCCACCTCATAGCGGTCGTTGAGGATCGTGAGGACGCCCTGGATCCCGGGGAAGCTTCCGATGGGGATCTCATTGCAGATCAGAGGGTGGCCGGAAAGGGAGCAGCTTTTTCCGGTGACCGGGATCCCGGTCTTAAGGATCTCAGACGCCCCGGTCGCCGGGAACAGGCTGCGTATGGGCCGGCCGGCCACAGTCTCCTCCGGCGGGAACAGGGCTCTTGCGGCCTGGTTGGCAAAAATGACCGTCCCGGACAGATCCGAGGCGATGATGCCCTCCTCCATGGCGTTTAAAACCGTATCCTGGCGCATGTAGAGCTCCAGCAGCTCCTGGGGATGGTGGCCCATGAGGGTGGAGCGGAGAAGGCGCACAAGCCCGTGGGAGAGAAGGAAGCTGACGACCAGCATGAGGGCCAGTACCGCCGCATAAACGGAAAGGATCTCTCTGGACTGCTCTGCGATGTAGGTGGAAAACGCCGAAGCCATGACGAAGCCGGATATGGTGCCGTCCCTTCCGGTGACTGCGTGGAAGGCCCGGCGCTGGGTGCCATGGGTCCCGAGTCCTGTGGTGATATAGGGACCGCTTCCGGAAAGGACTGCCTGCTCCTCGCCGTTTACCAGGCTTTCCCCGGACTCCTGCCGGTTGGTGTGGTAAAAGCGGAGGAGATCCTTATCGTAAATGGCGATCACGTTCAGATCCGGGAAATTTTCATGGAGCCCGTCCAGGGCCCGGGCGGTTTCCCGGTCCGGATAGCCGGAATCCAGCATGTCGATCACCTGGTCCATGGAGGCGGCATAGGCGGCCACGCCGCTGATCAGGGAATCGATCTCCGATTTCCGTTTGCTGACATTATAGGACAGGCTGATGCCCAGGGAGAGCACCAGGAGACAGGCGGAAACGGAGAAAAAGCTGAGAAATAATTGTTTTTCTAAAGACAATTTTTTGAATTTGGGAAGCATGGATCATGCCTTTCTTATTTGAAAAAAGAGACAATTTTTTTATGTATCCCCAGTATAAGGAAAAAACCGGGAAGTTGCAAGAAAAAATAAGAAGTTATTTCGAAAAAAAAGTCTTGCAATTTCCGGAAGAGTCATATATAATACATGCTAAATTGATTAATATTTAACAATCGAGGCTGAAATAACAGCGATCATTTTAGGAGGAATGAAAATATGGCAGTTAAAGTAGCAATTAATGGCTTTGGCCGTATCGGCCGTCTTGCTTTCAGACAGATGTTCGGCGCAGAGGGATTTGAGATCGTTGCCATCAACGACCTGACTTCTCCGGAAATGCTGGCACACTTATTAAAATACGACTCCACCCAGGGCAGATACGCGCTGGCAGATACCGTTTCCTTCAGCGAGGATTCCATCACCGTTGACGGAAAGGAGATCAAGATCTATGCAAAGGCCAACGCAGCAGAGCTTCCGTGGGGCGAGCTGGGCGTAGACGTTGTATTAGAGTGCACAGGCTTCTACACCTCCAAGGCAAAAGCCCAGGCTCATATCGACGCAGGCGCAAAGCATGTAATCATCTCCGCTCCGGCAGGAAACGATCTTCCGACCATCGTTTACAATGTAAACCATGACCAGTTAAGCAAGGATGACCATATCATTTCCGCTGCTTCCTGTACGACAAACTGCCTGGCTCCCATGGCAAAGGCATTAAACGACGCGTATCCGATCCAGTCCGGTATCATGTGCACCATCCATGCCTACACCGGCGATCAGATGACTCTGGACGGACCCCAGAGAAAGGGCGACAAGAGAAGAAGCCGTGCGGCAGCCATCAATATCGTTCCCAACAGCACCGGCGCTGCAAAGGCCATCGGTCTTGTTATTCCGGAGTTAAACGGCAAGCTCATCGGTTCCGCACAGCGTGTTCCGACCCCCACCGGCTCCACAACGATCTTAACAGCCGTTGTAAAGGGACAGCCCACAAAGGAATCCATCAACGAGGCTATGAAGGCTGCTGCCAACGAGTCCTTCGGCTACAATACAGACGAGATCGTTTCCAGCGATATCATCGGCATGAAGTACGGCTCCCTGTTCGATGCGACCCAGACAATGGTTCTGCCCATCGACGAGAACACTTCCGAGGTTCAGGTGGTTTCCTGGTACGACAACGAAAATTCCTATACAAGCCAGATGGTACGCACCATCAAGCACTTCGGTAAATTACTGAACGCTTAATTTTGGCTGGTTTTGACTCATTCAGGGTCCGGTCTGGAATGGACTGGACCCGTTTTTTATGATATAATGAGCGCAAGAGAGCCAGAGGGAGCTTGCTCACTCATGGCGAACGGCGAATGCCGATCACGATTCGCTGCATGGCAGCGGTAAGCGCCGGAGGCGCGTATCGTGATAGAATGGCCTCACATCGGCTATTGCATCATGGCGCATACCAGATTCTGCGCAGGCCGCTGAAATCCGCGCCGGGCCCTTCCGGAAGGCGGGATCCGTCCGGGGAAGGCGGCAGAATCAGAAATACTGGAAAAAATAAGGAGGAATGGAACATGGCTTTAAATAAGAAGACCATCGACGACATCAATGTAAAGGGCAGAAGAGTCCTGGTCCGCTGCGACTTCAACGTACCGTTAAAAAACGGCGCGATCACCGATGAGACGAGGATCGTGGCAGCGCTTCCCACCATTAAGAAATTAATGAACGACGGCGGAAGGGTGATCCTCTGCTCCCATCTGGGCAAGGTAAAGAACGGCCCCAACGAGGGCGAGTCCCTGGCCCCCGTGGCAAAGAGTCTTTCTGAAAAGCTGGGAAAAGAGGTCGTATTCGTAAGTGATTACCATGTGACCGGAGAGGCGGCCTCAAAGGCAGTGGAGGCCATGAAGGATGGCGATGTGATCTTACTTCAGAACACCCGCTTCCGCGGCGCAGAGGAAACAAAAAACGGCGAGGAATTCAGCCGTGAGCTGGCGGACCTGGCAGACGATTACGTATGCGATGCCTTCGGCTCCTCCCACCGCGCCCATGCGTCTGTGGCCGGCGTCACAAGATTCATCACAGAAAAGGGCGGCTCCAACGCAGTGGGCTACCTGATGCAGAAGGAGATCGAATTCCTTGGAAACGCGGTTGAGAATCCGGTGCGTCCGTTTGTTGCCATCTTAGGCGGCGCAAAGGTTGCCGATAAGTTAAATGTGATCTCCAACTTACTGGAAAAGTGCGATACACTGATCATCGGCGGCGGCATGGCTTACACCTTCTTAAAGGCCCAGGGGAAGGAGATCGGAAATTCCCTGGTGGACGATTCCAAGCTGGATTACTGTAAGGAAATGATGGAAAAGGCAGAGAAGCTGGGCAGGAAGCTGCTCCTTCCGGTGGATACCACGGTGGTTTCCGCATTCCCCAGCCCCATCGACGCACCGGTGGAGGTGGAGTACGTTTCCACCGATGCCATTCCGGCAGACAAAGAGGGCGTGGATATCGGACCGGAGACATGCAGGCTTTACAGCGATGCCGTAAAGAATGCGAAGACCGTCGTATGGAACGGCCCCATGGGCGTATTTGAGAATCCGACCCTGGCAGCCGGGACCATTGCTGTGGCAAAAGCCCTGGCGGAGACCGACGCCACCACCATCATCGGAGGCGGAGATTCCGCAGCGGCTGTGAACCAGCTGGGCTTTGGAGACAAGATGACCCATATCTCCACCGGCGGCGGCGCATCCTTAGAGTTCCTGGAGGGCAAGGCACTCCCCGGCGTTGTGGCAGCCGACGATAAATAGGCCGGAGAAAACGTACGGATCCTGCGCAGGAACCATCTGCGCAGGATATTTGGCGGATCGGAGCCGGAAACGGCAGACGCGCATATAGGAAGGGTATTGATCAAGGAGGATAAAGAAAATGGCAAGAAGAAAAATCATCGCCGGAAACTGGAAAATGAACATGACTCCCACCGAGGCGGCAGCTCTGGTGGAGACCTTAAAGCCCCTGGTAAAGACCGAGGAGGCCGACGTGGTGTTCTGCGTTCCGGCCATTGATATCATTCCGGTGGTAAAGGCCTGCGAGGGCACCAATATCGCCGTTGGAGCAGAAAATATGTACTTTGAGGAAAAGGGCGCATTCACTGGAGAGATCTCTCCCAATATGCTCACAGATGCCGGCGTGAAGTATGTGATCATCGGCCATTCTGAGAGAAGAGAATATTTTGCTGAGACGGATGAGACGGTTAATAAGAAGGTATTAAAGGCCTTCGAGCACGGCCTGACCCCCATTATCTGCTGCGGTGAGACTCTGACCCAGAGAGAGCAGGGCATCACCCTGGACTGGATCCGCAAGCAGGTGAAGATCGCGCTCCAGAATGTGACTGCGGACCAGGCAAAGACGGCTGTGATCGCCTATGAGCCCATCTGGGCCATCGGAACCGGAAAGACTGCCACCACCGAGCAGGCTGAAGAGGTCTGCGCAGCGATCCGCGCCTGCATCGGCGAGGTTTACGATGCTGCTACGGCAGAGGCGGTCCGCATCCAGTACGGCGGCTCTGTAAATGCGGGAAATGCAGCCGAGCTGTTTGCTCAGAAGGACATCGATGGAGGCCTCGTGGGCGGCGCTTCCTTAAAGGCAGACTTTGGAAAGATCGTAAATTATAAATAATGGATTCTAAAACACCAGCACACGGGCGCAGAAGTCGGCCATGAAATCAATGGACTCCTTCCGCCCGTCCTGGAACCAGCGGACTACGATGGTGGAGAATGCGCCCTCCCAGGCCAGATAACGGTACAGGGCGGACGGCTCCCCATTGTGGTCTTTTTTTATGAGAGAATAGGAGGAGGAGAAGGCGGACGTATTGAGCATGTGGGCCTCCAGAAGGAGTCCGAACAGCATGGAATGCTCCGCCACATCCTGGAAAAAGCAGCGATACCAGAGGACCGGATCCTGCTGGAAGGCGGGATTAGAGAAGGAGGCAGACAGACTGTCTATGAAGGAGCTGCAGACCTCGTTTAAGATCTCCTCCTTGGATTCATAGTTGCGGTAAAAGGCCGTCCGGGAAACGCCGGACCGGCGGACCAGCTCGGTAATGGTGATCTTCTCAAAGGGCTTCTGGCTCATAAGCTGGATCAGAGCGGTCTGGAGGCACTCCCTGGTGACTTTATTGGCTTCTTTATTAGATAGGTTTTTCATGGCGGCTCCTTCCTGTCTCCGGGGACGGGATTACAAAAAACGCGCTTTTTGTACAGGCATATCAAAGAATGATTGACGGCCCCAGACTATGATGTTACAGTTGTTACAGTAAATTAGACGACACAAATGTATCATATTGTATTATAATTGTCAATGAAAGGGAAGGAAAACGGATATTTATGAAACCAGTGGGGATTATTACAGACAGCTGCAGCGGGATCAGTCAGAAGGAAGCGTCAGAGAGAGGGATCTTCGTTCTGCCCATGCCGTTTTATGTTGAGGGCCATTGCCTGTATGAGGGGGTGGACCTGGACCGGGATGAGTTTTTGGAAAAATTAAAGGCGGGGGCGGACGTTTCCACCTCCCAGCCGTCTCCAGCCGAGGTGACGGCCCTGTGGGACCAGGCGCTGTCCCAGTATGAGAAGGTATTGTATATGCCCATCAGCAGCGGCCTCAGCGGCTCCTGCGAGACGGCGTTTGCCCTGGCCAGGGATGAAAAGTATGAGGGGCGGATCCTGGTGGTGGATCACGGCCAGGTGGCGACTCCTCTGCACCGTATGGTGCTGGATGCTCTGGAGCTGGCGGAGCAGGGATATACGGCGGAGGAGATCCGGGACCTTCTGGAGCAGGCGTCGGACCAGATGATGATCTATATCGGCGTCCAGACGCTGGAATATTTAAAAAAGGGCGGACGGATCACACTGGCGGCGGCAGCCCTGGGCTCTGTGTTCAATATCAAGCCGGTTCTTAAACTCTCAACAGGAAAGCTGGACTCCTATAAGAAATGCCACGGCTTTTTAAAGGCCAGAAAGACCATGATCGATGCTATGAAGCATGAGATCGAAACCAGATTCCAGGAGGCCTATGAGGCAGGAGCCGTCCATATCCTGGCGGCCTCCAGCGCATCCCAGGAGGAAACGGAAAGTTGGATCAAGGAGATCGAGGCTGCATTTCCGGGAAAACAGGTGATGTGCGATCCCCTGTCCCTGGGAGTCAGCTGCCACATCGGACCGGGCGGTCTGGGGATCGGCTGCGCCGTGAGGCCGGACTACGGGACGGTCCGCAGGAAAGAGGGATAAATATGCGTGCAGAACAGAAAACAGATGTGAAAAACAGTGTGGGCCGTATGGCGTTTGTGATCCTTTCCGTACTGATCCAGGCGGGCTGGCTCCTTCTGATCTTCCTGCGCCTGAACCGGTATTCCTGGCTCATCTCGATGATCACCACCGTTGCCGCCATGGTCGTGGTGCTGCGGATCTATGCGTCCAGGGAAAACTCTGCCTATAAGATCCTATGGATCATGCTGATCCTGGCGGCTCCGGTCATGGGGCTGTGCCTGTATGTGCTCCTGGGCCACTCCATGGTGCTGCGGCTCATGACAAAGCGCCACGGGGAGATCAAGGGAAAGCTGGCGGGGCTCATTGCCCAGGATCCGCAGGTCCTGACAGAGATGGACGCCCAGGACCGGGCGGCGGCCAACCAGTCCCGGTACATCAGCAGCTTTGGAAAATATCCCGTATACCGGAATACAGACGTGGAATTTTACAGCGATGCCTCGGACGGACTGGAGGCCCAGAAAAAGGCTCTTTCCGGGGCAAAGGAATTCATTTTTATGGAATACCATGCCATTGAGGACAGTACCTCCTTTGCGGGGATCCGGGAGATCCTGGCGCAGAAGGTGAAGGAGGGCGTGGAGGTGCGCCTCCTGTACGACGATGTGGGAAGCGTGGGCTTCATAAGCCCCGAGTTCATTAAACGGATGGAGGCCGACGGGATCCAGTGCCGGGTATTCAATCCCATGGTTCCCATGCTCCATGTGTTTATGAACAACCGGGATCACCGGAAGATCACCGTGGTGGACGGGAGAGTGGGCTTTACCGGCGGCTACAATCTGGCAGACGAATATTTCAACCTCACAAGTCCCTATGGGCACTGGAAGGACACGGGCGTCCGGCTGGAGGGCGACGCTGTAAAGAATCTGACGGTGCTGTTCCTGGAAATGTGGAATTCCGTGAAGACGACGGATACGGATTTTGCCAGGTATCTGCCGGATCCCGGTTATACGGCCAAGGGCCGCGGCTTTGTACAGCCCTACGGCGACAATCCTCTGAACGGGGAACCGGTGGGCGAGAATGTGTACATGAACATAATAAAAAATGCAAAGGATTACGTATACTTTACGACGCCCTATCTGATCGTCAGCGACGAACTGAGCCGGGAGCTGAGGCTGGCAGCCAAGCGGGGCGTGGACGTTCGGATCATCACTCCGGGGATCCCGGATAAAAAGGCGGTGTTCCAGGTGACCCGGTCCTATTATGCGGGACTGGTGCGGGACGGAGTCCGGATCTATGAGTATACGCCAGGCTTCATCCACGCCAAGCAGTGCGTCTGCGATGGGGAGACGGCGGCGGTGGGAACCATCAACCTGGATTACAGGAGCCTGTACCTGCATTTTGAAAACGGCGTATTCCTTTATGACTGTGAGGCTATTAAGGATATACGGGCCGATTTCGACGGATTGTTCCCCATCTGTCAGGAGGTAACGGAGGAATACAGGAGCGGCCGCTCGGCGGTCTTAAGGATCGGCCAGTGCATCCTGCGGCTTGCGGCCCCTCTTCTATAAAAATAAGGATCGCCTGGCTGTTCTCAGATGGGAAATCAGAGAACAGCCGGGTTGTTTTTTTCAAAAACCCATGCTAGAATAATAGCTATCAGAAAAAAGGGGAATCGAAGGAATGGCTTCACTGAAGAAATTATTTGCGCCCGTGGATATGACGGTGGGAAAACCATGGAAAAATATCGCGCTTTTTACGGTTCCGATGATCATCGGAAACATCGCGCAGCAGCTTTATAACACCGTAGACAGCATTGTTGTGGGAAAGTTCGTCGGAGACAATGCCCTGGCGGCTGTGGGCAGCGCCAGTCCCATCTTTAATCTGCTTCTGGTACTCTTTATCGGGATCTCGGTGGGAACCAGCGTCATGGTCTCCCAGTATTTTGGGGCCAGGGACAGGGAGCAGCTTTCCAGGACCATCGGCTGCTGTGTGACCCTGACGGCAGCGGCCTCGGTGTTTATTATGATCGTGGGCTCCATCATCGTCCGCCCTCTGCTGGAGCTTCTGCATACGCCGGCCAGCATCATCGACTGGTGTGCGTCGTATCTGACGGTGCTGTTCTACGGCATTGCCGGAGTTGCCTATTACAATATCCTGGGCGGCGTCCTGCGGGGCCTGGGAGACTCGGTTTCCGCGCTGGTCTATCTGCTGGTGGCCACGGTCATCAACATCGTCCTGGATGTGTGGTTTGTTGCGGGCCTGGGCCTGGGAGTCTTCGGCGTTGCCCTGGCCACAGCCATTGCCCAGGCGGTATCCGCCGTCCTGTGCTTTTTAAAGCTTGCCAGAATGAGCGAGCTCTTTGATATGAAGCCCCGGTATTTAAAGGTACACGGGGAAAATGCATTCAATATCATCCGTCTGGGCCTTCCGTCTGGCCTGACCCAGGCCATCTTTTCCCTGGCCATGATCATGGTCCAGTCGCTGACCAACAGCTTTGGAGAGATGCTCATTGCAGCCAATGTAATCATCATGCGTGTGGACGGCTTTGCCATGATGCCCAATTTCTCCTTCGGCACCACAATGACCACCTACGCGGGTCAGAACGTGGGAGCAAAGCAGTATGACCGGGTGGAGCAGGGAGCAAAGCAGGGAACCCTCATGGCCATGGGCGTTTCGGCTGCCATCACAGCCCTGATCCTCTTATTCGGCAGATACCTGATGGGGATCTTTACCTCCACCACGGAGCTGGTGGATCTAAGCTTCCGCATGATGCGGATCCTGGCCGTGGGGTATATCGCCATGGCCGTGACCCAGAGCCTTTCCGGCGTCATGCGGGGAGCCGGAGATACCATGACGCCCATGTGGATCTCCCTGTTTACCACGGTGGTGATCCGGGTGCCGGTGGCCTACGGGATCTCCTGGCTCACAAGAACGCCGGAGCTGCCCAATGGCCGCAGCGAGTGCGTATTTATCTCCCTGCTCCTTTCCTGGACCCTGGGCGCCGTCATAACGGCTGTCTGCTATAAGAGAGGCCGCTGGAAAAAGAAAGCGATCCAGTAAAAATGGAACACTGATACTATATAATATGGAAGGAGACCGTTTACTATGGAATACCGCAGATTTGAAAACACGGTGATCGTCCGCATGGACAGAAATGAGGACCTGTTTGCAGAGCTCAGAAAGGTGGCTCTTAAGGAGAACATAAAATTAGCCAGCATCAGCGCCCTGGGTACCTTCAGCCACATGAATGTGGGCGTTTACGACCTGGACCAGAGAAAGTTCGTGGGCAATGATTTTGACGGCATGTTCGAGATCGTATCCCTCACCGGGACCATCA
>CAJMRM010000052.1 GCA_905215775.1 uncultured bacterium
GTACCCATCTGCCCATTCCTCCTTTCCCTGTCGTACTAAAGACTCCTATTGATTCAGCCCTTCACCGAAAAAAGCTTCCGGCTACTATGGCTTCTGCTGACTTCTGTGCGTTCAGCGTTATCTCACAATAACGGTTACCCCTCTCGAAGTGTTCCGCACAGACCTCCCTGGGTACCGCATGTTTCTTTCCCTCCATCCATCTGCCGCATCTACTGCACATGATTCCGTGTAGCTATCGGGCTTCATCTTGTGTGGCAGACTTACCCTCATGTACAGCCTTATATACGGTTTCTGTCCGTCAGACCGGAGGTTTGCCCGTGGGTTAGTAGGTTCCCCACATCCAGCTTCCTTCAGATTCCATCTCACGATGGACACCCTTGCCTTCGGCTATCTCCTTCCCGCTACCGGGCGGATTCGGGACTTTCACCCGTTAGAAATGTGCGCCGCCAGGCGCACCACATAAAAAAGCGGAGCCGCCGCCGACTCCGGCAGCTCTCCGCTTTTTCACGCTTTATTTATTCGTTCTCTTCTTTTTTCTCTCTCTTGTCGTCTCTGCGCTCTCTGTCGCCGCGGCGTTCCCTGTCTCCGCCTCTTCTGTCCCCGCGGTCGCGTCTTTCCTCACGTCTCTCCGGGCGGGTCAGCTTATCCAGGTCTGCAGTCATGTCCTCCGGCCTCATGGTCAGGTTGATTCGTCCCATACGGTCTACCTCAGTCACGCGGACTGTTACCACATCGCCGATATTCACAACATCCTCCACCTTGGCCACTCTCTTATCGGACAGCTTGGAAATGTGTACCATTCCGTCCTTATTGGGCGCCAGCTCCACGAAGGCGCCGAATTCCATGATCCGGACTACCTTGCCGGTGAAGATCATTCCTGCCTCCACCTCGGTAACAATGTTCTTAATGATGGCGATGGCCTTATCGATCATCTCCTGGTCAGTGCCGCAGACATTTACAGCTCCATCGTCGGTGATATCGATCTTAACGCCTGTCTCAGCGATGATGCCGTTGATCACCTTGCCCTGTTTTCCTACCACGTCGCCGATCTTCTGGGGATCGATCATGATCTGGGAGATCTTGGGTGCGTACTGGGAAAGCTGTTTTCTCGGCTCGGAGATCACCGGTGCCATTACATTGTCCATGATGTAAAGGCGGGCCTCACGGCAGCGGCGGATGGCCTCCTCGATGATCTGGCGGGTCAGTCCGTGGATCTTAATATCCATCTGGATGGCAGTGATTCCCTTGTGGGTACCGCCTACCTTAAAGTCCATGTCTCCAAAGAAGTCCTCAAGGCCCTGGATATCTGTAAGAACCAGATAATCGTCGTCTGTCTCTCCTGTCACAAGACCGCAGGAGATACCGGCTACCATGGACTTGATCGGTACGCCCGCTGCCATTAAGGACAGGGAGGAAGCACAGATGCTGGCCTGGGAGGTGGAGCCGTTGGATTCCATGGTCTCGGATACGGTACGGATGGCGTAGGGGAACTCCTCTTCGCTGGGCAGTACCGGCAGAAGCGCACGCTCTGCCAGAGCGCCATGGCCGATCTCACGGCGTCCCGGTCCTCTGGACGGCTTTGTCTCGCCGACGGAGAAGGACGGGAAATTATAGTGGTGCATATATCTCTTGGTGGTCTCGTTTTCATCCAGGCCATCCAGACGCTGGGCCTCAGAAAGAGGAGCCAGTGTACATGCATTTAAGATCTGGGTCTGTCCGCGGGTAAACATACCGGAACCGTGAACTCTCGGTAAAAGGTCCACTTCTGCTGCCAGGGGACGGATCTCGTCGATCTTACGGCCGTCGGGTCTCTTATGATCCTTTAAGATCATCTTTCTGACGGTCTTTTTCTGATACTGGTAAACGGCGTCTCCCACCAGCGGAAGCCACTCTTCATTTTCCGCAAACGCTTCCTCCAGACGCTCTGTGATCTGGCGGATATTTTCCTCACGGGTCTGCTTATCGTCTGTAAATACGGCCTCTTCCATCTCCACCGGCGGAACGATCTCACGGATAGCAGCAAACAACTCCTCCGGAATCGCGCAGCTTTCGTAGGAATGCTTTTCTTTTCCGCACTCGGCAACGATCTTATCGATGAAGGCGATGATCTCCTTGTTTACCTCGTCGGCCTTGAAGATGGCCTCGATCATCGTATCCTCGGGAACCTCGTTGGCTCCGGCCTCGATCATGATGACCTTTTCCCTGGTGGAAGCCACGGTCAGGGCCAGATCGGACACCTTCTTCTGTGCCGCTGTGGGGTTGATGATGAACTCGCCGTCGATGAGGCCCACCTGTGTGGTGGCGCAGGGGCCGTCAAAGGGGATATCGGAAATGCTGGTGGCAATGGCGGAACCCAGCATTGCGGTCAGCTCCGGGCTGCACTCCGGATCCACAGACATAACGATATTGTCAAGGGTCACGTCGTTTCTGTAATCCTTGGGGAACAGAGGACGCATGGGACGGTCAATGACACGGGCCGTGAGAACCGCGTTCTCGGACGCCTTTCCCTCTCTCTTTGTAAAACCTCCCGGGATCTTTCCTACTGCGTATAATTTCTCTTCAAACTCAACGCTTAAGGGGAAGAAATCGATTCCGTCCCTGGGTTTGTCAGATGCAGTTGCCGTAGAAAGAACAACTGTATCGCCGTAGTGCATGAACGCCGCACCGTTGGCCTGCTTTGCCACACGGCCTACCTCGACGGTCAGGGTACGTCCTGCTAAGTCCATGGAAAAACTTTTAAACATGGCTTCGTCTCCTTTTCTCAATAAAAATATAGTCTGGCAGAAGAAGCCGAAACTACTAAACGGCACAGGATCCGCTCCTGTACTCTTTAGCGGTCTCGGATGTTTCTCCTGCCTGATCCGGCCATAAGAAGCGCGCACAGCGGGCTTCCCAGAGGATCATAACAGCCGGCGGGGACAGACACACCCCGCTGAAATTGCAAAATAAGGGCGGAGTCCATTCCTGGCCCCCACCCTTAGGTCTGTGATTACTTTCTGATGCCTAACTTCTCGATAAGAGCACGGTAACCTTCCAGGTCTTTCTTCTTCAGGTAAGCAAGGAGACCACGTCTCTGACCTACCATCATAAGAAGGCCGCGTCTGGAGTGATGGTCCTTCGGGTTGTCCTTTAAATGCTCTGTAAGCTCTGCGATTCTGGCAGTAAGGATTGCGATCTGTACCTCCGGTGAACCGGTGTCTCCTTCTTTTCTGCCGTACTCAGCGATGATCGCTGCTTTCTTTTCCTTGGAAATCATTGAAAGTTCCTCCTTAAAAATAGATGATATTCTTACCGATCACTAAGTCCTGGCTGGAGTCGTCCACGGACTGGGCGCCGGCGCTCACATACCATCTGATTATGGCATACTTCCGGGCATTTGTCAATACAGTTTCTGCCTGTTTTCCGTTCTCCCGTATTCTTATCTGTAATCGGTCAGCCCGGCGCTTTCCTGCCCGCCTGAGGCAGACAGGCAGCGTCCGTCTGCTGTCCTTATTTCTCGATCTGCTCCGGGTAGGTCTCACTCCATTTTGTGAAGCCGCCCTCCAGGGTATATACCTTGCTCATGTCGTAGCCCAGCGCGGACAGCACGTTGGTGGTAGCCTGGGCATATCTCTTGCCGGAGTAGCATACCAGCACCAGGGTATCATCCATATCGCGGGTCGCCACCTGCATGGTGGAAACGCCGGCGTTGAAGTCGCCTTCCTTGGCTGCGTCCATGTCGGCGGAAACTGCGCCCGGAATGTGGCCCTCGGCGTAATCGGCAGCCTTGCGGACATCGAAGAAGGTATAGCCGTCAGCGCCCACATGCTCAGCGGCCTCCTCTGCGGTCATGTACTGCATTTCCACATCCTTTTCCGGCGCCTTGATCTCCTGGGCAACCTCTACCTCATCGGCATAGGACTTGGTCCATGCCTTGTAGCCGCCCTCCAGAGTGTATACCTTGCTCATGTCGTAGCCCATTGCAGACAGCACGTTGGTGGTAGCCTGGGCATAGGATTTTCCGGAATAGCAGATGATCACCAGATTGTCGTCATGCTCATCCACGATGGGCTGCATGGCTGTCACACCGGCCTGGAAGTCTCCTCCCTTGGCTGCGTCCATGTCCACGCCTACGGAGCCGGGAACACAGGAGGTGTTATGATCCTCTGCCTTACGAACATCCAGGAATGTATAGCCTTCCTTTCCTAAATTGCCGTGGGCGTCCTCCACGGACATATACTGCATCTCCACATCCTTTTCCGGCGCTTTTACCTCGGCTGCCTTCGTTTCCGCTGCCGTCGTTTCTGCCGCTGTCGTCTCCTGAGCCTTGGTCTCTGCTGCGGTTGTCTGGGCCGCTGTGGTTTCTTTTGCCTCTGTACCGCCGCCGCAGCCGCTTAACAGGGCCATGGTCATTCCGGCTGCAAGGAGCAGGGAAGTCATTTTTCTCATGATACGTATCCTCCAAAATATAAAATTTTATGTGCTTTGTTCCTTATTAAAAGAACGCCGCTATCGTACCATCAAAAAAAATGAAAGTCAATGTCTGCCCGGCACCTAAAGATTATTTGAATACAACTGCCGTTTTGCCCATAAAAAACCTATACGGTCTTTCCCCCGCCGGATTGACAAACTTTTTTTCTCCCGCTATACTGGATTCCATGAAAAAGAAATGGATTTCCTTATTGATCACTGGGGCAGCGGTATTGGCATACTGGCTGCTTTTTTCCGGGGTTTCCGCCCATGATCTGGAGGAGGCCATCCACGGCTTTGGTCCCGGGGCCCCTCTGGCCTATGTGGCCGCCTTCGCCGTCCTTCCGGCCTTTTTCTTTCCTGTGGCGGTACTGGCCCTGGCAGGCGGTCTCCTGTTCGGCTTCTGGGCCGGGGCGGCATACACCTTTCTGGGAGCGGTCCTGAACTGCACCCTTATGTTTTTCCTGGCAAGACGGCTGGGAAGGGACCGGGTGGAGCGGCTGCTGAAAAGGCGGCTGGGAGAGCGGGCGGACCACACATTTTCCTTCCTGAAAGGACCGAAGGGCTTTTTGTTCCTGATTCTCCTGCGGCTGATCCCGGCAGTTCCTTATAACCTCATCAACTATGCCTACGGCCTTTCCTCCATGGATTATAAAACGTATATCCTGGCATCGGTCATCGGCATCATCCCCGGCACCTTCGCATTCATCAATATTGGAGACCACTTGCTGGCCCCCTCCTCCCGGGAATTCTGGCTGTCTCTGGGACTCATGGCCCTGCTTCTCCTTGTGACAGCCGTTCTGGGGAAAACCTTATTCCCAAATGAAGCAAAAATAAAAACAAACGTGAATGGAGAAAAAAATGAAACAGAATAAACCTGTAAAAAAACACGCCGGAATGGCCCGGCTTCTGATCCTCCTGGTCATGGCCCTGTTCCTGCTCGCCTATCTGACCCTTCCGGCCGTCAGCCGTCCGGTCAACCGTGCAGCTACGGTCCTGGGCTCCGCCAATGTGGACGCGGTGGTGGAATACATCCGTTCCTTTGGCGCCTACGCTATGGTATTTTCCTTTTTCCTTATGGTATTCTCATCCGTAGCTGCTCCGCTTCCGGCCTTCCTGATCACCCTGTCCAACGCCGCCATTTTTGGCTGGTGGCAGGGAGCCATCCTGTCCTGGTCCAGCGCCATGGCCGGAGCCGCCCTCTGCTTCTTCATCTCCAGGGGACTGGGCCGCGATGTGGTGGAGCGCTTCGCCGGAAAGGGCGCCATGGCCAGTGTGGAGCGCTATTTTGAAAAATACGGCTCCAGGACCGTTCTGGTATGCCGTCTCCTGCCCTTTGTTTCCTTTGATGCAGTCAGCTATTTTGCAGGCCTGACGCCAATCTCCTTCCCCGCCTTTTTCATTGCCACCGGCATCGGACAGCTCCCTGCCACCGTGGTCTACTCCTATGTGGGCGGTATGCTCACCGGCGGCGTAAAATACCTGGTCACCGGCCTTTTATGCATCTTCTCCCTGGGGATCCTGGGAACCATCCTTAAGCAGCTCTATAACGACCGCCAGGCAAGGAAAGCAGGAAACTCCCATGAATAGCTCCGGCCGTTGGGGGATGGCCCTTCATCAGGCCATCTCCTTCTTTTCGCCTATGATATCGGTTCCAAAAACGACGGCCGTTTTCTGGCCTGGCTGCGCCCTCCTGAATCAGGATCCGGCGCTCCTTAAAAAGACCCTGGTGATCCTTGCGCGGACGGAGCCTGGGATCCGGCTGGCGGCCGGCTGCTGCGGCCAGCCCGCCTTTTTTCTGTTTCCAGAAGAATACCCGGCATACAGGGAAAAGCTGGAACACCGGCTGAATCAAAGCGGGGTACAGAAGATCTATACCGCATGTCCCAACTGCACCCGCCAGCTCTGCGGGATCCGCGGGATCCAGGTGATCCCCATTTGGTCTGTGCTGGCCGGTACCATGACCCGGGAGGACATCTGCGGGCCGGGAGCCGCTGCCCCGGCAGGCGGCGCAAAAACAGCCGGCTTTATCTGGCATGACCCCTGCCCTACCCGGAACGATCCGGCCGAACAGCAGGCAGTCCGTGGCCTTCTGCGCCTTTCTGGCGTCCCGGTCCTGGAGCCGGAGCACACCGGCCCCAAGACCCTGTGCTGCGGCAACTTTCATATGATGCACACCCTGGAGCCGGAAAAAAGCGCCCGGATGCGGGCGCGGCGTCTGGAGGAATTTCCGGCGGACCGGATCATACTAAGCAGCTGCCAGGGCTGCCTCGGCTCCTTTCAGGGCCAGGGCCGGGAGACCCTCCATCTGCTGGAGCTGCTCTTCGGAAAAAGCCGGAGCCAGGGCTGGAAAAACCGGATCCTGGTCACCTTATGTCCCGGTATCGTTCTGCGATCTCGCTGATATCCGCTCCAGCCCGGTACATCTGGCGCAGCCGGTACATTTTCCACATGGTGAAAAGAGGAAAGCTCTCCCGATACCGGCGGCCGGAAGTGATGATACGGCCAGAAAGCAGCCGGATGGGGATGCCTCTCTCCCTCATCCGCATGGAAAACTCATAGTCCTCCATAATGGGAAGCTCTGGAAAGCCTCCCAGGGACAGGAACAGCTCCCTGCGGATCCATATTCCCTGGTCCCCGAAGGCAATTCCCCGCCTGGCCCGGCGGTTGGAAAAAAACGTGTTGCAGCCCATGAACGGCCCGTCATAATCAAAGCCGATGTGGAAGCACCCCCATGCGGCTCCCGATTCCACCGCCGCCTGGATCTGGCTGTGGGCATCCTCCGGCAGCCGGCTGTCACAGTGAACAAACCACAGGATCTCCCCCGAGGCCCTGGCCGCCCCGTTATTCATCTGGGCCGCCCGGCCTTTGGGGCTTTTTAATACGGGATACTCTGTCCCGATCCTACGGACCGTACCGTCAGTGCTGCCCCCGTCTGCAAACAGGATTTCCCAGTCCCCGGGAAGTCTCCTTAGCTGCTCCATCATTCCATCAATGGTGGAGCTCTCATTGTAAATAGGAAGGATCATGGAGATCTTCATGCCAGAAAGTCCTTTCTCACATACGTATCCAGAATATGGGCCAGAAACTCCGGCTCCATATATGCCTTCAGCTTTTGGAGGGTATCCTGGTTCACAAGGGTTCTTCCGGGCTCCGAATACTCCCGCAGGGCCATGGCGCACCAGGTCACGCCCCGCAGGCAGGTGACCCGCAAAAACAGGGAGACCCGTTCCGGGAGCAGGCGGCAGTCCATACGATCCCCCACAAGGGCCATATACGTTTCCACGAACCGGTACACCTCACCGGGACTCAGGAGCACATCCGTCTTCCAGAAGGTGGTGGTGGGAGCCAGGAAATGGCCCAGATCCTGGGCAGGCTCCGAGACCAGCGGCTTTTCCCAGTCCACCAGGGAGCTGACTCCCTGGGGATCGATGAGAAAATTCCCCGAATTCAATTCTGTGTTCACCATACATAAAGGAACTCCCGCCCCGGCCTTTTCCGTCAGGGGAAGGGCTCCTGTCTCCTTTACCAGCTCCCGCAGGAGCGCTTCCGCCTCCGGATCTCTTTTTTCCCAGTGGTAATAATGCTGGACCATATCCAGGCATTCCTCATAAATGGCCTGGGCCGGGCAGGACGGCCGGAGCAGACGGCAGCCCTCCGGCACCGGAACACTGTGGATATCCGCCAGGATCCCGGCCGCCTCATCCATGTCCGTCCTGTAATCCAGCGCCCTTCCCGGGAGCCATTCCATCACCAGGCTCCCCATTTCCCGGTCGCAGAACAGGGGCTTTGGCGTCCGCCCACTGGAGGCCAGATACTGGAGGGCCGTAAACTCATAGCCAATCTGATCTTCCAGGTGCATCTGGCTCCCCGTATTGATCCGGAGCACCAGCTTTTTTCCCGTCCTCGGATGTGTGAACACATAATTGACATTATATTCTCCCTGTCCCAGGAGGGAGAACGCGGCAGTATCCCCCTCCGAAAGCCCCAGCGCTCCCAAAAACGCGCGGCTCTTCAAATAGGAAGCAAACGGCTCTTTATGGATCATAACAAATACCCCTCCTTTTTCAGCGTGGCCAGGAACCGGCCCGTATGACTTTCCGGATCCGCCTGGCAGACCAGCCTTTCCAGGTCCTCGGGCGTATCCACGTCGCCGCAGGCCAGAGCCCTTCCCAGGGAAAGACCGGCTTTCTCTGCTGCCATTCTTGTATTTTCATACACACTTCCTCCGCCGTACTGCTGATCCCTAAAAACAGCGGTGCATGGAGCCTTTGTCCCCACCAGATAATAGCCGCCGTCCGGCGTTGGCCCCAGGACCACGTCGGAATGATCCAGGGCGGAAAAACCACTTTCCAGATGCTCCCGGCCCATCTCCGGAAGATCTGTCCCCGTAAGCACCACCCGCTCAAAGCCCAGAGAAAGCACATGGCGGATGGCCCCGTCCATCCGCTCTCCCAGGCCCTCTCCTGCCTGTGGAAAAAGCTCCTCAGCCATGGGAAACATATCCTTTAAAGATGCCCAGTCCGGATCCGGCGCATAGGCCACAAAAAGTCCTGCGTCCAGATCCCGGTACACCCTGGCCAGATCCTTTAAAAAGGCCGTGTGGAGCTCCGCACACTGCTCCGGCGAAAGCACCGGAAGGAGCCTGGTTTTCGTCATGCCGGGCCTGGGGACCCTGGTAAAACAGATGACTGCCCGCCTCATGGCCGCTTCCCCAGCTTCAGATCCAGCCAGCCTCTGTACATCTCCTTCCGGTAAGCCTCCAGGTCTTTGACCCGGGGCAGGTTCAAAAGACATGTATCCGGCGCCTGCTCTGTGACTCCCAGCCAGCCGCTCTGCATCCCCTTTTCCGTCACATAGCAGAAGGAGGGCGCATCCACAAACAGCTCCGGATGCAGAAGATATACCGACGCCACCACATCCCAGCAGTAGGAGACCGCCTCCCCATTCCGCATTTCCTTCACGTCAAAGCGGTATCCCAGCTTTTCCGCCAGATACCGGCCGGCTTCGTTCCGGCCCATGGCCGTATAAAATTCCTCTTTTGGAAGATAGGACGGCTCCAGGGTATTGTTCCCTGTAAGGATAGAAATATTTTTTCCATGGTTCAGGACCCAGGCCGCCGCCTCTGGATTCACAGAAAAGTTCAGCTCGTCCAGATGGCTTCCATGGTACAGTAGGGGAGCCGTATAGCCGCCCATGAGGACGATCTCCTTTAACCGGTCAAAGATTCCCGGATCCAGGAGGCTGGCCCCGTACAGGTTCGTCAGAGAGCCAATGCCCACAAAGGAAAGCTCTCCCGGCTTTTTCCTGGCCGCTTCCACAATGAACCGGGCTGCATCGCTCACAGGCTCCTCTCCCCGGGAGGCCCCGCAGATCACAGGAAGATGTCCCCATCCGGCCTCCGCAAGCAGCTCCCGGGAGGCCCTGTATACCTGCTTTGCCGTCCCGTTCCCGAAGGTACAGGTGACGGCCAGGACCTCCGCCTCCTCCTGCCTCCCCAGTAAATAAAACAGCGCCAGGGCGTCGTCCATGGGATAACCAGGGATTCCCGCGGTGCTGTCGCAATCAAAAATAATCTGCTTCATCAATGGCTCCTTCTTCGTTTTTCCTTAACTATACCACGGCCTTTCTGCTCCTGTCCATACCGGCCTGTATTCATTCCTTCTATATATAATCCTTTTAAAATAGTTATTCTCCATAGGCCGGAGGCGGCCGTTGACTTTCCCGCCCCCAGCCTTTAGAATGGTTCCGGGGGAAAATCCGAAAAACAAAAAGTCCTTCCGCCCCCAAGGCAGAAAGAGAAATACTTCCTATGAAAAAGCTACAAAAGCTCCTGACCTTCGGCCTGGCAGCCGCCGGAGCTGCGGCCCTTCTGACCGGCTGCGGAAAAAAAGCCCTGGACGGCCCTGATTTAGAAGCCGCCTCCTGGGACCAGATCACCGAGGCCGCCAAGGATACCACCGTCACCTTCTATGGCTGGGGCGGCGATGAAAACAGGAATAACTGGTTAAACACCACGGTGGCCGATTATGTAAAAGAACATTACGGCGTCACCCTGGAGGTGGTGGGCATGGATATCAATGACATTCTCACCAAGCTTTCCGGGGAAAAACAAGCCGGAGCAGAAACGGGCAGCATCGACATGATCTGGATCAACGGCGAAAATTTTTACTCAGCCAAGGATAACGGCCTGCTATACGGCCCCTTTACCAACAGGCTTCCCAATATGGAAGCCTATATTGATCTGGAGGATCCCGAGACCTTAAACGACTTCTGTATGCCCATCGAGGGCTATGAGGCCCCCTATGCCAAGGCCCAGATGGTCCTGTACGCCGACACGGCCGTGACCCCAAAGCTCCCGAAAAATGCCGCCGAGTTCATGGAATTCTGCAAAAAATATCCGGGAAAGGTCACCTACCCGGCCCTTCCGGATTTCACCGGCAGCGCCTTTGTCCGCTGCCTGATCTACGAGACCTGCGGCTGGGAGCAGTTCCAGGATATGGAAGCCGATTACGATACCGTAAAGGCCGCCATCGAGCCGGCCCTCTTCTATTTAAGGGAGCTGAATCCCTATCTGTGGAACCAGGGAAAGACCTTCCCCGACTCCTCCACCACGGTGGACGCCATGTTTGCCGACGGGGAGCTGGTGCTGGACATGAGCTATGGCCCCTTCTCAGTGGCCTCCGGAATTGAGGAAGGGATCTACACCGATACCACCCAGACCTTTGTTTTTGATAAGGGCACCATCGGAAACACCAACTACATGGGCATTGCCTTCAACGCCCCCAATAAAGCCGGGGCCATGGTGGTCATCAATGCCATCTTAAGCGGAGAGATCCAGCTCACCCAGTATGCCCAGCTAAAGGAGCTGCCTGTGGTGGATCAGGATAAGCTCTCTGCCGAAGAAAAAGCCGCCTTCGACGCAGTGGAGATGGGCCAGGGCATCCTTACCCAGGCAGAGCTTCTGTCCCACCGTCTGCCGGAAATGCCCGCCAGTCTGGTTCCGGTGATCGAGGAGATCTGGCTCAATGAAGTTGTAGGAAAATAAATGAAAAAACCGTTTTTTCTGTTAATTCCGTTTTTATTGCTCATGGCTCTGGTGCTGGCATCCATCTGGAACGTACTGACCCAGAGCCTGGGCTATATTCCAGCCTTCTGCCTCCGGGAGCCGACGCTTGGATATTACGTCCGGGTGCTGAGGGACCCGGGATTTTTAGGCTCTGTGCTGGTGAGCCTCAGGATCTCCGTCTGGTCGGCGGTGATCTCCACGATCCTTGGGGTTCTCCTGGCCATGGCCCTCATCCAGTGCGGGAAGCAGCGCGGCGGTCACATTTTTGCCGTCCGGATCCCTGTGCTGGTGCCACATGCGGTGGCGGCGGTGTTCATGATCCAGATCTTTTCCCAGTCCGGTCTCCTGGCCCGTCTGGCCTTTGCCCTGGGCCTTATTGAGGAACCCGCGGCTTTCCCGCAGCTTTTATTTACGCCGTCCTATGGGGGAACCATCCTGGCCTATATCTGGAAGGAGGCCCCCTTTGTGGCGTACTTTGTGCTGGCCTTCATGGGCGGCATCCGCAGCTCTCTGGGAGAGGCGGCGGAAAATCTGGGGGCGTCCCCGGTGAGAAGCTTTTTCCAGATCACCCTTCCCTTAAGCGTTCCAGTGATCTCCCGGGCCTTTCTCATTATTTTCATCTTTGCCTTCGGAGGCTATGAGCTGCCCCTGCTTCTGGGCTCCACCCTGCCCAGGGCCCTGTCAGTGGAAACGTATCTGGCTTATACCCGGCCGGATCTCCTGGACCGTCCCCTGGCCATGGCCATGAACGGCGTCATGCTCCTGCTCTCCATTGTCATGACTGTCCTTTACAGCGCTGTCATGAACCGGATCAGTAAAAAGATCGGAGGGATCCAATGAAAAAACACCGCCTTATGGGGCTGGTCCTTTCCGCCGCCCTGTTCTGCATCGGTCTTCCTATGGTATTGCTGCTGCTGTGGAGCGTGGCCGGCCGCTGGCCATGGCCCGGCCTTCTGCCGGAAACCTATTCGCTCCGAACTGTAAGGGAGCTTCTGACCGGCTCTGCCAGCCTTCCCAGGCTCCTGGCCAGCAGCATCCTCCTGGCCCTCACTGTGGCCGTTCTCGGAACGGCCGTGGGCGTCATGACTGCCAGAGCCACAGAAAATTACGATTTCCCCGGCCGTTCCCTGGTCCGGTTCGGTTCGCTTCTGCCGCTCCTGGTGCCTGGGACCGTATTTGCCATGGGGATCCAGATCACCCTGATCCGCCTGGGTCTTTCTGATACGGCAGCCGGGGTGGTGCTGGTCCATCTGGTGGCCGCCGTTCCCTACTGCATCACCATCATGACCGATGTGACCAGGGATGTGGGGACGGGTCTTGAGGAGCAGGCCATGGTACTGGGAGCCGGACCGGGAAGAGCCTTTTTCCTGACCACCTTTCCCTCTCTTCTTCCCGGGATCCTGTCGTCCATGAGCATGGGCTTTATTCTGTCATACAGCCAGTATTTTACGACCCTGATGGTGGGCGGAGGCCGGGTAAAGACCATCGCCCTGGTACTCGTTCCCTATATCCAGAGCGGCGACCGCTCCCTGTCCTCTGTGTACTCCGCAGCCTTTGTGGGCTCGGCGCTCCTGGTATTTTTTATTTTTGAGGGGATCATCCACCGGATCCGGAAAGGAGAAAGAAAACCGTGAAGCTGAAGATCCAAGGCCTTTCGGCAGGATATGATAAGGATTTTGTAATAAGGGGGCTTTCCCTGTCCGTGAGCCAGGGGGAATTTTTATCCCTCCTGGGTCCCTCGGGCTGCGGAAAGACCACGCTGATGAAGGCCGTGGCCGGGATCCTTCCGGTCCAAGGGGGGCGCATTTTTCTCGACGGAGAGGATATCACCGGTCTTCCCATTCACAAGCGGGGAACGGTCATCGTCTTCCAGGATATGCGTCTGTTCCCCCACATGACTGTGGAGGAAAATGTGGCCTTCCCTTTGAAGATGCAGGGAGTTTCCCGGGCAGAGCGGCTGGCCAGAGCCAGGGATCTGCTGGAGAAGGTCCAGATGGACGGCTTTGGAAAGCGGCGGCCCTCTGAGCTCTCCGGCGGCCAGCAGCAGCGGGCGGCCCTTGCCAGAGCCCTGGCGGCCAGGCCCCGGCTCCTGCTTCTGGACGAGCCCTTTTCTGCCCTGGACGAAAATCTCAGAGAGGATATGCGGAATCTTGTCCTTCAGTTACAGCGGGAATTTCATATGACGGTGATCCTGGTGACCCATGACCGGGAGGAGGCTTTGTCCATGTCCGACCGGATCGCTCTGATGTTTTCCGGCCGTCTGGTCCAGACCGGAACCCCTGAACAGGTATACCGCCGCCCGGAAACCAGACTGGCAGCCGATTATTTCGGAGACTGCGTGTATATCAGCGGAACCGTTTCTGGGGGAAGGTTCACCGGCGGCGGGCTTGATTGTCCGGTCCCCTTCCTCTCCCGGGAATTTCTCTCCCCGGACGCTCTCTCCGGTTCTGGCTCCGGGACCTTCCCGGAACCCGGACCGGCTGCTCCCAATGGCCCCTGCCAGCTGATGCTCCGGCCCGGAAGTCTGGATACGGACCGGCCAGGCGGCTACTTTCTCACTGTGGAGCAGGTCTCCTTCCGGGGCGGCTCTTTCCTCGTATCCCTCCGGGCTGATGACGGGGCCTTATGGAAAAAGGCCTTCCCCGGGCCCGTGGACCTGGTCCCCGGAACCCGGATCCAGGCATCGGTCCGCACCCAGGATGGTGTCCTGTTTCCTATTAAATAAAAAACTCCCGCAGAAGGCCAGCTTTGGATATCCGCTGGCTTCTGCGGGAGTTTTTTCTCTCTTACGCTCCGGGGCCTCCAGGTCCCGGCATCGGCTCTGGCACCGGATCCGCAAATCCGGGACCAAAGCTCTCCTCATCCCCTCCGGCCGTCACAGACGGACCCGCAGGGCCTGGCACAGCCGGAGCTGTTTCCACCGGAGACACCGGAGTTTCCTGGGGACTGGATTCCTCCGGAGCCATTCCGCCTCCCGGACCATTCGTATTCCCCTCCGGAACCTCCACGCTGGGACCTGCCGGCGGCTGGGTCTGCTCCGGTGCCGGTGCGGCTGTGGTCTCCGGCGCAGCCGTTGAGGCCGCTGTGGTCTCTGCCGGCTTTTCTGCCGGAGCCGGCTTTTTAGACTCTGTACCGGCCAGATGGTAACAGAGCACCGGATCTCCCTGGGAGATATTTTCAAAAATGGTCTTGGCCGCCTTAGGCGGAAGGTTGATGCAGCCGTGGGAGCCGCCAGTTTTATAGATGGAGCCGCCGAAGCTTCCCCTCCAGCTGGCGTCGTGAAGGCCGATCCCGCCGTTAAAGGGCATCCAGTAGGACACCGGGGTGGCATAGCCCTCCCCCCGCAGCGTGGCGTTCTTCTGCTTGTAGGTAAGGGGGTATGCGCCGCCCGGTGTGGCCCAGCCCTTGGATTCGTTGCCGGATACAAAGTCTGTCTCCACCAGCAGCTCCCCGTTTTTATAGAAATACAGGTGCTGGGCAGTCAGATTGATCTCCACATATGTACTGCCGTAGTCATTGGCCCCGCGGCTGGCCGCCTTCTGGCTGTATTCCGGGTCCCGGGTCTGCTGCTCTCCGTTTTTTATGATGGAAAGCACCGCTGCCGTCTCCGCCGCCTGGCTGATCTTCCAGCCGTAATGACCTCTGGAGATGGTCACATCTTTGCCGTAAGACGTTTTCAGAGTCTTCGCTTTATAGGCCGTATCATACTTTCCTGCCAGTTCTTTTACATAAGCGGCTGCCTGGCTTTCGTCCAGGGCGACGTTTCCTCCGTCCACTGTGATCCACTGGCTGATGGTATCGCCGTCCAGCACTTCCCTGGCATCCCCGAAGGTATGGGTCACCACAGCGCCCACATACCGGTTCATCTCTGCCGCGGCTGCGGTGAGCGCCTCGTCTGTTTCATCCACCGCCGGCTTCGTATAGCAGCCTTCCGCGTCCAGGTCCACCTGCTCCGAAAGACTGGAAACGGCCGCAGCCACCGCCCGTTCCACCTGCTCCTCCACCAGCTCGGTTCCCAGGACCGCCGGCAGCACCGAATAGCTTTTTGTGCCGCTGCTGTACTCGGAGATCCGGGCATTTTCCGGCTCCTTCATCTGCTCCGGATCCATAAACGGGAATTCCCGGAGCTTCTCCTTCAGCCGGTCTCCGTCAAAGGCGATCATGGTGCTGATTTCATGATCCGGCCCGTCCTTCAGATACCGGAACCACTGTCCCGGCTCCTGCTCCTCCAGGAGCTTTTCCAGGCTGCCGTCGAATTCTGAATGGAGGCCGATCTCCTCTTTTCCGATGGTCCCGCTGACCCCGTCCCGGGCCTGGACCGTCAGCGTATAGCCGGAGAGTCCGGCTTCGATCTGTTCCTTGACCTCCTCCACGGTCTTTCCGGAGGCATCTATACCATTAATCGTTGTATTGGGAAAAAATGCCGTTTTATACTTTCCCGTTTCCAGAAAGTAATATCCGGCCCCGGCTGCTGCCAGGACAGCCGCTCCAATGGCGACTCCCAGGACGATCCGCCCGGTCCTTGCTTTCCCTTCCGGTGCGCCCGTCCGTTTCCGGCTCCTTCCCCGGAGCCTTCCGGTCTGGGACACTTCCGCAGAGAGGCCCTCCGCCTCTCCTTCCCTTTCCTTCTTTTCTTCCATAATTTCCTTCCTAAGCTTCCCGGCCTTCTAGGATCTCAGCCGTCTCTGGACTCCATCCCCCAGGAAGCGGTATGCCGCTGCCGCCAGGGGCACTCCCAGGAGCATTCCTCCTACCCCGAGAACGCCGCCGCCAATGGTCACGGCCGCCAGGACCCACATGCCTGGAAGCCCGATGGACGAGCCTACCACTCTGGGATAGATCAGGTTGCCTTCGATCTGCTGGAGCAGGACCAGGAAGATGATAAAGCCAACCGCCTGGAGGGGATTCACCGTAAATACCATGAATGCGCCCACCGCCGCGCCGATATATGCACCCACCACCGGGATCAGGGCCGTAACTCCCACCACCGCACCGGTCATCACCGCATAGGGGAAGCGGAGCAGCGTCATCCCCAGGGCACAGAGCGTTCCGATGATCACCGCCTCCATACACTGGCCGACGATAAAGCTGGTGAATACCTCATGGAGCGTACTAAGGGCATAGCGTACCGTATCCCGTACCCGGGCAGGCAGATAGGCCCGCATGAGCCGGTCTCCCTGGGAGGCCAGCTTTTCTTTGGAGCTCAGCAGATAAATGGCAAAGATCGAGCCGATCATAAACCGGGCCGCCGTACCGATAAACCGGGACAGCGCTACCACAACGGAGTTGACGATCCCTCCGGCTCCTGTCAGCAGGATGTTGACCGCCTTATGCATCATGTCCTTCCAGTTGATATCTGAGTTTTCCAGATACGTCTGGATCTCCGGCATTTCCTCCAGGTGGGCGATGGCCCACAGCCGGATCTCCTCGATCACCGGCGGGATCTCGTCTGCGATGAGCCGGATACTGGAAACCAGCTCCGGAACCACCAGGTATACCACACCGGTCATAATAAGGACCAGGGCCAGGAATGATAAAAGGATGCACACCGGCCGCCGGAGCTTTAGGAGGAGCTTCCGCTTTGTGCCTGGAAACCAGAACCCCTCGATCCTTTTTAACAGGATATTGAGTACATATGCGATGACGCAGCCCACCAGCAGGGGAGCCGCCGCCGAAAATGCCAGGGAGAGTATGGCTGCAAATCTGTCTGCATTCTTTAAAAACAGACACACTGCGGCCGCAATGAGCCCGATGACACAATACGTTCCGACCTGTTTTTTACTCATCCGCCCTTCCTTTCTCCTGGACCGACCAGGAATCCCGGAAGATCTCCCGGCATTTTCCTATGTCATGATCCAGCTGGGCCTTTAGCTGGGCGATGGATTCGAACCGCATCTCCGGCCGTATGAAATCCAGAAGCTCCACCCGGATCTCCTTTCCGTAAAGATCTCCGTCAAAATCATATAGATACGTCTCCACTCCCACCGGATTCTCTCCCTGGATCGTGGGCTTTCTTCCAATGTTCGTAAGACCGCCGTAGGTCTCCCCTTCTGCCCGCACCCGGGTCACATAGACCCCGAATCTTGGCAGGTGCTTTTCCGGCGGCGGGATGAGATTGGCCGTGGGGTAAAGCTTTTTATGGCCAATGGACCGGCCATGGGTCACAGTTCCCGTGATGAAATAATCATAGCCCAGAAGCCGGTCCGCCTTCCTCACATCGCCTTCCTCCAGCATCTTCCGCACATAGGTGCTGCTGATGATGGCTCCGTCTGTGTCTCTTTCCTTTTCTACCACAAAAAACTGGTAGCCGTACTCCGGCGCCAGTTTTTCCAAAAGAGTCCTGTCTCCCGCTGCCTTATAGCCAAAATGGCAGTCCGGTCCTGTGATGATGACCCTGGCGTTCATTTTTCCCACCAGGATCTCCCTTACAAACTGCTCCGGGTCCATATGGCATACCTCCTGGTCAAAGGGGTATTCCACCAGATAGTCCACCCCGGCAGAGCAGAGAAGCTCCATCCGTTCCCGGTTGGTCATGAGAACGGTCTGCTTCCGGCCGCCCACCAGGCTCAGGGGCGGCGTGGAAAACGTGAACATGGCCACCTTTAAGCCCGTTTCCTTCCACCGGACCATTTCTCCCACCAGCTTCTGGTGGCCCACATGAAGGCCGTCGAACTTTCCGATGCTGACCACCGTCTGTTCTGTGATCTGAAATTCTTTTGTTTCTGTAATGTACTGCATGCCGTCTCCTTATGACAGAAAGATTTTTACCGGATAAAACATGCGTTTTTCCTCAGAGAATCTGTAAATACCAATGAACAGCCCCGTGCTGTCGTAAACCCGGAAGGGCTCCTCCAGACTGGTTTCCGGAGCCGTCTGGAAACGGAAGGGATTTCCGTTTCTCAAAAGCCGGTCCATGGACGCGTCCCCGGACCGGATCTCCTGGCAGCCGGAGAACACCGTTTCCACCGGAAGCACTGCCTCCTCCAGCCGTCCCGCATCCTTTAAAGCCTGGAGCTCATCCAGGGTCCGGCTGTCCTCCATCCGGAACCCGGCGGCCCTGGTGCGGAGGAGCTTTTTCATACATCCTCCCACGGCCAGCTTCTGGCCGATGTCATGGCAAAGGGTCCGGATATACGTTCCCTTGGAGCAGGAAACCGTCATGACTACCTCCGGCAGACAGATGGAGCGGATGGTGATATCATAGATCTTCACCGGTCTGGGCTTCCGCTCCACCTCCACTCCCTGGCGGGCCAGGTCGCAGAGCTTCCTTCCGTTGACCTTCAGCGCCGAATACATGGGAGGGATCTGGTCATAATCCCCCACAAAGGATAAGACGGCCTCCCGCACGGCCGCCTCCGTCAGTCCGGAAGCGTCCGTTTCTGAAAGTACCGTCCCTGTGGTATCCTGGGTATCGGTCTCCATGCCCAGGAGCAGGGTGGCCTCGTACGTTTTATCCCGGTCTGTCAGCATGTCGCAGAGCCTGGTGCCCTTTCCCACGCATACCGGCAGAACGCCTTCTGCCTCCGGATCCAGGGTTCCCGTATGGCCCACCTTTTTCTGGCCCAGGATCCCCCGCATTTTAGCCACCACATCAAAGGACGTAAAGCCCTTTTCCTTATAAACGTTTATGATGCCGTCGTACATGTTATTCTCCAGCCTGTTCTTTTTCTTCGTTCCACTGGATCCGGATCTGTCCGTCCACCTGGCGGATGATCTCCTCCACCGTACCGGTCATGGTGCAGCCCGCCGCCTTTTTATGGCCGCCGCCGCCAAAGGCCAGGGCGATCCGGCTCAGATCCAGCTCCGTATTGGTCCTGAGACTCACCTTATACTCCGACGGATTCCCCGTTTCATAAAGGAGGATGGCGCATTCCACGCCGGTCACAGACCGGAGAAGGTCCACGATGCCGTCGGTGGACTTCACCGTACAGCCGTTTTTCTTAAGCTCCTCCTGGGTCACCACCGTATAGATGCAGCGGCCGTCCTCAAAGAGAACGCTGTCCAGCATGGCCTGGCCGTGAACCCTGGTCTGACCGTAGCTCTTCTGGTAAAAGCTGCCGTCGATGATCTTCGGGAAATCGATCCCCTGGTCCATCAGATATCCGGCGATCTCCATGGTCCTCCGGGAGGTATTGGAATATTTGAACACGCCTGTGTCGTGGACAATGCCGGTGTACAGACACTCTGCCACAGCCTTCCCGATCCTCTCCTGATCCAGGAGGCCGTAAAGGACCTCGCAGGTGGAGCTGGCGCTTCCGGCGATCACATTGACCCGGGCCAGGCCCTGGTTGGTGATGTGATGGTCGATGCATAAGCTGTCCGCTGCCGTTTTCAGATAGGGAGCGAATTCACCCAGACGCTTTTCATCGCTGACATCCAGGGTGATGCAGAGATCAAAGATCTGTTCCGGCTCAAATTCACTCTTTACCTGGCCGTAACCCTTTAAATACCCGAACTTCACACCCATGGGCTCCAGATATACGGACACATCCAGCTCCCCGCAGTTTTCCGTCAGGTAATTATACATGGCCAGACAGGAACCGATGCAGTCCCCGTCCGGGTTTACGTGGCCAAGGATAACCACTGTCTTTTTGTCTTTCAGCACATCTGTCAAAATTCCCACTGGGCAGACTCCTTTCCGGCCGCAGGCTTTTTACCTGCCGTCCTCTGACTCTTCTTCGCCGTCTCCATCCCGGTCTGTCAGGTCCTTTGTCACATCGTCGATGAGCTTCGACATACGGACTCCGTATTCAATGGACTGATCCAGGATAAAGGAGATTTCCGGCGTATTTCTTAAATTCACTGCCTTTGCCAGCTGGGTCCGGATAAAGCCCTCGGCGCTCTTTAAGCCGCGGATGGTATCCTTCGCCTGCTCCTCGTCTGCCAGGACGCTGATATACGCCTTGCAGTATTTCAGATCCGGCGTTACCTGTACCAGGACCACGCTGGTCATAGGATGGATCCTGGGGTCCTTGAGCTCTGAGCGGATGATATCGCTCAGAGCCTTCTGGACCTCCCCGTTGATTCGTGTATTTTTAATGCTGTTCTTTCTCATGATACTCCTTTTTTATTATCTCGGAACCTCTACCATGATATAGATTTCGATCATATCGTCTTCCTTCAGGTCGTTGAAGCCTTCAAATACAAGGCCGCACTCGTAGCCTGCGTTGACCTCCTTCACATCGTCCTTGAAACGCTTTAAGGAAGCCAGCGGTCCCTCGAAGATCTGCTCGCCCTCGCGGGTGATGCGCGCCTTGGAGCCGCGGGTGATCTTTCCGTCCAGGACATAGGAGCCGGCGATGGTACCCACGCCGGAGGCCTTGAAGGTCTGGCGCACAACGGCATGGCCGGTCACCTGCTCTTCGTAGACCGGATCCAGCATACCCTTCATGGCCGCCTCCACATCCTCGATGGCCTGATAGATCACGCGGTACAGACGCATATCCACCTTCTCATGGTCCGCAATGGACTTGGCGGTGGCGTCAGGACGCACGTTGAAGCCGATGATGATGGCGTTGGAAGCGGAAGCCAGGGTCACGTCGGATTCGTTGATGGTGCCGACGCCGCCGTGGATCACCTTTACCACCACTTCTTCGTTGGAGAGCTTCACAAGACTCTGCTTTACTGCTTCCACGGATCCCTGTACGTCTGCCTTTACGATGATGGGCAGTTCCTTTACGTTTCCTGCCTTGATCTGGGAGAACAGATCGTCCAGGGATAATTTTGCCTTTGTATCTTCAATTAACTTGTTCTTGCCTTCTGCGATAAAGGTCTCGGCAAAGCTTCTGGCCTCCTTCTCGTTCTGGAGAGCCACAAATACCTCGCCGGCGTTGGGAACGTCGTTGAGCCCCAGGATCTCCACCGGAGTGGACGGGCCGGCTTCCTTCACCCGGTTGCCCTTATCGTCCATCATGGCGCGGACTCTTCCGTAGCAGGAGCCTGCGGCGATGGAATCGCCCACCTTTAAGGTTCCCTTCTGTACAAGGACCGTAGCCACAGGGCCTCTTCCCTTGTCTAACTGTGCCTCGATCACAAGGCCTCTGGCCTTCCGGTTGGGGTTGGCCTTTAATTCCTTCACCTCTGCCGTTAAGAGGATCATCTCCAGAAGCTCCGGGATTCCCTCCTTTGTATGGGCAGATACAGGAACGAATACGGTGCTGCCGCCCCAGTCCTCGGGGATCAGCTCATACTCGGAAAGCTCCTGCTTTACGCGCTCCACATTGGCGCTGGGCTTATCGATCTTGTTGACTGCAACGATGATCTCCACTCCGGCTGCCTTGGCGTGGTTGATGGCCTCCACAGTCTGGGGCATTACGCCGTCGTCGGCAGCCACCACCAGGATCGCGATGTCCGTGGCCTGGGCGCCTCTCATACGCATGGCGGTGAACGCCTCATGACCCGGGGTATCTAAGAAGGTGATCCTCTGGCCGTTGGCCTCTACCACATATGCGCCGATGTGCTGGGTGATGCCGCCTGCCTCCCTGGAGGTCACATTGCTCTGGCGGATGGCGTCCAGAAGAGAGGTCTTACCATGGTCAACGTGACCCATAACACAGATGACCGGCGGTCTGGACACCATGTCCTTCTCATCCTCTTCTTCTTCTCTTAAGAGCTCCTCGATCACATTGATCTTCTTTTCCTTCTCGCAGAGGACCTCGTACTCCATGGCGATCTCCTCGGCCTTCTCGAAATCGATCTCCTGGTTGATGGTCACGATTGTTCCCTGTAAGAACAGCTTTTTCACAATGGCGGAGGGCTGTAATTTCATCTTTTCAGCCAGCTCCTTAATGGTGATGGTCTCCGGGATCACGATGGTCTTGATCTCCTCCACCTTCGCCTCGGCCTTCTTGGGCTGCTGCATCACGGGAGCCTTAACGCCCTTTCCGCCCTTGGCGTTCTTTCCTCTTAACTCCTCGTCCCGGTCCTTTCTTGCGTCATGCTCTTTCTTGTACGCATTCTTGCTGGCCTTGGTATTCTGCTGCTTCTGGGCCATGGGCGTATCGAAGGACGGCTTGGGGATATTCAGTCCGCCGCGGCCGTCGCGGCCTCCCTGACGGTTCCCGTCTCTCTGGCCGTCGCGGTTATAGCCTCCCTGGCGGTTTCCGTCTCTCTGGC
>CAJMRM010000053.1 GCA_905215775.1 uncultured bacterium
TATGAGCTCAAAAAGGAAACGACATTTCACAATATAAAACAAACGTAAGAATGGATTGCGGGAATGGAGGATAAAATGACAGGGTTACAAATCGATATACTGTTGAAGACAATGGCGATCATTGGTGTACTTCTGGTCGTTGGGACTATTCTGCGAGCAAAAGTAAAATTATTTCAGAAGCTTTTTCTTCCAGCTTGCGTAATTGGAGGGACGATTGGACTAATTTTAGGGCCCCGTATGCTTGGAATCCTTCCAATATCGGAAGAAATAATGACAACTGCCTCTAATATGCCAGGGAGACTGTTTGCCCTTATTATAGCTGCTATGCCTATGTGCGCAGTGAAACTGAAGAAGGGGGAATTGCTAAAAAAATTTGATGCCATCAACATGGGAATCATTATTACTTTGGTTGGTGCTTTACAATTTGCGATTGGTTTTTTAGTAAATATTATATTTACTGCGATGAAAGCTCCTATTTATGATGGATATGGGGCAGAGATGATGATTGGTTTTTGTGGGGGACATGGAACTGCTTCTACGGTAGGAGGAATTTTCGAGAATCTAGGGGAGAGTTATTGGGAGGTAGCCCAAGGTGTGTCGATGACTTTTGCCACAATTGGTATGGTAGCTGGAATACTTTTAGGTATTGCGGTGCTTAACCTTTTGTCGCGAAAGGGGTATACAAATTATGTGTCAAATCCGAATAATCTCCCAGAGGAAATGAAAACAGGACTTTATAAGAGGAAGGAGGAACAACCCTCCTTTGGAAGGATCACAACTGCGGGCGGTGCTATTGATACATTAGGATTGCACCTGGCGTTTATATTTCTGGATATTGGTGTTGGTTATTTCATTTATGGAGTGATCAAAAAATATGAGATTCCTTATCTTACATCTTTATCATCATGGTTTTGGATGCTTATAGCTATGTATATTATCTGGCCAATCACATGTAAGATTGGATGCGATAAGTATTTTGACTCGGATGTGAAAAGTCGGATTCAGGGATGTGTTACGGATTTCATTGTAACGGCAGCGATTATGAGTATGCCAATCTCCATGATTGCGGAATATTGGCTTCCCCTATTGGTTACATCTGTTTTAGGTTTTGCTGTAACAGTCCCAACGATCTTATTATTAAATAAAAAATTCCTAAGAGAAGACTGGGTTGAAAAGTCCATGGGTCCACTGGGAATGATGACGGGAGATTTTATTACTGGAGTTCTTATGACAAGGATGGTAGATCCAGATTTTAAATCGAATGCCATGAGTGATTTTTCGATTGCGTATACGTTAAATACCTTTTACTGTGTAGTAATGGTAGCCTTGATTTTCCCATACGTAGTAGCAAATGGGGCTGTGAGTGCGTTCCTGTTTACAGGGTCCCATGCTGTGATATTAGCGGTGCTTTTGGTGGTGTTTGGCATGTGGTCAAAAAGAAAGCGTTAGACTAGGAAGGACAGAAAGGAAGATGAAAGATGAGAAAATTAAGCGGGGTTTCTATTATAGAAAGTAAATATTGTTATAATCGTTGGCGTGTGGATGCATCAACTGTACCTTATACAGTAACGTCAGAGGTGAAATATTTTTCACAGCCCAGGGATGTTGATCTGTATCATCTTTGTGGAGTTTACCATAAGGCAGGCGTTCCGGTAGATATTATAGAAGCAGATCATAAAAAATATAAAGAAAGCGAGCCATATGAGGGATTGCTGAAGAGTGTTTCTGATGCCGTTTCTGAGGCAGTAAAAAAAGGTAACGGGATATGTATGTCAAATGGGTACTGTTTATATGCTCCAGCAATCGTTGGTGGAATCCAACGGGCAGTTGGAACAGGAAAAAAGATAGGAGTAGTATGGATTGATGCACACTCAGATAACAGGATTATCGAAGAATCCAAGGATGCAGTACGGTTTGTTGGTATTCCTATTTCTTCCATTGTTGGGCAGACCTACGAAGAATGGAGGGTGAATGCCTGTGGACTTAAGGAACCATGTTATGGAAAAAATGTACTGGTAAGTGATGCCAGAATGAATGACGAAATTTGTAATGATAATATGCAGCGGGCGGGTATTCTTCATATCGATTCAGCTGATTTTGAAAATGAAAAGATATGGAGAGAAGAGATTGGAAAGTTGGCAGAACGTGTTGATTTAATCTATCTTTCAGTAGATGTGGACATCCTGAATTCGATGTATATTCCGGCGTATGATAAGGTCGTTCCAGGGGGGCATAGCATGGAAACGGTTATGCGTAATATCCGTATAGTGATGGAAACAAATAAAGTGTTAGCTTATTCGTTGTTTTGTGTAGACTTTGATCATTATGAGAGAGGAGGAGAATGGACATATCTTAGTGGGATGAAATTGATCGCAGCGGGGTTGGATAGTTGGAAGTATATTCCGAAACTTACGTTAGGATAATATAAAAGGGGGATACCCTGGCAGGAGAAATTTCTAAAATTTCCCCACCAGAGTCCCCCTTCCTTTTTTGAAATACTGGATACAGATCCGGCTAGTTTTTAATGGCAAATGTCAGCTCTGCCTTAAACAGATCCCCGTCAATGGTGATATCGAACCGGCCGCCCTGGAGCTGGGTCAGATCCTTGGCAATGGAAAGGCCCAGTCCGCTTCCCTCAGTGGTACGGGACGTATCGCCGCGGACGAAGCGCTCAGTCAGCTCGTCGGGGCTGATATTTAACGGCGTAGCAGAGACATTTTTAATGGAAAAGACGACCTCAGAGTCCCGGTCCTCGATGCCCACATAGACGCGGGTGCCTTCCATGGCGTATTTAAAGGCGTTGTTGTAGAGGTTCTCCAGTACGCGCCACAGCCGCCTGCCGTCGGCCTCAATGAGGATCACCTCATTGGGGAGGGTCGTAACGATGTCCAGATGACGGATGGCGTATTTTTCTTCAAATTCACCATTGGTCTGCTGGACCAGCTCCACGATGTCGATATCAGCCATATCCAGCTTGATATTTCCGGAGCTGGCCCTGGAAGCCTCCACCAGATCCTCGGTCAGCGTTTTAAGGCGCTGGGATTTCTGGTCCAGGACCTCAAGATATTTCTGGATCGTGGGATCCTGGGGCTTTTCGCGCTTGATGAGGTCCACATAGTTGATGATGGAGGTCAGCGGCGTCTTAATATCATGGGACACGTTGGTGATCAGGTCTGCCTTTAAGCGCTCACTTTTTACCTGCTCGGCCAGAGCCGTTTCCAGGCCGTCGCTGATGCGGTTTAAGCCCTCGGCCAGCTGTGCTTCCAGGCTGGAAAACTGGGATACGTCCACCTTGTAGCTGGTCTCTCCGGAAGCCAGCTTGTCGATGGCCTGATGGATCTTGTCCGTCTGGACGGCGTTGCGGTACAGATAGTAGAAGACCATCAGGTTTCCCGCGATCCAGAAGGATACGCCGGCCAGGAAGGGAACGGAGGTAAATCCGCTTCCGTCGCTCTGGATCAGGTAAAATGCCCCCAGGGTGATCGCAAACACATTGGCCGCCAGATAGAGCGCAAAGCTCATGGTCAGACGGTATTTGAAGGTGCTTTCGGAAAGGGTCTCCGTCAGATCGTGAAGGAGGCTGTTGGTCCAAAGGCTTTCCGCCTTATACCGGCGGGTCAGGCTGAAAAAGGTCAGGATCCCCACCATATACAGGCTTCCGAACATCATGAGGCGGCTGGCGCGGTCCCAGTAGTTTTCCGTCACCAGAAGATGCAGGAGCTTTGATGCCAAAGGCGCCAGAAAGGCGGCGCTTATGTAGGCGGCAAAGGCCATCAACAGCAGCATCAGATCCGTTTTGATCTTATCAAAGGGATAAAGGACCACGGACCGGTCCCCAAGAGCCGGATGGCCCGAGGCAAACATAAGGAAAACAAAGGTCAGAAGGCAGCCGGCCAGACCGATGGAAGCCAGGTAGAGACCGTTTACGAAGGTCTTCCTGGAGCTGTTGTACTGGGTATATGCATGGGCATAGTCGTCCAGGGCCTTATAGCTGGTGTCCAGACCGATGACCACATAGTTGTTGGAGCTGTTGTAGGGGTTTGCCTTGGCCATGAGAGCCGGAACACTGGGGAAGGTGGAATTAAAGTTCGTCCTTACGGCCAGGTCGTTGGAATCCCCGGAATAATAGATATATTTTCCCATGGCCATCATGTCGTCGATGGTCATTTCCGGCGCATTGGTGTGGATCTCATAGATGGCGTCATTTTTGGAATAAAAGGTCACACGGAAATAAAAGTTGGTGAAATCCGACATGAGCCGGGAATATATGGAGTAATAGGAAGAGAACCGCTTCAGGATCTCGTAGGTCAGCTCCGGCAGGGTGGCAAAGGACTGGTCGGGTCCCGTCAGCTCCTCCTCGGACTGATAGCAGCGCCAGCGCACATAATACTGCTCCTCATCCTCTGCGCTGAGGTTTTCGGGCCCGCCCTTTAAGGCATAGTTGTCGGCCTCATCCATATAATAGCCCAGGGACTTTCCGTATAGGATGATGTCGTTGAGGGTATAGCTCTTGTCTCCGCCGGGGCCGGAGGAGACGTCCAGGACCATTTTATTGTAGTCCACCTCTCCGTTGGTCTCAAAAAGCTCCTGGTACTGGATATAGTCGAAAATACTGGCGATGTCGGCCTGCACCTTCTTATTAAAATCCGGAGACTGGTCAAAGGTCTCATCCTTGATCCAGTCCAGTCCGCGGCCGTAATTGCTGTTCAGATACATGAACCCAACTCCGGTCAGCGTGATCAGGGCAAAAAGAAAGTGCAGGAAACCGGAAAAACGCTTCAGAAAAAAACTTGGTGTATTCTGGTTCATCTGGATTCTCCTTACTGTTTCTCGATCTTATAGCCCACGCCCCAGACCACCTTTAAGTAGCGGGGTTCCTTGGGATTGATCTCAATTTTTTCGCGGATATGGCGGATATGGACGGCCACGGTATTATCGGCGCCGATGGCGTCCTCGTTCCAGATCTTTTCATAGATCTGGTCGATGGAGAATACCTTTCCGGCGTTCTTTACAAGGAGCAGCAGGATATTGTATTCAATGGGCGTGAGCTTGATGGGCTCGCCGTCCACCGTTACCTCTTTATTTTCGTCATTGATCATAAGACCGCCGCATTTATAGACCTGGGAGCTGTTCTGCTGGTTCAGGTTTCCAAGCTGGGTGTAGCGGCGGAGCTGGGATTTGACCCGGGCCACCAGCTCCAGGGGGTTAAAGGGCTTTGTGATATAGTCGTCTGCACCGATATTTAAGCCCAGGATCTTGTCGGTATCCTCGGATTTGGCCGACAGGATGATAATGGGGATGCTGCTGGTCTCGCGCACCTTTAAGGTGGTGCGGATCCCGTCCAGGCCCGGCATCATCACGTCCACGATCATCAGGTTCACCTCATGATCCTCCAGGTATTCCAGGGCCTCATAGCCGTCGTAGGCCTTGATGACCTCAAAGCCCTCTCCCGTAAGATAGATATTTATAGCTTCAACGATCTGTTTATCGTCATCGCATACAAGAATTGTCTGCATAAGCGTCCTCCTTCATGGTTTGATCCAGGTAAAAATACGTTCACCACATTCAGTATAACATAAAAATGTGGTGAACGTATTAAAAATTCCTGTCAATTAATTAAAACGGAAGATGGCGGTCCCGTAAGCCGGAAGCGGATAGGCGAAGGAATAGGGCTGGCCATCGCATTCGGATTTTACGGAGCGCTTGGAGAAGGCGTGTTCCCCGCGCTTATAAAGACCGTGCTCATTGTCCAGGATCAGCGTATAGGTTCCGGATTTGGGAACGCCCACCCGGTAATCGTCCCGGGCCATAGGGGTGAAGTTGATGACGAACAGGAGGTTTTTCTTTCCTGTTTCATCCCGGCGGATGAAGCTGAAGATGCTCCGGTCGCCGTCGTTGGCGTTGATCCACTGGAAGCCGTTCCAATCGCTGTCCAGCCGGTAGAGAGCCGGATATTTCTGGTAGACATGGAGCAGGTCGCTGTAATATTTTAACAGGTCCCTGTGCTGGGGCTCGTCCGCCAGATACCAGTCCAGGGCTGTTTTTTCGTCCCACTCATGGTACTGGCCGAAATCCTGGCCCATGAACAAGAGCTTTTTGCCCGGATGGCCCATCATGAAGGTATAGCCGGCCTTCAGGTTTGCAAATTTATCGTCCGGGAAGCCGGGCATTTTATTGATCATGGAGCATTTCAGGTGGACCACCTCGTCGTGGGACAGGGTCAGGATGTAGTTTTCGCTGGTGGCATAGGTGATGCCGAAGGTCATTTTATTGTGGTTGAATTTCCGGAAATATGGGTCTAATTTCATATATTCCAGAAAATCATGCATCCATCCCATATTCCATTTGAAGGTAAAGCCCAGTCCGCCCTCCTCCGGCGCCTTTGTGACGCCGGGCCATGCGGTGGATTCCTCGGCGATCATGATGGCCCCGGTCATATGGCCCGTAAGGACGCTGTTTAGATGGCGGAAGAATTCGATGGCCTCCAGATTTTTGTTTTCCCCGTACTGATTGGGGACCCAGTTTCCTTCGCTGCGTCCGTAGTCCAGATACAGCATGGAGGCCACGGCGTCCACCCGGAGACCATCCACATGGAAGTTCTCCACCCAGTAAAGGGCGTTGGCGATCAGGAAGTTTTTTACCTCGTTTTTTCCGTAATCAAAGACCTTGGTTCCCCAGTCGGGATGCTCTCCCTTTCTGGGATCCGCGTATTCATAAAGGGCCTCCCCGTCAAAATCAGCCAGGCCGTGGGCGTCCTTGGGGAAATGGGCCGGAACCCAGTCCAGGATCACGCCGATCCCCTTTTTGTGGAGATAGTTGACAAAGTACATGAAATCCCTGGGACTTCCATAGCGGGAGGTGGGAGCGTAATATCCGGTCACCTGGTAGCCCCAGGAGCCGTCGTAGGGATGCTCGGCGATGCCCATGAGCTCCACATGGGTGTAGCCCATTTTTATTACATAATCGGCCAGCTCGTGGGCCGCCTCCTTATATGTATAATAGCCTTCCTTTTCCGGCCGGCTGGCTTTCCTCCAGGAACCCAGATGGACCTCGTAAATGGCCATGGGAGCCTTTTCCGGCTCTGTGTGCTTCCGCTTTTCCATCCATTTTTCGTCGCTCCAGGAAAAACCGGAGAGGTCTGCGGTGATGGAGGCGGTTCCTGGCCGGAATTCGGCGCTGAACGCATAGGGATCAGCTTTAAAAAGGATCTTATCGTCCTTTGTGGTGATGGCAAATTTATAAAGCTCGCCGGTGCCGAGGCCCGGTATGAAGGCTTCATAGATACCGGATCCCTCCAGGGGCTTCATGGGTGAGGCCTCCGGATCCCAGCCATTGAAATCCCCGACGACGCCCACAGCCTTTGCATGGGGCGCCCATACGGCGAAATACATGCCCTGTTTTCCGCGGAAGGTGCGGGGATGGGCTCCCAGCTTTTCGAAAATCTTATAATGGGTGCCCTGGCCGAAGAGATAGCGGTCCAGCTCTGTGATAAAGCCGGTTCCGGCCTGCTTTCCGGTTTTTTTTGATACAGCCTTTCTGCCTGTTCCTGAATTTTTCATACTGTTATGCCTCCCGAAGTTTAAAGATCGCGCCGCCTGACGGCGGAAGGGTCACAGAAAGCCTCCCGTTTTCCACTGGTACCGGCGCTGCCTGTCCGTCCAGAAGATTTACGGCCTGGGATGCCGGAAATGGAACCGGTATGGAAAGGCCGGCCGACTGGCTGTCGTTGTTGACCGCTGAAAGGATCATTGTATGTTCTCCCAGCCGGCCGAATGCATACTGCCGGTTGGTCAGAAGAAGCTCCCTATACGCGCCGCCGTGGAGCTCTGGATGGTCCCTGTGGATCCGGGCCAGAGCGGCGATATGGTCCGTAATGGGACGGGCCTCCTGCTCCATGTCCTTTAAGGAGAGGGCTGGCCGGAGGGCCTCGTCGGATTCCCGGGTGCGGGTTCCCTGGACGGCCCATTCGCTTCCATAATAGATGGACGGAATCCCGGGAAGAGTGAATAAAAGCTGGTATACGGGGAACAGATGGCCGGGCTCCTTCAGCTTACTGGCGATCCGGTCCTCGTCATGGTTATCCGTAAAGGTATACAGCGCTCCACCCACGGCCTCCAGGCGCCTGACGTTATGGGCGATCTCAAAGTAATTATGGTCGTTGTGGCCGGAGTAAAGCGCTTTATGGAGCTCGTAATTGGTAACAGAATGGAGCATCTCTCCATTGACCCATCTTCCGTATTCCCCATGGATCACCTCTCCCATGAGCCAGAAATCCTCCTTCATGGAGGCGGTGCGGCTGCGCAGCTCCTTCATGAAGCCAAAATCTAAAACATTGGCGCAGTCCAGGCGGAGGCCGTCGATGTGGAAGGTATCGATCCAGAATTTTACAGTATCGATCAGATATTCCTTCACTGCCGGGTTCTGCAGGTTCAGGCATGGAAGCTCGTAGTGCCCCTGCCAGGCCTCATAGCCAAAGGAATCGCCCATGGGGCTTCCCCAGCCGAAGTTTACTCCCCGGTACCAGTCCTTATAGGGCGAGGACTCTCTCTTTTCCTGGATATCGCGGAAGGCGGGAAATTCCCGTCCGGTGTGGTTGAATACAGCGTCGGCCACCACGCGGATCCCGTGGCTGTGGCACTGGTCCACGAAATTTGCAAAATCCTCATTGGTCCCCAGCCTCCGGTCCGTCAGGCGCAGATCCCTGGTGTCATAGCCGTGGCTTGTGGATTCAAAAACAGGGCCGATGTAGAGGGCGGTGCAGCCCAGGTCCCGTATATGGGGGATCCACTGGAGCAGCTCATCAAAGCGGCGGGCGGCCGAGGCTTCATGGTTCGTTTTAGGGGCCCCCAGGAGTCCCAAAGGGTAGATGTGATAAAAAACTGCTTTCTGATACCAGGGCTTCATAGCCGGTCAGACCTCCTGTAATTCCCGCTTTTTAAGGCTCTGGAGAAGGAACTGGTAGCGGAGCTGGGCTGCGTTCAGCTCATAGATGCAGCAGTCGATCAGCGCAGGCTCCACCATCTGCTCAAACTGGTTCTGGGCGGAAAGAATCGCAGTCTGGCTGGCCATGATCTGCTGCTTCAGCTCCAGGAGCTCCTTCGTCCGTTCCTTATTTGGCGTTGGTTTTTTATTTATAAATCGCATGCTCCCATTTTCCTTTCTTCCGGTCATCGGGCTTTTTTCCGTATCCAGGTTCCGGGCAGTCCGGGGCGATGCCCTCCGGGCCCGGCTTTTCCGTATCCGGGTTTTTGGCCTCCGGCCTTCCGATTTCCGGTATTTTTAAAGGGTTAATGGTAGTATTGTCTTTTTATGGGTGTGATATTCACTTGCCGGAATTCTTCTGCAGCGCCTCGTTCAGCCGGAGGAGCCGGTCGATGGCAGACTGGCTGGTCAGGTGGTAGTAGTTGCAGACGCCGCGTTTTTCCACGGCGATCAGTCCGGAGTCCTTCAGGATCTTCAGGTGATGGGAAACGGCCGGACGGGACAGACTGGTTTTTTCTGTGATCTCCTTCACGTTGAGACCGGGCGCACGGCGCTTTTCGGCCACGCTGCGGCCGCCCGTCTGCTCCGGGAACCTGCGTTCCTCCTCCACCTCATAAAGCTGCTGGATGATGGTCAGGCGGGTACTGTCGCCCAGGGCGATGAAAAGGGGAATGCACTCCCTGAATGAAGTTTTTAACCGGTTTTCATCCGGCGTATATGATCTGTCGTCCGGTTCCTGCGCCATAGGATGGCCCTCCTGTCTGTGTATTCTGATCCTATTGGTTTAAAAATATAAACTAAATGTATTCTAACATTTTTTGGAGGGAACGTCAATGTTTTGGGAAAAACTCAGCAAAATAATTATTCTGTGTGAAAATTTTTTGTAGAATATTGCTGAAAACAAGGGGGATGATTTTACGGTTTTGAAATTGACTTTTCTGCGGGATTGGAAGATAATAGGAGCACATTCAGAAATGAGTTTCTTCATTTCCATATCATTTCCAACCGGGCGTCTGCCCGGGACAGATCCGGCAGCTTCGCCGGGCGCTCCAGGATCGGAGCGGGATTCCAGAAACCGATGAAAATAAGGATAGGAGGTGTCTGCGCATGGCAGTTTTATTTGTCGTACTCTTTTCAGCCGCAGTGACGGACTGAAGGTATGGAAAGGTGTTTCACTGGCAGATCCTTCTGGGGCTGGCTGGCGGGATAGCGGAGATATTATGGGAAACCGGAGCCGGCAGAGAGACCGCTGTACAGCTTGCCGGGCTGGCGGTCCGGGTCGTTGGTACATGCGCTGTGTTTTATGCTCTGTTTTTATGCAGAATGCTGGGAGCCGGGGATATTAAGCTGATGGCTCTCTGCACAGGCCTCCTGGGTATGGGGCCAGGGCTCCGGGTGATCTTTTCCGGGCTCCTTCTGGCCGCCCTCCGGGCGGCGGGGATGATCTGGAAGCAGGGCTCTCTGTGGCTGCGGATGGAGAGGATCGGAAGCTTTGTGATCCGCTCCGGAAGAGCCGGGCGGCTTCTGGAATATCCGGGGCGGGAGGACAGGAGAAATATCCTGCGGCTGGGGCCCTGGCTGTTCCTGGGATACTGTATATGGCTGTCTGCCGGATATTTCTGAGGAGGTGAGGGAATATGAAAAAGATCATGGCGGTATACGATGAGGATCCGTTTTACGCGGAACGCCTTTCGGATTATATCAACCGGAAGGAGGACGGGATATTTTCTGCCCGGGCCTTCACCTCCAGAAAGCGGCTGGAGGAGTTTGCCAGGGACCATGGCGTCGATGTGCTCCTTACGGGCACTCTGTCCGGAGAAGGGAGCTTTCCCGGCCTTCCGTCGGCCCGCAGGATCTATCTGACAGAGGAGGAGGGCCGCGGGGAAGGCGACGGACACAGGATTTATAAATACCAGTCCGGGGATGATATTTTGAGGGAGGTGATGGCGGCCTACTGTGAAACGCCGGAAGGGAGAACAGACTTTCCCGGCCTTCCGGCCCCGGGAAAGCGGATCATCGGCGTGTATTCTCCCGTGGGGAGATGCGGAAAAACCTCCCTGGCCCTGGCGATGGGCCAGCTCCTGGCGAAGGAAGAAAAGCTCCTGTTCATTACGCTGGATACGTTCACCGGCTTTTCCGGACTTCTGGACGAGCAGTGGAAGCGGGACCTTTCAGATCTGATCTATTACTATAAACAGGGGCGGTTCCATGGCCTGCGGCTCAATTCCGTCATCTACTATCTGGGGGATATGGCCTGGCTTCCTCCCATCCGGTTTCCGGATGATTATAACCAGATCACCTCGGAGGAAATGGCAGATTTCCTTTTGAAGATCCTGGAGGAGGGCGGTTATGGGACCATTGTTCTGGATATCGGAAATTATGGGAGACAGGTGCTGCCGCTGCTGGAGATCTGCCAGGCGGTCTATATGCCCATCCGGGAGGACGCCGTTTCCAGGGCCAAGCTCCGGGAATTTGAGCAGTATGTGGAAAAAAGCGGAAGGAAGGCGGTGGAGGAAAAGTTCCATAAGATCCACGTTCCCATGGTTACGGGAATGAAGCGGATGGAGCATTTCCCGCAGGAGCTTTTGTGGGGAGATCTGGGGGATTTTGTCCGTGGGATGCTAAAGGGGCAGAGAGTGATATGGGAGAGCTGATGCGGGATTTAAAGCGGGAGCTGCGGGAGGAGATCCTCCAGGGCATGTCCTATGAGCGTCAGATGACGGATGAGGAGCTGGCCCAGGTCATTGACGGAAAGATCCTGGAGCGGTCGGAGCAGGCCCCCATGGCCCTCAGAGACCGGCTGAAGCTCCAGAAGGAGCTGTTTGATTCCTTTCGGAGACTGGATATCCTGCAGGAGCTGGTGGACGATCCTGGGATCACAGAGATCATGGTCAACGGCCCGGAGGAGGTGTTCGTGGAGACCGAAGGGCGGATCAGAAGATGGGAGAAGTCCTTTGAATCCCGGGAACAGCTTATGGAGCTGATCCGGCAGATCGTCAGCCGGGTAAACCGGACGGTCAATACAGCGTCGCCTATTGTGGACGCCAGGCTGGAGGACGGCTCCCGGGTCCATGTGGTACTGGAGCCGGTGGCGCTGAACGGACCGATCCTCACGATCCGAAAATTCCCGGATCCGATCACCATGGACCGGCTTCTGGAATACGGGAGCGTTACGAGGGAGGCGGCAGACCTTTTAAAGACCCTGGCGGCGGCCCGCTACAATATTTTTGTTAGCGGAGGAACAGGGGCGGGAAAGACGACCTTTTTAAACGCTCTTTCTGAGTTTATCCCCGCCGGTGAGCGTGTGATCACCATTGAGGATTCGGCAGAATTAAAGCTGGCCCATATCGAGAATCTGGTTCGGCTGGAGACCAGGAATGCCAATGGGGAGGGCCAGGGGGCCATCGGGATCGGAATGCTGATACGGGCGGCTTTGCGTATGAGACCGGATCGTATTGTGATCGGAGAGGTCCGGGGACGGGAGGCCGTGGACCTGCTCCAGGCAATGAATACTGGCCATGACGGGAGCTTCTGTACGGGCCATGCAAACAGCTGCCGGGATATGCTGGCCAGACTGGAGACCATGGTTCTTATGGGGATGGAGCTTCCCCTGCCGGCCATAAGAAGCCAGATCGCGTCGGCTCTGGATGTGATGGTCCATGTGGCCAGGATGAGGGACAGGAGCCGGAAGGTGACGGCGATTGAGGAGGTGACGGGAATTGAAAACGGTGAGATCGTCCTTAATCCCTTATTTTCCTTTGACGGGGAAAAGGGTCTCAGAAAGGCTGGAAGCCTCAGACACCAGGAAAAGCTCAGAAGGGCGGGGTATGGACTATGAGGTGTACAGGCTCAGCAGGAAGGAGTGGCTGATCTACGGCAGCCAGGGCGTCGGATATCTGGCGCTTCTCGATTTCGTATTTTACAGAAGCGCCGGTCTTATGGCCGTGCTGGTCCCACTGGGACTCTGCTACCCGCTCGTGATCAGAAAGGAACTGAAAAAACGAAGAAGGGAGGCTTTGAAGCTTCAGTTTAAGGACGCGATCCTTTCGGCTGCCTCCGGGCTCAACGCCGGATATTCGGTGGAAAATGCGTTTGCCTCGGCTTTGGAGGAGATGGACAGGCTGTATGGAAAAAACTCCATGATATCGGAGGAGCTTCGCCTGATCCTCGCCAAGACCCGGATGAACCGGTCCTTTGGAGAGGCACTGGGGGATTTCGCCAGAAGAAGCGGCCTGGAGGATATCCAGAGCTTTTCAGACGTATTCCTGGCAGCCAGAAGGAGCGGCGGAGAGCTGGTAAGGATCATTGCCAGAACGGCAGAGATCATTGGGGAAAAAATACGGATCCAGGAGGACATTATGACAGCCACTGCGGCCAGACGGATGGAGCAGAGGATCATGAGCGCCATTCCGGTCCTGATCACGTTCTACATCGAACTGACCTCTCCGGGATTTTTTTCCCTTCTTTATGAAACTGCGGCCGGGCGGATGGTGATGACCGTCTGTCTCGGGATTTATCTGGGGGCCTGCAGCCTTTCCAGAAAGATATTGGAGATCCGCATATGAAGGGGCCGGTACGCGGATGGATCCGGTATGGGGGCTGTGCGGCGCTGGGAGTTTTCCTTTTTCTGGCGGCTGAAGCTGTGGACGGCGGCCGGCAGACTGTGGAGAAAGGAGTGCTGAAACGGAATCCGTGGGGACAGGGAGATACGGTATATGAATTTTATGCAGAAGGGCTGGCGGAGGGGAAGGTGGATCTGTCTGTGACGGTTCCGGCCCGGAGACTGTCGCCGGAAGAATTCCATGAGCGCATTCCGGAGATCTCGGAGCTTCTTTTTTCCAGCATCCTTGGCAGCAACGCGTCCTTAGATCAGATCCGGACGGATCTGGACCTTCCAGAGGAGCTTTCCGGGTATGGGATCCGGGTGGAATGGGAATCGGAGCGGCCGGAGCTCCTGAGCGATATGGGACTTGTAAACCAGGAGCGGCTGCAGGAGACAGACCCCTCTGGCGGGGAGCGTTTTTTTCTGACGGCAGCGCTTTTATGCGGGGAGGAGAGGGAGGTCCTGACGGTTCCGGTCACGGTTTTTCCTGCAAGGACTACCCAGGGAGAACGGCTGGAGGAACGGATACACGGTCTGGCCATGGAGCATATGGAGGACGAGACCATTCCCCTGGTTGAGGAATTTGAAGGAGTTCCGATCCGATACCGGAGAAAGGGCCGGCTTCAGAATGCGGTCCTTTTGGTTCTGGGGCCTGCTGCGGCGGTCTGCCTCAGGCTAAAGGAGAGGAATGACAGACAGGCCTGGAAAAAGAAAAGGGAGGAAAGCCTGGCGGCAGATTATCCGGATCTGGTTTCGGGATTTCTGGTGCTGACGGGGGCCGGTTATTCCATCCGCCAGGCCTGGAAAAAGACGGTCCTGGACCGGAAACAGTCTGAGACGCTTCCGTTTTCAGCGGTCTATGAGGAGATGCAGATCACTCTGAACCAGATGGAGACAGGGACGCCGGAGCCTCTTGCATACGCCCGGTTTGGAAAGCGCTGCGGCCTCCGGTGCTATACGAGGTTTGCCGGGCTTCTGGAAAGCTCCCTGGGTACAGGAGGAAAAAGCCTTAGGGCTCTTCTGGAGCCGGAAATGGAGGAGGCCTTTAAGATACAGGCGGATCTTGCCAGGAGAAAGGGGGAGGAAGCGTCCACGAAGCTGCTGCTGCCCATGTTTGGGATACTTGGAGTCGTTATGGTAATGGTAACTGCACCGGCGTTTTTTTCGCTGGGCTGAAAGGAGGGGCCGTATGAGGATCATGGATTTTTTAAAAGAAGAGGACGGCGTTGGCGTGATCGAGGTGGTGTTGATCCTGGTGGTACTGATCGGGCTGGTGATCATTTTTAAAAAGCAGATCAACCAGCTTTTGAACAACATTTTTTCAGAGATCAGCAAGCAGTCCAAAGAGGTGTACTGATCATGAGGCAAAGGGGAGAGATCACCGTGTTTCTGAGCCTGACCCTGGTGTGCATCCTGTCACTTTTTATGGGACTTCTGGAATCGGCCCGGACGGCGGGCGCCAGATTGTACCTTACCATGGCCGCCAATTCGTCAATGGCTTCTGTCATGAGCCAGTATAACCGGAATCTGTGGGATATGTACCGTCTTCTGTTCCTCGAATATGAATCTTTGGAGGCCATCGGGCATTCCTTTGACGGATATCTGGATTTTTACCTGGAACAGGAGAACCTGTATCCGATGAAACGGAAGAGCCGGGAGGTCACGGCCATTTTAAATATGCAGGATAATGGGGGAAAGCCCCTGGAGGACGGGATCCTCTCCTATGTCCGGTATCGTCTGCCGGATATTGCCGGAAATCTTACGGGAATCACGGAGCGCGCGAAGGAGGCCTCCCGGGCCGGAGATTTCAGAACTGTTTTTAAGGTCTGCCGCCAGGCGGGACGGCATACCAGAAGACTGGAAAAGGCCAGGAGAGAAGCAGAAGCCGCTCTGGAGGATATGGAGCGGCTGAGAATCCGGGCATCGGAAGCGGCGGCGGATGAGAGGGCCGGGAGAATGGGGAAAGAAATAGAACGCCTTCAGAAAAAAATCCGGAGATTCCCTGAGCTGGCAGGCCAGTATGAAAAGGAGCTGGAGGCCCTTTCCGGGAACAGCCGGTCTGCCGGAGAAGACGGCGGAAGGGAGGGGATGGAAGAACCGCTGGCTGCGCAGACGATGGATCTGGAGCTGGCGGCATATCAGAGCGTAGAGGAGGCTGGCCGGGAATTTCTGGAGGACTGCCGGAAAGCAGAGCTGGATCTGGAGGACGGGCTTTCCAGGCTGGAAGAAATCCAAGGGCTGCTGGAAGAGGACGGGGAAAACGGAGAGGGGGAAGAACATGCGGAGGGGCCGGACTGGGACCGGATCCGGGAGCTTATGGATATGGTCCATATACCGGAAACGGCGCCGGAGACCGTGGATCAGGAAAAGGCTGGTGCCCTGGACCGTCTGGAGGAGCTGCTGGAGGGGGACCTTCTGCAGCTGGTGCTGCCGGAGGGGGTGAAGGCGTCGGGGAAAAGAGCCGGTGCCGGAGATATCCTGGCAGACCTGAGAAAGGGAAAAGCCGAAGAAGAGGCGGAGTCCAACGGGCCCGCAGAACAGCTTCTGGTGAACGAATATATACTCCTGTATTTTGATTCCTTTCTGAAGGCGTGTGAAGGCCGCGAAGCCTTAACGGACCAGACTCTGGATTATGAACAGGAATATCTTCTTTGCGGGAAGCGATCAGACCGGGAGAATCTGGCCCAGACGGCCGAGAAGCTCCTTATGATCCGGGCGGCCATGAACCTTTTATATCTGCTCAGTGCCCCGGACAAAAAGGCACAGGCAGACAGTCTGGCGGCGGCTGTTTCCGGAGGAAATGCGGCGGTGGGCCTGATCATCGGGTTTCTGGTCCTGAGCCTGTGGGCTCTGGGAGAGGCGGTCTGGGATGTGCGCGGACTTCTGGACGGAGGACGGACTGAATTCTGGAAGACGGACCGTACATGGCATCTGAGCCTGGAAGGGCTGCTGGCCATGGAATTTCTGGAGGGCCGGACGGATATGGAGGCCTCCGGCAGCGGATACGAGGATTATATCCGGCTCCTGCTGTTTCTGGAGGATAAGACGGAGAGGAATTACAGGATGATGGATGTGATCCAGTGGAATGTAAGGAAGAAGCAGAAGGATTTTACGGCAGGCTCCTGCGCCTGCCGGGTGGAGATCCGCACGGAGGTCTCCCAGAAGCATGTATTTCTTATAAAAAATGAGTACGGGCAGACTGTGGAAACAGCCTGGACCTATTAAGAACGGAGGTGAATGGCGGTGCCCTCTTTTCCATGTTTTTATTTTCATATGCTGAAAAAACAAGCTCTGAATTCTGAATTGCATGACCAGTGTGCAATGTCTCTCCAAGTACCTTGCATTCTCCCCTTGAAAAATATTGTTTTCACTTTGGGAAAGAGGGTACTGCCATTCACCTCCGGACCGTTTTCCGCCAGCATCACGGTGGAAGCCGCGGTCTGCCTTCCGGTCTGGCTGTTTTTTGCAGCTGCACTTATGGAGCCCATGCGGTGGCTGGACCGGCAGAGGAGAGTTCAGACCGTTCTGGAATGCTTCGGCGAAGAACTGAGCCAGGCCGTATATCTGCAGGACATGGCGGTGCAGGACGGAGAAAATGCGGAAAAGGTTTCTGGGTTTCTAGGAGGGGAAACAGATGGACAGGACGATTGGAGCAGAGAGGATCTGGAGCTTCTTTCCAGCGCGGCTGCCGGGCTATGGATGAAAGGAAAAATGGAAAAAATTGCAGACCATGTAACGGTAACAAACGCAGAGCTTCCGGATCCTGCCGGCAATATCTGCCTGGGAGTGGAATACAGGGAGCGGATCCCCTTCCTCCCGTTATACAGACAGGGGATCTCCATGAGGGCGGCCTCCAGACGGAGGGGCTGGACCGGTCTGGACGGGAAGCTTACGGAAGCGGGAGACGGCCAGGCAGATATAAATGGGGAAAACGGCAGTACCGTATATGTAGGAGCGGGGATGGGAAAGTACCACTGGTACAGAGACTGCCATTATATTTCCAATGAGTATGAGGCAGTATCCTTAAGCCAGGCGGAAAAAATGACGAACCGGTTCGGAACGCATTACCGCCCCTGCTCCCGGTGCGCGGGCTCCGTCCGCGGAGAACGGACGGTCTATGTGACCGCAGGCGGTGAGCATTATCATTTTAACCGGGCCTGCAGTTCAATGGTTTCTTATGTACGGGAGGCAGACCTGGCGGAAGTGGGACATCTGGGTGTGTGTTCATACTGTGCATCCAGAAAAAAAGCAGAGGAGGGCGGTTAGAAATGGAAAAGTGGGGGTTTCTGGTGTTTCTGACGGTGGCTGTCGGACAGGATCTTCGGAACAGGAGCGTGGGACAGGGCTTTTTGGCGGCGGCTGGAGGAATTGGGGCAGCCATTTCATTGCTTTCCGGGCGCGGTCTGCCGGAGGTGACGGCGTCGGTGTCGGCGGGAATCCTTCTTCTGATATTAGGATGGAAAACAGGAGGAGGGATCGGGGAGGGAGACGGATGGTTTTTTACTGTAACAGGACTTTTTCTGGAGCCGGCGGAAAACTGGATCCTCCTTTTGTCAGGGCTTATTTTCTGCAGTGTATACAGTCTTGCTTATGTGGCTGCGTCCTTGATCGGAGGAGGCTGTGTCCGAAAGAAGAGGCTGCCCTTTCTTCCTTTTCTGCTTCCGGTGGGATTATGGCTGGCGCTTTTCTGAAAACGGAGCGGAAATTATCCGCCAGCTTTACGGTGGAGGCGGCGCTGATTCTGGGAATGGTCTTTATGGTCATGGGAGTCTCCATAAAGGAAGCCTATGTGGTCCATGATAAAGCGACCGGTTCCATGATACTGGAGGAGGCCCTGGAGCAGGCTGCATATAACCGGGACGAAGAGATCGAGGATCCTTATTTTGCCGGTCAGGCAGAGAAGAAGGGGAATCCCAGGCTATGGCTGGGAGAATACAGCGTCCGGATCGAAAGAAGGGCCAGGAAGCTTTCCGGCTGTGCATCGGCCGGGGCATGGACGCTGGAAATAGAACGGGGAGCGTTTCGTCCGGAAGCATTTTTGCGGAGGACGGCGGCTTTGATGGAAATGGGGAATCGACAGAATGATGGGGGAAGTGGAGTTCAGACGGGAAATGAACCGGAATTATATGGTTCTGAGGCCGGAAACAGGGAGGGGTGAAGAGTATGCGGTACGTATGCTGACAGAAAACCGGATCCCGGGCTTTTTGCCGTTCCAGGAAAAACAGGTGGATGGGGAGCGATGGTTTTATTACGATATTACGTCCAGACAGCCGCTGGAGAGGATCCTGGAATACAGAAATATGAGCGGGAGGGAGCTGGAGCGGCTGGCGGCGGATCTGCTTTTTTCACTGAGACAGGCAGAACGCTACCTTCTGGATGAAAAAGCCATTGCTCTGATCCCGGAGATGATCTATATAGATCCCGATTCCTTCCAATGCTCGTTCTGTCTGGTGCCAGGGAGAGACTGGGATTTTTCCCAGAGCTTCCGGGATCTGTCCCAGTATCTGCTGGATCATGTGAGTCATAAGGACGGCGAAGCGGTGATACTGGCGTTTGCCATTTTCCGTGAGTCCAGAAAAGAGAACTTTGGGCTGGAGGAGATCGGGAAATGTCTGGAAAAGGCCAGAAGGGAATCGGGGAGCGGAGAGTCAGGGGAGAAGGAGGAGCCGGGAAGCCATACCGGCCATCGGACCGGAGCTGCGGCAGAAAGGGAGAAGGATCCGCGGGAAGCAGATATAGAAAAAATGGAATGGGGCACCGCGGAATGGGAAGGTGAGGAGAAAAGGGGAGAAAATCCTGAAAAGGCATTGAAGCAGCCTGCGGAAAAATCTGAGGAAAAAGAAAGAGGATTGAAGCTGGCGGTCATAGTCACAGGCATACTTATGGCAGCTCTTCCGGCAGCCGCAGCCGCTTTATCCGGACCTCGGGGCCTGTTTCAGTATAAATGGATTCTGGGGACGGCGGAGCTGGTCCTGGCGGCGGTGGGGGCGGTGCTGCTGACAGTGAAGGGGGCCGGTGCCGGAGGAAGAGGAGAGCCCGCACCCTCTGGATTTCAGGAGGAGATCAGGCCGCAGGAAAAAGGGAAGGAGAGGGAAGAACCCTGGGAGGTATATTTCGGGGAAGCGGATGAACCGGAAACGTATGCGCAGGCAGGGAATGAGAAGAAAAGAGAGGAGGAAAACGATTTTCAGACGGTCCTCCTGACCGCCAGACCTGTGGAGGCAGAGGGAAGGAAGCTGACGGCGTTTTCCGGGAATCTGGAGATCCCCCTGGCGTATTATCCGTTTTTGATCGGAAAAAGCCGGGAAATGGCCGATTTTTGCCTGAATGAGCCAGGGGTCAGCCGGCTTCATATAAAAATAGAGGAACGGGATGGGGCGTACACCATCACAGATTTAAATTCCACCAATGGCACAAGGGTAAATGGGCTGCCCTTGGGAGCCAACGAAACCCGCGGACTTGAAATAGGAAGCGAGGTGGAGATCGCCGGGAAGAAATTCCGGTTCCGGTAGAAAACGGCGTTCTTCCGGCTTCGGACACAGAAAAAGAAGGGATTTTCCCATGCAGTAAACGAACAAGCCACCTGGAACTGGTATTTGATTTATGGTATAATGTCTGTAAAACAGACATTATACCATCGCGCATCTGGTTTTCGCGTTTACCGCGAAAATCCAGGCGTAAAATTCTCCCGAAGGGGTACTATGTCCGGAGAACATGGTATAATGAAAAAATATCCGCGTGAAGCGGGGCGAGAGGAGAAATGATATGCCATTTAAACTACCAGAATACCATCACCCGGACTTTTCGCTTCCTCAGTTTGTGAACGCACCAGAGGTAAAATGGGAATCTGTGGAAAACGATGGAGTTGCACCGGAGTATTTCCACAGTACCTCCATGTATCCGGAATATTTTAAAATTGGCGGCCGATGGGTGCTGGCGGAAGAAAGCCGCATGGACTCCAGCGTGGTGATCGGTGAGGATGACCGCCTGGAGGTGGTGGAAAACAGAAACCTGAAAAAAGGACAGAAGGTGATACTGGGGCGCAGCGAGCAGTGCCAGGAAGGAATCTATGTCCATAATACAGGGTTTGAGGACGGGGAAAGCTCCGAAAAGGAAAAGTTTGTGTTCCGGCAGGGACGGAGCAGGGAAACATCCTATGCCAGGGATTACGATAATCTCCTGGAGCTTTTGAAATATGAGAAGGAGCATGGAAATATTTTATGGGTTATGGGGCCGGCATTTTCCTTTGACCATAATGCCAGAAAAGCGATGCAGGCGCTTGTGGAGAACGGCTATGCCCACGGCCTGATGGCCGGAAATGCCCTGGCGACCCATGACCTGGAGGGAGCGCTCCTCCATACGGCCCTGGGTCAGGATATCTATACCCAGGTTTCCATGCCCAACGGTCATTACAATCACCTGGATGTGATAAACCGGGTCCGCAGAAGCGGATCGATCCCGCAGTTCATTGAGGATTACAAAATCGATAATGGGATCATATACAGCTGCGTGAAGAAGCAGGTTCCTTTTGTACTGACCGGATCGATCCGGGACGATGGCCCGCTGCCGGAGGTGATCGGAGACGCGTATGCCGGTCAGAAGGCCATGAGACAGCTGGTGAAAAAATCCACCTGCGTCATCTGTCTGGCAACCATGCTTCATACCATTGCCACCGGCAATATGACGCCGTCATTCCGGGTGCTCGAGGATGGAACGGTACGGCCATTGTATCTTTATACAGTAGATGCAGATGAATTTGTAGTTAACAAGCTGTTGGACAGAGGCAGCCTGTCAGCGGTCACCATGGTGACGAATGTTCAGGATTTTATCACCATTGTGGCAAAGGGGCTGGGAGTCATGGACTAGGATTATCCAGTTACGCTCCATTGCGGGGCGGTAAAAGTTATGATATTATGACAGCAGGAAAGGGCTGAGAAAATGGAAGATACTTCCAGAAATAAGTCATACATAAACTGGATCCTGATGGCGGCCAACGCGTTAGTATTCCTGTACCTGGAGGTGGCCGGATCCTCTGAGGATGCATATTTTATGTATACGAAAGGGGCAATGCTGAAAGCGGCAGTCCTGGAGGACGGAGAATACTACCGGTTGTTTACAGCCATGTTCATGCATTTTGGGATCGGTCATCTGGTGAACAATATGATCGTTCTTTTCGCTCTGGGAGATAATCTGGAGCGGGCCTTGGGCCATGTAAAATATCTGATCCTTTATCTGCTCAGCGGAATCGGAGCCAATTGGATCTCCATGGCAGTGGGAAAAAGTGATCAGATGATCGTATCTGCCGGCGCATCGGGAGCTATATTTGGAGTGATCGGCGGTCTGTTTTACGCAGTTGCAGTTAATAAGGGACGCCTGGAGGATCTGCAGACGAAACAGCTGGCAGTGATGATCGGGCTTTCTCTTTATATGGGGATCACCAGCTCTGGCGTAGACAATGCGGCCCATGTGGCAGGCCTTGTCCTTGGCATTCTTCTGGGGATTCTTTTATATCGAAAGCCAAAGAAAAAATGGATGATGGAGGAATTTGGTAATGAAAGATAAGGATTGTATTTTTTGTAAGATCGCCAATGGTGAGATCCCATCGGCCACGGTTTATGAGGATGAGGATTTCCGTGTGATCCTGGATCTGGGACCGGCATCCAGAGGACATGCCCTGATCCTTCCGAAAGAGCATTTTAAGGATGTCTGTGAACTGGATGAAAAGACGGCGGCCAGGGTCCTTCCGCTGGCGGCTAAAATCGGGGCTGCAATGAAGAAGTCTCTTGGATGCGCCGGGTTCAACCTGGTCCAGAACAATGGAACTGAGGCGGGGCAAACGGTCTTTCACTTCCATGTACATGTGATCCCCCGCTATACGGACGGACCGGAAATGGTGACTTGGGAGCCGGGAAAAATGGCTTCAGAGGAACTGGCAGAGACGGCA